>CAKQSI010000077.1 GCA_934272745.1 uncultured Clostridia bacterium | reverse complement strand
CCCCGCCCCCGCCGCTTTAACGTCATAAACGTACCTTTCCGTTTTTATCGGAATAACAAAAACGGGATAACGAAAATTCGTATAAAAAAAGATTTGCAGTTTGAAATATTGATTGTTCGCTTTCGGATTATCCGCCTGCGGCAGTAACGTATAGCGTTAAATAATGTTATACAAAATGCAGCCGCGGTATAACGCGTTAAAAAACGGTATGTAAAACAGCCGTGCAAAACGGTCATGCAAAAAACTTATGCAAAACAGGTTTTCCGATGATCGCATTTTCTGCTCGGCGCGCGGAATTACTCCGCCTTGACGACCACTTTCAACTTAGACGAAATTTCGGGCATCAAACGCACGTCCAGCGTGTATTCGCCTGCCTGACGGATGGGGTCTTTCAAAACGATCTTCTTTTTCTCGACGGAAATGCCCATTTCTTCCAGCCGGTCGGCAATTTCCTTGTTGGTCACGCTGCCGAACACCTTGCCGTTTTCGCCGCAGCGCACGGAAACCGTCACGGTGACCGTTTTCAACTGTTCCGCCAAAGCGCGGCAGGCTTTCTTTTCTTCTTCCAGATGGAACGCCGCCGCCTGCTTCTGGTTGTTGACCGAGTTGACGTTGACGGCAGAAGCCTCCACCGCCAGCCCCTTTTTCAGCAAAAAGTTACGGGCATAGCCGTCGCTGACTTCAATAATATCGTTCTTTTTTCCGGAACCTTTCACGTCTTTGGTTAAGATAACTTTCATACTTGCTCTCCTTAAAAGTGGGGCGCGGCGCAGATTTTTTATGGCGGCCGCGGAATGCGGAAGCCGCTTTCATCTTCTCCGCAAAACGCGGAACCCCTAAGCCCCTTTCGCGCACGGAACGCTACAGTTTTCTTGCCGATATTTTACAATTTTTTTGCGCGTTTGTCAATAAGTTTGCCCGTTTTCGTCCATAATAAGGATAGGCATTTGCCTAAAGGAGGTAATTTTTATGGAACACAACCAGGCAATCACTTGCAGCGTTTCGCAGTGCCGTCATAACGAAGGTGGAAAATCCTGCTGCCTGAAAGGCATTCACGTCGGTTGCTGCTGTGGGGAAACCTGCACCTGCTGCGATAATTACGAAGAAAAGTAACACGATAATCAGGAAGCGTTAAAAGATTCCGGAAGATCGGGAAGAAAAGGGTCGAAATCCGGAAATTTTTCGGAAACGCAAAAATGACAGGCACGCGCCGCGGGGAAGCAAAAGTTGCTCCGCGGCGCGTTTCTATACCTATTTTATTTATTTTACTATTCCCACTCTGGAGAGCGGCACAGTGTATGATAAACACGCGTCGCCCCTCGGAGTGGGTGTTGTTCATTTAAATAAGGTCAGGATTATTAGTTATATGCGCGAGGCGTGGAGAAACTCTCCTCTCCTCGCGCATTTCTTATCATTATTCCCGTCCGCGGCGCGTGCGTGAAACGCGTTGTGCCGCGGGCGGAGTGGAGAAAGGCAGGCAAGTTGCCGGTGCCGGCTTTGCAAATAGGTGAAGGCGGCGGGAGG
>CAKQSI010000076.1 GCA_934272745.1 uncultured Clostridia bacterium | reverse complement strand
CCCGTTGCACCTGCTGCGCCGTCGGCGCCGGTAGGACCGGTAGGTCCGGTAACGCCCTGGATTCCCTGAATCCCTTGTTCGCCCGCGGGACCCGTTGCTCCTGTCGCACCTGCGGCGCCCGTAGCACCTGTTGCCCCGGTCACGCCCTGGATTCCCTGAACCCCTTGCGCCCCGGTGGGACCCGTCGCCCCCGCGGGACCGACCGCACCCGTGGCACCCGTTACGCCGCGCGGACCGCGGGGACCTTGCGCGATCGTCACGGTTTGCACGGTAGCCGAACACCCCGCGTCACGGTTTCTGCCGCAGCCGGAACTGCGCGACGAAAGGGCAGAACGCTCGTCGGATTCCTCTTGGGAAAAAAGTCCTCGCGTGCGGACGTCGCCGCCGCACTGAAAAGGTCTGCAACACGTCATAAGCCTTCCTCCTTTGTGTGCCGAACGCACGCCGTTCGCTCACCTGCAGGCGGAATCCGCGCTTATTTGCGGGCGAAATTCCGCACGTGTCGCAGGAAGAAAGCGCGCGTTTCGGCAAAAACTCGGGCAAAAGTCATCTTTTGTCCTGTCTGTATCTTATGCCGCGGAAAAGAAAAGCGTTCCGCCCGGCGCCCGAAAAGCGCTTGTTTGCCTCCGGACGGTTGTATGCGTTCGTCCCCGCGGGCAGGGTGCTCTGCGCGCCCGACGTTTTTAATCATTAAGCAGAGATTGTTCGTCTGCCGGACTTTCGACGCGTTCCGCGCCTGCATGCGTCCCTTTCGCAAAAGCGCTACGGGCAACAAAGCGCGAGTCTGCATATACTTGCAGTATGAAAACCGTAACTTTGTGTATGATCGTCAAAGATGAAGAAACAACGCTTGCCCGCGCCGTCGCCCCCTTTTCGGGGGCGGTGGAGGAGATCGTGATCGCGGATACCGGCTCGCGCGACCGGACGAAAGAAGTTGCTTCCTCTTTTTCTGCAGAAGTGTTCGATTTCCCTTGGATAGACGACTTTTCCGCCGCCAGGAACGCCGTTTTCGCGCGTTCGCACGGGGATTATAATCTGTGGCTGGACGCCGACGACGTCATCGACGAGAAAAATCTGCAAGCCTTTCTGGCGCTCAAAAACCGCCTGACGGGGGAGGTCGGCGCTTACTTTTTCCGGTACGAAACGGCGTTCGACCGCCGCGGGAACCCCACGTTCTGGTACTACCGCGAGCGGCTTGTCAGAAACACGCCGGAATTCCGCTTTTCGGGCGCCGTGCACGAGGCGATTTCCTGCCGCGGCAGGGTAGAATATACCCCCGTCGCCATTCGTCATCAGCCGCAAAAACAAAAAAAACCGGGCAGAAATTTGCAGATTTATCGCAAAATGTTGCGCGAAGGACGCCCTTTTACCGCACGCGACACCTATTATTTCGGCAGGGAACTATTAGAAAACGGCAAGGAAGCCGAGGCGCGCCGCACGCTGACCGCCTTTTTGTCCCTGCCGGACGCCTGGACGGAGAACAAGATCGAGGCGCTTTTGCTGCTTTCCGACCTCGCCGCGAGGCAAGGCGATCTTACGCTTGCTTACCGCAGACTTTGCGAAACCTTCCGCCTGTCGCCGCCCCGTCCGGAAGTATGCTACGCGCTCGGAAACCTGCTGTTTTCGGAAAAAAATTATCTTGCCGCCGCCGACTGGTACCGCCGCAGTCTGACCGCAAAAAGCGGAATGCTCGGCTTCCGGGATAAAACCCGGGGAGGTATTTCCGCAGCGCTGCAACTGGTGGTCTGTTACGACCGGCTGGGGGACAGAAAGCGCGCCTACGCCTATCATAAGGAGTCGGAACGAATGGATCCGGAACACCCCTCCGTGGTTTATAATCGCGCCTATTTTGCCGAAAATCCGCCCTACGTCCCGCCGAAAAAGTTGCTTTAGCCGTTGAAAACTTCAGTCGCTGAAAACACGTTGAAAAGATAACAGCCGCGGGCGCCCCGAAAAATTTTTCGGGGCGCCCGCGGCTGTTATCTTAACGCTTAGGGATTCCATCCGCCATCCCTAACTATTTTTGCGGTGATAAAC
>CAKQSI010000075.1 GCA_934272745.1 uncultured Clostridia bacterium | reverse complement strand
ACTACGAGCGGCGTTTAACGCCGCATAAATCGGTTTATCACCGCAAAAATAGTTAGGGATGGCGGATGGAATCCCTAGCGCTACGGCAACAAAAAAAACCACGACTTCCGTAAAACACCAAACTTCAACAAAAATAGCGGCGCGGAATATTTCCGCAACCTAAGAGGAACAAAAGATGAAAGCAATCGGCGGCGGCTGGGACGAAGTACTGAAAGATCAGTTTGCGAGCGAATCCTATCAAAATCTTCGCGCGTTTTTGAAAGAAGAATACCAAAATTATACCGTTTACCCCGACATGTTCGACATCTATAACGCCTTGAAACTGACCCCGTTTGCAGACGTCAAGGTGGTAATTTTAGGGCAGGATCCCTATCACAACCCCGGTCAGGCGCACGGACTTTCGTTTTCGGTGCAAAGGGGAATCGCCCCGCCGCCGTCGCTCATCAATATTTATAAAGAAATGAAAGCCGACCTCGGTATCGAAAACCCAAAAAATTACGGCTGCCTGGAATACTGGGCAAAGCAGGGCGTGCTGCTTTTGAACACGGTCTTGACCGTGCGCGCCGGCGCTGCCAACAGCCACCGCGGTCACCATTGGGAAGAATTGACCGACGCTATCATAAAGCGTCTTTCCGCGCGCGAAAAACCCGCCGTGTTCTTGCTTTGGGGTTCCCCGGCAAGAAAGAAAAAGGCGCTGATCGACACGGATAAAAACCTGGTTTTGGAATGCGCGCACCCCAGCCCCCTTTCCGCTTCCGCGGGATTTTTCGGCTGTCGGCACTTTTCCAAAACCAACGCCTTTTTATCCGCACACGGCATGAGCCCGATCGACTGGGATCTGACCCACGATCCGGAATACCGAGGTTGACAGGAATTTGCTTACCCCCGGAATACCGGAGTTGACAGGAATTTGCACCGACCGGAAATACCGCGACTATCCGCGCGGGCGAAAGATTTTTTGCGATCATTTTTTTCAGGAACGCCTGTGGGCGCGCCCGCCGGACAGAGGGTTACCGCGAGCGATTAAAAACCGTTCCGACAGGCAAACGAACGTAAATTTAATAAAAAACCGCCGGGACGCGGCGGCTTTACGGGACGACTCAGGTTTTCGCCTGCGCACGAAATCTCCCAGAGGCGGCGATTTTCGTTGCGGCAAGACTTCCGCCGGCACCCGATATATAGGAGAGAATATGAAATACGCAGTCATTTTATGCGACGGAATGGCGGACTTCCCCATTCCTTCCCTCGGCGGCAAAACGCCGCTTGCCGCGGCATACACGCCGCATATGGACGCGCTTGCGGCAGCAGGCGAAGTGGGACTTTGCAAGACCGTTCCCGACGGAATGAAACCGGGCAGCGACGTCGCCAACCTTTCGGTTCTGGGTTACGACCCCAAAGATTGCTACACCGGCAGAAGCCCGCTGGAAGCCGTTTCCATCGGCATCGACTTAAAACCGACCGACGTCGCGCTGCGGTGCAATCTGGTCACCCTGTCCGGCGAAGGGGAGTACGAAGACCTCGTTATGCAGGATTACAGCGGCGGAGAAATTTCCACCGCGGAAGCCACGGAATTGATCGAATTTTTAAGACCGTATCTCGAAAACGAGAACATGCGGCTGTATCCCGGGGTCAGTTATCGCCACTGTCTGGTGGTAGATCACGGCACGATCGGCAACGACCTCACGCCCCCGCACGACATTTCGGATAAGAAAATCAAAGACCACCTTCCGAAAGGTCCCGCAGGGGAAATTTACCTTGCGATGATGAAGCGTTCCTACGAACTGTTAAAAGACCACCCGCTCAACAAAAAGAGAGTGGCGGAAGGCAAACGCCCGGCAAATTCCGTCTGGTTCTGGGGGGAAGGCACCAAGCCGGGGCTACCCCTCTTCACCGCAAAAACCGGTCTTACGGGCGCGGTCATTTCGGCGGTCGACCTCATCAAAGGCATCGGCATTCTGGCGGGAATGCAGATTATCGACGTCCCCGGCGCCACCGGAAACTGGGATACCGACTTCCACGGCAAAGCCGAAGCCGCAGCCACTGCGCTTCTTTCCGGCACCGATTTTATTTATCTGCATATGGAAGCCACCGACGAATGCGGACATCTGGGCGACC
>CAKQSI010000074.1 GCA_934272745.1 uncultured Clostridia bacterium | reverse complement strand
GAGCAAAATACGGTAAAACCGAAGCAGGTTAAGAAAATGCAGTCTTCTCCGCATTTTGTGTTACGGAAAGCGGCACAGCCGCCTTTCATTTATGAGAGCAAAAATACACGGGAAAAGGAGGAAAATTTTGTCCGGAACGCCGGTAATATTCAACGTGGCATATACGCCGTATAAACTGAAAAAGGGTTCGACCGAAAAAGAGATAAAAGCCCACGCGGAAAAACGTGCGTATTACGATTTTACGGGCGATACGAATTATCTCAGGTATATGACCACCGAGGGGAAACTTACGGGAAACGAATCCAAAAAATTTACGATGCTCGATTATCTGCAAAAATCCACGGGCGTGTTCAACGGCGACGGAATGATAAGCAAGGACGAATTAAAAGCAATGAAACGACGGCTGAAAGAAAACAAAGGCAACATCTGGAGCGGGTTCGTATCCTTCGACGAAGAAAATTCCGCAAAGATAGATTCGCCCGAAAAGTGTATTGCGCTGATACGGAAAACGTTCAACGAGTTCTTTCGCGATATGGGGCTGGATCCGCGCGAAGTCGATCTGATATGCGCTTTGCATCTGGACAGACCGTCGCATCTGCACTTTCATTTCGAGTTTTACGAAAAGCGTCCGTGGCTGAAAAACAAGCGCGCCGCCGGATATAAATATCGGAGCAAGGGCAAAGTGCCGATAAAAGCCATAGACAATATGGTGGAGCGGCTGACTTCTTACACGATAGACGACGACCTGAAAAAACGCTCGGACGAAGCGAGGGGCGCGTTATGTAAACGGAAAGATTTTTCGGAAGCGCTGTGCCGCGACGTGGCGGCAAAGAAAATGAAAAAACTTGCGGAAAAAATTCCACCGACGGCTTCGTTTCAGTACGGCAAAAAAGATATGGCTATGTATCGCCGTGAGATTGACGAAATTGTGGAAGCGGTTGCTATGGTGGACGAGGACGTGTGCGCCGCCGACAGCGCGTTCAGGGCAGAACTTATGCGAAAAGAAGCCGCGCTGAAAAGTATTATGGGGAAGTATTATGCCAAAAGAATGAAAGATGACGGTATTTTCAAAGAGGAAATGACGAACGCTTCCGAATTTTTCGGACTGAAGCATATCCGGACGATAGACAGGCTGGAATGGGATTACCGCAGGCGGCTCGGAAATATCGTTCTTAAAAAGGTGAAGTATATACAGGAAAACACTTATAAGTATAATCGGGCGAAAAAGAGAAAAGCCAACGATAAGTCGATTAAACGCCATATCGCTGTGTCCGACAATAAAATCGGCAGAGAACTTTCAAACTTTTTCGGCTCGGTTCTTGACTTGTTTTTACCCGAAACGCAAGCCTATTCAAACCGTTTGCAGGAGATAGAACACGAAATGAAGGAAGAAAAAGAAAAGGAAGAGCGCGAAGCTGCCGCGAAAAACAATTATTATAACAGCAGATGAGATTTGCCCTACATTTTAGGGCAAACCTCGGAAAGGAGGGCAAAATGACATTTAATTAAAACCGAAAAATAACGAAAACAAACTTTTACATTTAAGCCATAAAAAATTTTCTGTTTTTTCTTGCGAAAACAGCTTGACAAATGCGGAATCGGATGCTATCGTATTGATACGACGAAAGAAAATCGGAGGTGGAACTTATGAACAAAGTAAAAGTAGTGCAAAAAGCGGAGACCGGAGAAGACTTGACCGTGGCGGAAATCAAGGTTTATCAGAAAACCGTTAAACCCGAAAAGCAAGTTTACGGCAAGTACGGAACGCTTGCTAAACAGTATTTGGAGGATAAAGGAATCAATTGGACGATTGCGAATCTTCCCGAATACCTGCACGGCGTAGATAAAGCTGCCGATGAACTGTACGAAACAATGTACGAAAAATTCTCGAAAGAGGATCGATTCCGTATGTCGGATGATTTTATGGAAAATCTTAAACGGCAAACGGAAATGCAAGGGCTTATCGAAGAAGAAATCTTAAACGAAATCGTTTATGTATAATAACGGAGGTATCAAAATGAAAGTGTTAAAAGTAATTGGAACTATCGGCAGATTTGCGTTGGCAGGCGTACTGATTGCAGGGCATTTCGTGATGAACGTCATAGGCGTATTGATTTGTGCAATCACTTCGCAGGGTTAAAACGGAGGTTTACTATGGAAAAGAAAGAAACAACGCCGTCGAGAGCGGCAAGAAGAAGTTACGAGGAGCGCAACAAGGACAAACGCAAGCAGACGAGCGGAAATTTCGGAACGATGATTCCGCGCGACTTGTTCGACGAAATCAATGCGTTTCTGAAAGAACGTAATATGACAAAAGTGGACTTTATCAGAACGGCATACGAAATAATGAA
>CAKQSI010000073.1 GCA_934272745.1 uncultured Clostridia bacterium | reverse complement strand
GTCGTACGTGCTCCAGAGATAGTCCTTCCCGTCCAGCCGGAAGCCGCAGGAGGTTTTATCCAACGCCACCCAGTCCCGAACGGTTTTGTCCCCGATTTTGGGGAACGTATCGTAAATTTCGCGCGTGACGGCATAAATCACGCCCGTCGAACGGTAATCGTAAGTCAGGAAAGAAACGGGCGCTTCGGCAGTCGGCGGACTGTTTTCCGCAAGGGAAGACAGTTCCTCGTCCGTTGCCCCGGTCGGGATATAGGGCGCGCTCCCCTTTTCGGGGAAACGGTTCGCAAAATATTCCTTTTCGTACGAAAGAGAAGGCTCTGCGCTCGGCAATTCCGTAGGCGTTTCCGTAGGTTCGCCGGTCGGCGCTGCGGAAACCAGCCCCGCGGTGGGAGAAACCTCCCCGCCCGGCACTTTCCACGGCTTTTTCAAACAGACGACGGAAACAGTCACCGCAAGGCAGACGAAAACCGCACAGCAAATTGTCGCAACGTTCCGTTTTTTAGGGGAACGCTTGCCGTTTTTATGACCGTTTTTGTCGTTTTCGTTGCCGTTTTCAGCGTTTGCGCCGGCGTTTTCAGCACTCTCGCCGATGCTATCCGGATGCCGGCTGCATTTTCCGGCGCCGTTTGCGTTTTGAAAGTCTTTTCCTGCGCCGCTGCTTTGCCCCGAACTTTGCCCCTCATTATCGCAATTTAAAGAATGATCTTCATATTCGTCGCGGTTCAAAGGGAATTGTCCGGCTCCGCTTCCGGAATATGCCGCGCCGTTCGCGGTTTTTTCTGCGTTTATACCTGCCGCGGGCGCAAATTCCGCAAAATTACGCCCTCGTTCTGCGATTTCCGGGGTAGAAACCGTCCCTGCTTCCGCCTCAGGAGACGAAACCGCCTTTTCTTTTCCGTGCAACAGTTCGGTCACGGAAATGCCGAACAAATCCGCCAGCATGACCAATTTTTGCGTGGACGGAAAACTTAGTCCGGTTTCCCATTTGGATACCGCCTGCCGGCTGACTCCGATTTTTTCCGCAAGCAGTTCCTGAGAAAAGCCGAGTCTTTCTCTCTGACGGCGGATGTGTTCGCTTAAAGGCATAGGTTCCCCTCCCTATCTTGACCCCATTATATCGGTCAAGAACAAAAAACACCACCAACTATTTGTCAACTTTTGGTTGCGTTTTGATTTTTTTGCCCGTTTTGAGGAATTTTTTGCGCCGAAATCCGCATTTTTTGAAAATTTTTACTCAAAATCCGCCTTCCGCGCCCGCCGAAAAACGGCGGCTAAAATCCCTTATAAAGGCTCCGGTTAAATTTTAGCACAAAAAAAGCGGCAATTCAGCCGCTTTTTCATCTTTTTCTATAAATTTGTACTCAATTTTGCAATACGTATCGCAAAATCGGAAACATCAGGGATTCCATTGCCGAACTCTATACAGGATTCTCCGCACTTTGTACAGATTTTTTCCGCATTCAGCCGCGTTTACAATCTTTATCCGCTTCCGCACCCTGCTCTGTTTTTGTATTCAACCTCAATTCCGAGCTCGGGCGGATACAGCGCTCGAGCACAGCGGCGATCGCTTGCGGCGTTTCCGCGCAATCCCGTTCCAACCACCTGGAAACGACCGCCGTCAGCCCGTTTTCATTATACGACAAACGGCACCGATCTCGCAATAAAACAGGTGCCGTTATCGTTATTTGTTATCGCCCGAAATTACTTTCTCGGATTGCAGATGTTCGCCTGTATGGCTGAGTGCGAATGGTAGGTCAAAGCCCAAAAACACTTTGTTTTATATCTTTTCGGGTGCTTTTCGCTATTTTTTGTCGTCCTTTCGGGTTATTGATACTCCTATCTATTATCACAATGAATTTTGGCACTTTTATTTGTTTTTCATCAGTTGATACGCTTCTTTGATAAAGTCAACTTTCGTTATCCCCTTTTCAGTCAAAAACGCATCGATTTCTTCAAACAACTCTCTTGGAATCATTGTTTGAAAGTTAGCGCTCTTTTCTTTACGTAATTCCTTATTCTTTTCTTCGTATTTACGCCGTGCAACTCTTCTTGACGTATCTTCTTTACGTATAACCATAATTACCCTAACAATTATAAGATTTTATGCTTCAAGTATAGCGCAAGTTCAAAAAATAATCAATCGTTTTGTCGTATATATACATGTATCTGTAAAAATTAAGGCACACGACTAATCGTATGAATCTTAAATCATAAACACATTGTCATATACAAAGGTAAATACGTGCATTTAGCATATAAAAAAGAAAAAATCAAGTGGTTTCGCCATAATGCGCCGATTTCCCTAAAATGTTTCTCGCTAAATCGTGCATTTATTAAAACATACCGTTCGCCTTAATAAGTTTTCTT
>CAKQSI010000072.1 GCA_934272745.1 uncultured Clostridia bacterium | reverse complement strand
CCGCCCCGTTTTTTAACTCGTATTTTTACGAGTTGCTACGTCCTGATACAAAAACGTAGGGGCGACGTTGATCGCCCGCCCCGTTTTTAGACTCGTATTTTTTGTTTGCTACGTTCTGATACAAAAACGTAGGGGCGACCAGTGGTCGCCCGCTTTTGACCCGAAAACAAATTACTTGCTTTCCATAGCAGAAGAATCGCCTTGCTCGGCGGAGAGGTCATTATTCCCTGAAGCGTTTTCGTTGCTTTTCAAAGAACTTTTTTCGTGTTTCAAAGCGTTTTCTTCACTTTTTAAAGAGCAATTTTCGTTTTCCGAAGCACTTTCGCCGTTTCCCGAAGCATTTTCGCCGCTTTCCGAAGCGGTTTCCTGCGCCTTCCGCTGCGCGGCGGCATTGTTGTCGATATTGCCGCGGTATACCCAAAAGCGCGTGTACAAAAATTCGGTAGTGAGGTTGACGATCATGGTAAAGGCGAGGACGAGGTATTCGTTCCAGCCGGCTTTTACGGTCAGCGCGTTGCCCCACAAAACGGAAAGCGGGGTAAACGCGACGTAATACAGCGCGACCCACGCCATGGCAACGCCCACGTTTTTTGCCGATTGAAAGGTAAACTTGCGGTTAAACGTAAAGTTCCACAGCACCGACAAAATCAGCGCGACGAAATAACTCACGCCGTATTCTTTGTCAGAAGCGATCAGTTCGTTCATCAAAGCGAAACTGACCACCTGAATGATGCCCGCGCTTGCGGAAAACAACACGAATTTCAGCGAGCGCAATACTTCTTTTTTCTTTTCGGAAGCCACGATTTTTTTCTCCTTGGCGGAACGCGCGGTTTTGGGGTCGGCGCGGAAGCCGGCTTTATCGCCCCGTCTGATACAGGTTTTTTCTGCCTTTCGTATTATAACAGACCGCAGCCCCTTTGGCAACCGTATTGCCGGATTTTATCGAAAAGCCGGCTTTTCCCGGAATATATAAAAAGCCTCTGTTTGCCGCATTTTTATGGTAAAACGGAGTTTTCCCG
Source organism: uncultured Clostridia bacterium (assembly GCA_934272745.1). GTDB lineage: Bacteria > Bacillota > Clostridia > Christensenellales > Borkfalkiaceae > SIG402. The sequence continues at coordinate 1,609 of CAKQSI010000072.1, read as the reverse complement.
CACTTCACCGTGAAAGTTTCCATACAGAAGCAGTAAATTTCCATTGATTCCGATAAATTTTCGTGATAAACTATTGCCGAAAAGCGGGGAAGGGCGAAAAATTGCTTCCGCCAAGGGCGAAAAATTGCTTCCGCCATGCGGAAATAATCGCCGTAAAATCCCGCGATCAGCCCGAAATCAAGGGTAAGGAGAAAGAAAAATGGAAAAGAAAGTAAAAATCGGCGTGTTCGGCGCCTGGCGCGGCAACTCGTACATCGACCTTTTCAGAAAGGAAGACCGCATCGAACTGATGGCGATCTGCGACAAAAACATCGACAAACTGGAAAATCCGGAGGAAATGAAAGGTATCGCGCTTTTCAAGGACTTTGACGAATTTCTGGACTACGGCAAGAAAAACGGCATGACCGCCGTCTTCCTTGCGAACTATTTCCATCAGCACGCGCCGTTCGCTATCCGCTGCATGGAAGCGGGCATGGACGTCATGAGCGAATGTACCGCGGCTTCCACCTTGAAAGAATGCGTGGAACTGGTCGAAGCGGTGGAACGCACCGGCAGAAAATACTGTCTGGCGGAAAACTATCCCTTCTACCTCGGCAACCTCGGCATTAAAAAGATCATCGACGAGGGATCGCTCGGCAGACTGCAGTACGCGGAATGCGAATACAACCACACCGGCGACAACGCGGAACTGGCGCGCCTCACTCCGAGCAAATATCACTGGCGTGCATGGATGCCCCGTACCTATTACGTGACGCACGCGCTCGGTCCCATTATGTATATGACCGGCTCCACGCCCAGATACGTCTGCGGCAGAGCGGCACATTCCGATCTTCTTTACGAAATCCGCGACTGGCGCCATAATTACGACGGCGTCGGTATGATGTTCTGCGAAATGGACAACGGTATGATCGCCCGCTTCACCGGCTGCACCGCGATGGGAAGCGACTACGGCAGAACGCGCGTCTGCGGCGACAAGGGCGGCGCGGAAGCCGGCGGGTATATCGACGGGGAAGATACCGTCCGTATTTTCTACCACGGTCATACCAGACCCGAGGGACAGGAAAATTCCGTCGTCAAATTCAAGGTCGATCTTTCCAATCTGGGCGACAAAGCCGAAAAGGCGAAGAGCGCCGGCCACGGCGGCGGCGACTACTGGGTCGTGCAGCACATGATCGAATACTTCCTGGACGATCAGCCCCCGGTGTTCGACGTCTATCAGTCGGTTGCCATGTCCGCCACCGCGATTTTGGCATGGAGAAGCGCTCTGAACCACGGCGAAAACCTGAAAGTGCCCGATTTCCATAACAAGGAAGAACGCGACGCGGTAAGAAACGACGACCTGACTCCTTTCCCGGACGAAAACGGCAAAGGCGCAACTTTGCCCGCCGCTCTCCCGTACGAGGAAAAGTAACAAGCGGGTCGCTGAAGTAAGCGGTCGTTTTTGCAGCGCGGCGCATAATGAGCGGCAGCGCCTCCGGAAAATCAAGGGCAGCGCCGCTGCTCCCAATTACCGACGACGGGCGGCAGCGGCACCGTCGCAAAAATTTAGGGCAGCGAACGCTCTCAAAAATTAAAACCGACGGGCGGCAGCGCCCGCCAACCCCTTGCC
>CAKQSI010000071.1 GCA_934272745.1 uncultured Clostridia bacterium | reverse complement strand
GCATAGATATCTCTGCGGCGCCGCGGTTCTATCCGGTTTTTCTTTTTGCTTTATGATAGTAGCATTCATTGCCCGAAATTCAGATTAGGGGAGAAGTAGGTTGTTGCGTGGACGGATAAAATATTTGAATCCGGCTGATCGGATAACATTTACAGAGAGATCATTGATTGTCTGCAGCCGAAGATATATGGAACAATCGCCTTGCCGGTTTAGAATAACGCATAACCGGTCGCAGAGAACGATAGTTTAACAATGAATAAAGCGCATGGGCAAAGCAATCAAGGAAAGCGATAAACGAAGAGATGTGTTGAATATCATGGTTACACTCGCATATCGTAGATAAAATTGTATGAATAAAAAAACACGCAGCCGCCCGTACGGGCGGCTGCGAGATGACAGATGCAATTGAACGATAGATCAATCGCACGATGATAGATCGGACAAAAGATCAATTCAAATAATTCAGCCGGGGCGTAAGATTTTGAATTTAATACGCCCCGGCTTTCCTGCGTCTTAGCCGTTCGGCTTAGTACATACCGCCCATTCCGCCCGCGGGAGCGGCAGGTGCTGCCGGTTCCTTGCTGGGAATGTCGCTGACGATGCTTTCGGTCGTGAGCAGGGTTGCCGCAACCGAAGCCGCGTTCTGCAGCGCCGTTCTCGTCACCTTGGTCGGGTCGATAATGCCGGCTTCCAGCATATCGACGTACTTATTGTTCAGCGCGTCGAAGCCGAAGTTTGCTTTCTTGCCGGCAAGAATCTTTTCTACGACGACCGAACCGTCAATGCCCGCGTTCTTCGCGATCTGACGAATGGGTTCTTCCACCGCTTTCAGAATGATTGCTGCGCCCGTCTTTTCGTCGCCTTCCAGCGATTTCACCAACGCTTTCAGAGCGGGGATAGCGGTAAGAAGCGCTACGCCGCCGCCGGGAACGATACCTTCTTCCACAGCCGCTTTGGTTGCGGCAAGGGCGTCTTCGATACGCAGTTTCTTTTCTTTCATTTCAACTTCGGTCGCAGCGCCGACGTTGATGACCGCTACGCCGCCGGACAGTTTCGCCAGACGTTCCTGCAACTTTTCTCTGTCGTAGTCCGAAGTGGTTTCTTCGATCTGCGCCTTGATGGAAGCAATACGCGCTTTGATTGCGTCGGAAGAGCCAGCGCCGTCCACGATGGTCGTGTTGTCTTTATCGACTTTGACCTGTTTCGCGTGACCGAGCATATCCAGCGTGACGTCTTTCAGTTCGTAGCCGAGGTCGGACGAAACCACCGTGCCGCCGGTAAGAATGGCGATATCTTCCAGCATAGCCTTTCTTCTGTCGCCGAAGCCGGGAGCCTTTACCGCAACGCAGTTAAAGGTACCGCGCAACTTGTTGACGACGAGGGTCGCCAGCGCTTCGCCTTCGATGTCGTCCGCAATAATCAAAAGTTTCATGCCCTGCTGAACGATCTGTTCCAGAAGGGGCAGGATTTCCTGAATAGAAGTGATCTTTTTATCGGTGATCAGAATGACGGGGTTGTCGATCACGGCTTCCATCTTGTCGGGATTGGTTACCATATAGGCAGAAGCGTAACCGCGGTCGAACTGCATACCTTCTACAACGGTCAGTTCGGTCTTCATGGTCTTGCTTTCTTCTACGGTGATAACGCCGTCTTTGCCGACCTTTTCCATCGCGTCCGCGATCAGGTCGCCGACCGTCTTATCGCCGGCGGAAATGGCAGCGGTCTGCGCAATCTCGGTCTTGCTTTCCACGAATTTGCTGCGGCTTTTCACTTCGTTGACTGCAGTATCTACGGCTTTCTGAATGCCGCCTTTTAAGATAATGGGGTTCGCACCAGCGGCAAGATTTTTCAAGCCTTCGCGAATGATCGCTTGCGCAAGAACCATAGCGGTGGTCGTGCCGTCGCCCGCCACGTCGTTGGTTTTGGTGGAAACTTCTTTCACCAGTTGTGCGCCCATGTTTTCAAACGGGTCTTCCAGTTCGATTTCTTTCGCAATGGTAACGCCGTCGTTTGTGATCAGGGGAGAACCGTACTTTTTATCCAGCACGACGTTTCTGCCTTTCGGTCCCAACGTAATTTTTACCGTATCCGCAATGGTGTTGACGCCGGTTTCCAGCGCCTTTCTTGCTTCTTCTCCGTATTTAATCTGTTTAGCCATAAGTTAAGTCCTCCTTATTCCAATACAGCCAGAATGTCCGACTGCTTCAAAATGACGAATTTTTCGCCGTCGACTTTGACTTCGCTGCCCGCGTAAGAAGCATACAGCACGGTATCGCCGACGTTTACGATCATTTTCACTTCGTTTCCGTCAACCAGTCCGCCTTCGCCCACGGCAACGACGGTCGCGATATGTTGTTTTTCCTGTGCGGCGGTGGGAAGCACGATGCCGCTTTTGGTCTTGTCGTCCGCGTCGTTGACCCGCACGACTACTCTATCGAATAACGGTTTGATTTTCATAAGAAAAAATCCTCCTAAATTTTCATTTCAAGAAATAGCACTTAAAAACATCTTGTGTTAGCACTCTTCATTGCTAACTGCTAATATTATAGCACGTTTCCAAAGATTGTCAACTTATTTTACGGCAAAACGCAAAGTTTTTTTCGGGAAAAAGGGGAGAAATTTTTCTACTTTCGTCGAAAAAAAAGAAAAGAGCGAAAAATGCCCGGAGACTAATAGCGAAACGATTGAAAAATCCCGCATAATGCGGTATAATAAAGAAAAAGCGCGGGGACCCTCGGCGCTTTCGGAGGCAAACGGTATGGATAAGTGGGATCACCGTTTTATGGAAATGGCAAAACTGGTCGGCACCTGGGCAAGTTGCTTTCAGGAAAACCGCCACGTAGGCGCGGTCATCGTGCGCGATAAACGCATTCTTACCACCGGGTATAACGGCGCGCCCAGCGGCG
>CAKQSI010000070.1 GCA_934272745.1 uncultured Clostridia bacterium | reverse complement strand
GTGTAGGATATACACGCGCCACCCCTCGGGGAAATAACCATAGAACGAGGGATATATGGCATATTCTGTTAGTATAGTGTGCCGCGGGCATACTTTTTTCCGTAGGGAAAATTTCAAATGAAAGACAGCCGAGCGGATTCAATGTTATCGAATCCGCTCGGCTGTCTTTATCAGGTTTATCAAACGGCTGTCTTTATCGGGTAATACGGCTGTTTTTGCAGGACTTGTCAATACGGTTGATGGTATCGGGCTTGCCTATACGGTTGTTTTTTATCGGACTTGGCAATTTTGACCGCTTTTTCTCTGCAATCACAGTTCTCCGTCGTCGTCGGGGCGGGCGGAGCGGCGCTTGAGCAGGAACGCCGTGGAAGCCGCGAGCGATACGAGGAGCAGCAGTAAAACCAGCGTGACCACGCCCGTGTTGCTTCCTTTGTGCTTAAGGAAGCGCTCTTCCACGAAGCAGGCGGCGGTGACGGTTTCGCCGGCGGCGTTTTGATAAGTATAAGCGATTTTGGCGACGCCGTCTTTGACTTCGTACACGCGCACGCGCGCGGCTTCGGTCAGGGTCAGGAGCGGGGTTTGCAGCGACGCGTCCTCGTACAGCACGGGATTTTCGCCGCTGACCGGTTGAACCGTGCGATAAATGAAGCTTTCCGGCGCAGAAGTTTCGGCTTTCTGCACGGAAACCAACAGTTTGGGAACGTACAGCACGCGGCTTTCTTCTTTGAGGACGTAAAACGCGGTGCCGCCGAACGTCACTTCCGCACGGACGGGGAGTGCGGTGCCTTCTGCAAAACTAAGGGGGGCGTCGTTCTCCTTTACGCGATAGACGTCGCTTAATACGGGGAAGCGGTAGGCGCCGACCGCGACGGCGGCGGTTGCTCGATAGTCCGTCGGCACGGAAACCGGCGTTTCGGGGGAAGCGGGGGTTGTCAGATCTTTGCGAATGAAGCCGGCATATGCGCCTTCCGCAAGGTAATAGTAGTTGCCGCTTTCGCCGAGGAGAAGGAAGGTGCGCGTTTCGTCCAGCCGGTCGTAACCGAGGTGTTGCGCGCCCGTTTCCAGATAGGTTTTGAGTTCAAACCGGAAGAACACCGCGCCGCTTTCCGCAGTGACGTACTTGACTTCCGTACGGTCGGCGGAAAGATCGACGTCTTCCGGCACGCGGATTTCCACCGGAGTGGAACGCACCACGTTTTCGGTTTTGACGATAAAGCCGTCGTAGAGAATGTAGCAGGGTTTTTTCAGAAAACTGATGAAAAACGCCTTGGGGGCGAAACCGGAAAGATAGGGTTTGCCGCTCAGCGGGGTATAAGAATAGGTGAAGTCCTGCCCGTCGAACACGCGGACGGTGCCGCCGGATTGCAAAAGGTACAGATTGTTTTCAAAATCGACCTGCAGGTCGATCGCGCCCGAAAATGCGGGGAACGTGACGTCTTTGGGCGTTTTGTCCGGCGAAAAGACCGAAACGGTCGCGCCCTCGTCGCCCGCTTTCAGCAGATAAACGTCGTTGTTGAGGTCTGTTGCAAGCGAAAGTAGTTTGCCGGCGCCCGAGGAAAAGACGGTGGGTGCGGAATCGCCCAGACGATACTCGTACACGGTATAGCCGCCGCTTTCTTCCGCCGCTTGCGAGGCAAAGTAAAAACGGTTGTTGCTGCTGTATGTCGCCTTGAAGAAGGATTCGCCTTCTTTGGCGGAAAACTCGCGTTCGGTCGCGCCCGTTTTCTTATCTAAAAGATAGCATTTTTCCGCGGTGCCGGTCAGAAAATATTTTTCGGAAACCGCGAGAAAGGCGGGTTCAAAGGTCAGTTGCAGTTCGCCGTAGGCGCCGCCGGAGTAGGACAGAATGCGTTTGTTTCCGCCGTCGGCAACGTACAGAGTCGCGCCGCGGGTGCCGTCGTCGTATTCCGCGATGGAAGAAGTGGCGGAAATGCGGTCTTTCCGGTCGGAATAGGCGGTGATTTCGCCCGAAAGCAGGGGCGTGCCCGCTTCCTGTAAGGTATAGCGCAGAACTTTGGCGGGGGAAGACACCGCAAGGTACAGCGTGCCTGCGGAAACGGAAATGCAGCCGGCGGGGGTATCGGTCAGGTCGAGCAGTTTGGTTTCCGCGCCCGATTCGTACGAAACGCGGTATACGCCCTGCGCGCCGCCGGTTGTCGTTCCCAGAAAATACACGTTGCTGCCGTCGGACGCGAGCACTTCCGGAACGGCGCTTAAGAATGCGGTGCGATCGCCTAAGCGGAGCGTCGTTTTCTGCTGATCGAGATAGCAGAGTTCCCCGCCCGAAAGGAGGGTTAAGAGGGAGGAATTCTGGTATTCGCTGTCAACGGTCAGTTTTCCGTCCGAAGCGCCCACGGTGAGCGTTCCGCCGCTCGCCGAGAGGGGAAAAGTCTGGATATCATTGATACCTTTTGCGTAAAGTTTGCCGTTCAAAGCCGCAACGGCGTGCTTTTCAAACTCGGTTTTCGCCGTGCGGAGCGTCAGGTTTTTACCCGGTTCGTCGGGGTTCACGTAGTACAGCGTTTCGCGGTCGTACAACAGAAAGAAGCGGGCGTTTTCGGCTTCGTCTTTAAAATAGGCGAACGACCACACGTTGGAAGCGGCGAGCGCGGAAACGTCCGCCGTTTTTACCGTTCCGTCCGAAAACAGAAAGGCTGCCACTTGCTCGTCGCCGAACATGGTGATACCGTCGCAGGAGTAAACGTATTTTGCCGCGGCGGGCGCGCCGGCTACGCCAAACTTGAAGTAATCGCGATAGTCGGCGGGATAGAGGATTTCGTCGGCGGAGGTTTCGGCAAGCGCAAGGCAAGGGGCGCTTAATTTGCCTGCGCCGAGCAGCAGGAAAAATAGCGAAAGCGCGGCAAGAAGAGCCGCCAAAGGCGCGAGTTTTGCCGCATTTTTTTGGTTTTTCGTTTTGTTTTTCATGAGTTTCATAGAGCGATCGATCCTTACGTACGGTTTGCCGGGTGGCAGTTTATTGCAGGGAAATAAAGAAAATTATTGGTTGGGGTGGTGCAAGAGGGTTGCCAAGGCGTGGTTTAGTGCGGGCGGTTTTCCGCGGACAAACAGAGCCTTTGGGTGCCGCGGAGAGTTGTTGCGGCGGAGTTCATCGCGGGCGCGAGTAAAACTAACACGGGCGCGGCGGTTTGCCGCGGGCGG
>CAKQSI010000069.1 GCA_934272745.1 uncultured Clostridia bacterium | reverse complement strand
GGCGATGCGATTAAATTTTTCAATTTCAAACGATCCTGACGATTAAATCTTCGGTTTCGGAATCCCTAGGGATTCCATCCGTTATCACTAATTACCGAAAAGGCGTCTTTTTCGCCCTTATGCGCGCGGCGCTCGGGCGCCGTACGGAAGGTAACGGCAACCCTCACGCCCGTGGCAAATTATCAAAAAATACGCTCTTTTCGGCGCGACCAGCGTTTTTGCGGAGAAGAAATCGCCGCTTGCGGCTAGGTTTTGCAAGGCAAACGACCGAAATCGTACCGCTCGTACGATGATGGGAGTTTAACATAGCAAAAACCGATTTATACCCGCAAAAATAGTTAGGGATGAAGAATGGAATCCCTGACAAGCCGTTACCTCTTTGCGGAAGAGGTATCGGGCGTTTCCGTCTTTTTTTCCTGCAAGGGGGCGGAAGCGTTTGCCGGAGTAGTGCCGCCGACCGGTGCCGCGCCGTTAGCGGGAGCGGTCGGCGCAGGCTGTTGCGTTTGCGCCGCGTACGGATTTGCCGCTTGCGCGGATTGCTTTGCATAAGGGTTTTGCCCGGCGGGTTTCTTCGCCGCGTAAGGGTTCGCGCCGGAAACGGATTGCTTTGCGTAAGGATTTTGCCCGGCGGGTTTCTGCGCCGCATACGGGTTTGCCGCATTCTGCACGGTTGCATTCTGCACGGTTGCGTTTTGCGCGGTCGCATTCTGTACGGTCGCATTCTGCGCGCCGTAGGGGGTGTTTCCGCCTTGCGCAAATGCAGCCGGAGCGGAAAGATTTGCATAGGGATTTTGTCCGGGGATAGCCGCGGAATTCTGCGGCAGGTACGACAACGCAGAGAAAACCGTAAAGACGGTAAGCAGGATAAATTCTGCGATATAGCCGCCGTACACCTTACTCTGCACGGACGAAACGTTTTGGCCGAACGCTTCTTGAACGTCTTTTAAGAGGATGTCCCCCGCCTTATTGATGGCGATAATGGCGAGAATCATCACGGCGAGCGAGATGATCGTGGTCAGAATATTGACGGACGTATGCCGTTTTTCGGGTTCAACCAGACGGAGAAGCGCCGTTTTCAGCGCAAAGATCGCAAGGAAAACGAGCGCAGTGCCTGCAATCTGCGCGATGAACGAAACCACGTAAGGACCTCCCGACGCGAGCGGATCGCCGGAGGAAAACGCGGCGTCTTGCAGCAGCGTCAGAAGCGAAACGCGATAACCGAACGTAATCTTCTGCGATTCGTAACCGTTAACCTTGACCGAATAGAAAATTCCGCCGAGCGGCTGCACCAGCACGCAGACGAACGCGATCGCAAGTCCCGCGGCGACGAACGCGCAGACGGTTTTGGGAATGGAGCGCTTTACGAAGGCGTTTTTGTAATTAAAAACTGCCTGCGCGAGGAAGTACAGCGCGAGAACGACGACGGTGACGACGCACCCTGCGATTGCGGCGCCGTTCATGCCGTACGAAACTTCAGCCTGAATATCGGAAGCGAAGTCCACGTTCATTTTAATTCCGAACGCAAAAACGAGCGCGAGCATGCCGCCAAGGAAGGCGAACAGGGCAAACAGGCTGTGGCGTGCGGAACTCTTTTCGCTTTTGCCGAGCGCCAGCATGACGAAGTTGACGGCGGCAAGCACGGTGCCGATCGCGACCGAAAGAATGGTGAACGCGGCGATCGCCGTTCCTAATCCCGCGCCGATGTAAAGAACCGCGCAGTAGAGTGCGGAATATCCGTCGAGGGCGTTTAAATGCGCCGAAACGTCTTTATAGGCGCCGCCGAAGAAGTAAAGCAGCGAGAATTTCTGGCGGAAGTCCAGCGGGAACGCCTTTGCAAACGCGGTTTCGTCTTCAAACGGCAGATCGGAAAGCAGTCCCGAAGTCCTGATTCCCGCAAAAAATACCAGAATCAGCGCGACCAGGGCGCCGAGCAGCAGCGTGCCTTCCATGCCGAGAGAAATATACCGTCTGGCTTTTTCGGACAGGGAAAAAAGCGGCTTTTTGGCGGCTGCGGAAGCGGGTTTCGCCCCCGCGTTGGCGCCGGAAGCGCCGGGTCTTGTCAAATAGGGGTTCGCGCTGCCGTAAGGGGGCGCGGCGTTATAGGGGTTCGTGCCGTTATAAGGGTTCGTGCCGGCGACAGGCGCGGCTGCTGCGACCGTTTCGCTTTTTGCGGCGGTGTTTTTATCGGTGCGTTTCCCGCAGACGGGGCAAAAGGTTCCTTCAAACACCGTCCCGCAGGAACACTGCGTTTTGCCGTCCAGCCGCGTGCCGCAATGGACGCAGAAGACGCCTTGCGGAACTTCCTTTCCACATGTAGGACAAAGCGTTTTGCCGTCGATGCGTTTTCCGCAGGAAAGGCAGAATTTTGCGTCGTCCGGGTTTTCCGTACTACAGAATTTACAGATCATTTTTCCTCCTTAAAAAGAACGTTCTTCCTTTTCGATTGACCGGCTTTGCGCCCGGAGCGCGGGGCAAAGCAAATACTTACCTGCAGTATATACCGTTTTGCCGAGGTTGTCAATAGGGTTTGGGAAAAATTCCCCTTTTTCATTCCGATTTTCGATTTCGGTTGAAAATTGCGGCGGTTTTTCTGCCGCCGTCCGCCGCGGCGGGCGGAGAAATACAAATGCGGAGGTTCGGCAAACGGGGTGCGGGGAGGCGTAAACAAGGGGTGGTTGGGCAAAAACGAGGGGCGGAAACGGGTATGCGCATAGGGAAAAACGGGCGGAAATATGCGGAAAACGCCCCCTTCTTCGCTTGCGAAAAAATAAAAAACGTGGTAGGATATCGCAAAGTCCCGCAGCAACGCAAGGTGCTTTCGGGGCGGGCGAAAATCTGCGGCGAAAGGAGAAAGCGTTTGGCTTTTGCCGGGAACGGGAGAAAGGTATGACGAAACTGGAGCAATTTCATCTATATGCCGGGGAAACGCTGATGGAGTGTCAGCGCGTCGAACACGACGTAAAATTGATATACGCCGGCATGAAAAACGGCGACTTCAACCGCAACATCGCGGAAGTGAAGATTCAGCCGCTCGGCACGGTGCTGACCTTTCTGCAAGCCTTGGATAACAGCGACGGGCGCCCCAGCCTTTCGGCGGAAGATTACGCGCTTTTGCGGGAGATCAAAAACGTGCGGAACTGGCTGGCGCACAAGGCGTATCTGGATTTTATGTACGCTTCCGGCGAGGCTCTGAATCGGAATTTTGAACGAAGTTTCGCAAGGCTTTCCGAGTTCCGGGCACGGATCCAAAGGCTGGGCGATCTGGTGGAAAAAGTTCGGCTGGAGATTTTGAAAAAGTACGGCAGAATTTAAGTTTGCAGGCGAGGAGTTTCGGCGCGGCAAGGCGTTTTGGGGGTTCCGCAACCGCCGGTTGACAAATTGACCGGCGCCGGTTGGTGGCAGAAAACCGCCCGGTATTCCTGTCCGGGAAAGGAAAGGTTTGAAACCGGGCGGAGTGTAAGCGAAGCGGTGAAAGCACGCAAGGAGCAATATCGAAACCCGCATACGAAGAAGAGCGTTGCGGGAACTTGTCTGTGCATTGCGGCGGCACTTTTAATGTTCGTCGGGGAGATTGTGAACGGCGATAACGATCTGCTTCCGGCGATGATGCTTTCCCTGTGCCGGACTTGAAAACCCGGGCGATGATTATAAAACCCCCGGCGGAGCCACCGGATTATCC
>CAKQSI010000068.1 GCA_934272745.1 uncultured Clostridia bacterium | reverse complement strand
ACTGCGCCCGAACGGTCGCGGAAAATGGCGAAAAAGACGCCTTTTCGGTAATTAGTGATGACGAATGGAATCCCTACTGTTTTTTTACTGGCAATGACAAGTGCTTTGATAAACTTTAGTCCGCAATTTACAAAAACGATACTTCTGCGACGAGTTGTACGGGTTGAGAGAAAACGGTCTTAAATCAACAAACGGAATACGGCAAAACTCTATTTACTGCAACAGGCTTCGTTGGATTGAACGAAAGCAGTCCGTATTTAAATAAACAACTAAACACCGCGGAACTCTAATTGCTGCAACCGGTTTCGATAAGTTGAACGAAAACGGCATATATTAAAACGATTTGATTACAACAAAACTCTATTTCTGTAATAGTTACGATATGGTTGCATTGATAAAAAGTTTAATCAAACAAAACGAACTAAACGCCGGAACGTTTGCTGGTTCTGTATAGGAAAAGCGGTGGGGCAAATTGCTCCGCCGCTTTTTTACTGCTATTGTTTTACAAAGGGGAATACTTCGTAACGCTTTCTATTGCGCAAACGTGCATTTGGGCATAGAAACACTTGCACGGTTTTAATTGTGACGATCTATTTAGTGTTTCGTTCTAAATTTGATCACTGAACCCGGAGTATTTGCTGGTAATTCTCGTATGTCCGCTTGCGCTTTTCTACATATATTTTTTCAATCAAAAAATTGTAGAGGATTTGTTTAAAAATATTTGTATGTTTATATTGATATATTTTCATATATAATATTTAAAAATATTGTCATTTTTTTATTTAATTAAAAATGGGCAGACGTGCCTTAAGGCGGGCAAGGGTGGTAAAAGCTTGTTTGGCAACCAACGCGTGTTTAATGTGAAACACAATTTGCGCCATATCCGTAAACTCAAGCCAGACGAGGGTGGATCGAGGAAATGGTAATTTGATGGCTTTTGTCCGGGATTTCATTTGCGCCAGATGCTGTAATCCGGGTATGGTAAAGACTTTTTTTGTGTTGTTTTGCGCGTTGTTGTGTTGTTTTGTGCGTTGTCGGAAAGCGGAAAAATATCTGATATAAAATCGGTGTGCGTTTTGGCACCCGCAAGAACCGGGGTTGTGCGGTGTTTTTTATAAATGAAAATTTATAGGAGAATGATGACGTTTGCGACGGTGGGCGATTTGTGTTGTTTGGCTTGCGGGGTGGAGGTTTTGTGTCCGAAGAAGGATTTTGCGGGGAATAGCGTGTTTAAATCGGGGTGTTTTGACAGGGCTGCGGCAGAGATCGTTTTACGTATGTGATGGAAAAACGATCTTTTATATGCATAAATGCCTGCGTGTGAATGTGTGCATTTGACCGTTCGGACATAAGAAAATATAAGGATATGTCACAATATGTTTTTGTGGTGTCCGCTTTTGCCTGTCATTTTCGCCTGACCGGGATGAAAACTTCTGCCGATTTACGGAGTTTTTCAGAAAAATGTATGCGATACATAGCATGGAGAAAAGTACGTATTATTTATCGTTTTCAGCGGTTTTTTTCTGCATTTTGGGGTTGGGTAAGGGGGAGAAGGGTAACGATTACGTTTGTTATGTTAGATTTGGTATTTGTTTGTAAAAAGCAAAATGAATTGCTCAGAAAGCGGGGGACAGGACAAAAAACACGAAAGAAACGTCTAAAAATCAATGTTATGTCACGCATAGTACTATCCAAATGGTAAAAATATGCGATTTGAGTAGTATTATGTCTGTCATTATTGTTGTGTTATGTCTGACATAATATTGTAAAACTGCGCCTTTTGTCCTGTTTCTGTCTGTTTGATGGGTGTCTTCCGTTACGGTTCATATGGTGCAACGCGCGCCGGGAGGAACGATTTTTATTTACAGAGAATTTTTTCGTGTGGTGATTGACGGTGGGGCTACGATAGTAAAGTTTTTAAACAATCATCGAAAATTTAAGGAGGAATGGTCAAATAAATCGGGAAAGTGCGAGTAAAAAAATCAGGAATAATTGACAAAAGATAGATTTTCCTTAAAGTATTTGGTCAGCAATTAAACTTTAACATAATGAAAATCTTTTCGCTGTCTTTTTATTGCCGTCGTCTCATACGTTATTGTAATCCGGCAAAAAATTAACAAAAGATTTTCTTTTCCTATTGAAATCCGAATAAAATCGTGATATAATCGTATCGTGCGCGGAAAATCGCGACAGGGGGAATATATGCAGGAAATTTTTATTATTCACATCATCGGAAAAACCAAGGAAACCTATGCCTTTTCCGGCAGGCTTCGCCGTCGCGGCAGAATGATTGCCGAAAACGGAAAAGTTTTAACTTTCCCGACCTTTTACGATGCGGAACGGTACGCCAATACGCACGACCTTCCGCTCGATTACGATATCGCCGTCAATTACGACCTGAACCGGCTTACCCGCTGGCTTGCGGGGAGGGAAGATCTGACCGAACTGGAAGTGGCGCGCTTCTTCCGCCTTCTGGAAAGTGCGTCGTACGAAATTGACGTGGATTTCAGCGGGACCGTAAAATCGTCCGTTCTGGAAAAAATTTACGAGAAACTTTTCGGCGGCGACCCGAATAAAACCGGTTATTGCCGCGTCCCGGAGTGGGGAGAAGAAGAACTTGCCGCACTGAAGAAGTTGGTTAAGGAATATCTCGACCGCTTTGTGGCGGCTCTCGGGGTGTAAGTCGGATTGTAAGTCGGTCGGAATCCGGCGCGGTTATTTTGTGAGGCGAATTTAGAGAGAACCCGCATTTCTTTCGTGGGGTTTCGACGTTGGGATTTGTGCGTTCTTTCGGATTTCGGTCGTTTTTGCCGCGAGAGGTACAACCGGGCGAACTTCAGGCGTTACGAAATTTAACAGGGCAACCTGTTTTATCTGGAGAAAATTATGGATACAATTAAACTTAGCGGAAACAAAACCTGCAAAATGGTGGCGCACCGCGGACTTTCGGGTCTGGAAAAAGAAAACACGATTGCGGCGTTTGTCGCCGCGGGGAACCGTTCTTACTTCGGGTCGGAATGCGACATTCATCGTACGTCCGACGGCAGATTTGTGGTGATCCACGATACCGAAACGGGCGGTCTTGCCATGGGCGATAATGTCAATGTGGAAAAATCTTCGTTCGATCTCGTCCGGTCGGTTGTGTTCCATGACTGGTGGGGCGATCATGACGGGGAACGCCGCAAGGATCTGTTTATTCCGTCGCTGGAAGATTATATCAACGTCTGCAAAAAATACGATAAATACTGCATTATCGAGATCAAGGGCGTGTTTGAAGAAGCGTGGGTGAAAGAAGTTGTCGATATTATACAGTCGATGAATTACCTCGATCACGTCATTTTCATCGCGTTCGATCTCATCAACCTGCAGTACGTGAGAAGATTGCTGCCGGAGCAGCCGGCACAACTTCTGACCGGCGGATATGACGAAAACCTGCTGAAAACCCTGCTTGAAAACAAGATCGATCTCGATATTTATCACGAAAACCTGACCAAGGAACGTGTGGAAGAATTGCACCGCCTCGGCATCAAGGTCAATTGCTGGACGGTCAACGACAAAAAGCGGGGGGAAGAACTGCTTTCTTACGGCGTGGACTATATCACGACCAACGTTCTGGAATAATCTTGCCGGTTTTGCCGGAAGTCTGAGGGCTTTGATCGGGCGGAGTCTGGCAAGAGAACGGCGCGGAAGTGCGGAATCTTTTCCAAGCGGAATTTCCCATAAATAAGGGCGGTGTTTTTCAATGGAAACCGCGGGAATGTGGTTGACAAAGCGCCGCAATTCATTGTAAAATAAAAGAAAAATAATCCTCGGAGGATGTTTATGTACGACGTAAAAAAAGGTTACGAAGTCGCCAAAGAATTCTATGCCGCATACGGCATAGACGTTGATAAAGCGATTCGGGAAGTCGATTCGACCCCGATCTCCATTCATTGCTGGCAAGGGGACGACGTCGGCGGTTTTGAAAAGAAAGAAGGCGGACTTTCCGGCGGTATTCAGACGACCGGCAACTATCCCGGAAAAGCGAGAACGCCCGAAGAACTTCGCGCCGATCTCGAAATGGTTTTCCGGTTTGTTCCCGGCGAAAAAAAGGTCAATATCCACGCAAATTATCTGGAAGCCGATCATTTCGTAGATCGCAACGAGATCGAGCCCGAGCACTTCAAAAACTGGGCTGACTGGGCGGTAAAGCTCGGCATCGGTCTGGACTTCAACCCGACCTATTTCTCTCACCCGAAGAGTGAGCACGGCACGCTTTCCGCGCGGGACGACAGCGTTCGTAATTTCTGGGTGGAACACGGTATTCGCTGCCGCAGAATCGGACAGTATTTCTATGAAAGAACGGGCAAAACCTGCGTGATCAACCACTGGACGCCGGACGGAGATAAAGAATTCCCCGTGGATACGCTTTCGCCGCGCCTCAGACTGAAAGACAGTTACGATCGCATTTTTGAAGCGACCAAAGACGTCAAGGGCGTTATGGACGGCATCGAATCCAAGGTGTTCGGCATCGGTCTGGAAAGTTACACGGTTGGTTCGCACGAATTCTGCATGGGCTACGTTATGAAGAAAAACAGCGACCACATCATGCTGACGCTGGACACCGGTCACTATCATCCGACCGAAGTGGTTTCCGCAAAACTCGGCGCCGTCTATGCGTTTGCGGATCACGTTCTGTTGCACGTTTCTCGTCCCGTTCGTTGGGACAGCGACCACGTGGTGGCTTTCGACGATGAAACCCGCGCGATTTTTGAAGAACTCGTTCGTCTTGGCAAACTGCACGATACCTATATTGCGACCGACTATTTCG
>CAKQSI010000067.1 GCA_934272745.1 uncultured Clostridia bacterium | reverse complement strand
TCTCGCGCCGAAAGTACTTAGCGGGCGACTGCTCGGGAGGATAGGTCATCGCCACATTTCATTCAACGCATCGGTTTTTCCGGTGCGTTGTTTTTATATTTACGCTGTTTTTATGTTATGGGTTATGGCAACCTGACTGTTCGGCTATGATTTTGCGGGGCGCGATATTTTTATGTTGCGGGTTACGGCAACCTGACTGTTCGGCTTTGATTTCACGTGCGCGATATTTTTATGTTGCGGGCTATGGCAACCTGACTGTTCGGCTATGATTTTGCGGGGCGATATTTTATGTTACGGGCTATGGCAACCTGACTGTTCGGCTATGATTTTGCGCGCAATGTTTTTATATTACGGGCTATGGCAACCCGACTGTTTGGCTATGATTTTGCGCGCGATATTTTTATGTTGCGGGTTATGCCAATCTGACTGTTCGGCTATGATTTTGCGCGCGTTGGTTTTATGTCATTTCAGGCGCATCGGTGTTTGCACGATATGAAGTCACGGCAGGCATTGGCGAAACATGGTAAACTGAACAAATTCTTACTTAGACAATATTTTTTAGTAATGTGTAAAAATGCTTGACAAATTCAATAGAATATGATATATACAATATTGAGAACAAAAGGAAGGGGAATTATATGATAGAATTTGATGAAGAACAGTTTTTAAAAACATATCGTGGCAGCGAGAAATTCGTTACGGATGCAAAACCGTATTATGAACTATTTTTAAAACTATTAAAAGATGAAGAATTGCTCGGGCACATAAAGTTCGCCAACGATTATTTAAAAGAACCTCCGTTAAAATCTTTTATCTATTATTGCAGAGAAAATAACGTGACAAAGTTATTTGATATAAAATTAGAGCCGCACGTTAAACAAGGATTGGGCGCGTGTTTCGGCTATTTGTATAGAGTTATATATAATGAGCATTACACGCCAAAACAGTGCTTGGTAAACGATGGAAAATCAGGCATAAAAACAATCAGTCGGTTTGAAAAATATAATTGAGGAACATAATGATGACTGAAAATGATAAAATTTGTCCTTTGGGGTTAGATGAATGTATTAGAAGTCAATTCGATGCGGATACTCGGCATATTGAAAATAACCGAGAATGGCAAATGAATAAACAAATGCGCAGTTTATATGCCATGCGGGGCAAATTTTGCGCTTAAATCTCCGCCGAGGGGATAAAGCAAGGCACCCCGTGTTTGGAGTGCCTTGCTTTATTGAGTTTTACTTCTTTTTACCGTCGATCATATTGCAAACGGCAATAATAAAGGCGGAAACCATTAAAGAAATGTGAAATCGGGGCAAGATGGCAATTTCTATGTGCAAGCAGCTTCCATCCGCTTGCAGGCGGGAACGTAAAGAAACAAGTTTTCTTATTAAAATATTTTCAAAATATTTATTTTTTTCAAAAACATAGAAAATATTCAAATAAATATTTAAAAATGCTTGACAAGGAGAGATCCGCGTGCTAAAATGCCTTTGGAAAGGTTGGGATTCCTTTCCGAATTATCTGCCTCCTCTGCAACAAAAATGGGAGAGCTTTTATGTGTGTGGTGCCGCCCGGGGAATCCTCCCCCGGGCGGCACATCCTTTCTAAAGGAAGATTTTCTTAAAACAGAAAGTCGGAGCGGGGACGAAAACCAAGGCTGTCTGCCCATAAGTCAGACCTTGCCCGCTCTGCGGTAAAGTGCGAAGGCTGCGTTTTCTTTTGCAAGTAAGCCCCCGTAGGGGCCCGACAGCAGGGCGGCGTCGACCGGCCGCCGATAGAAAGGAATTGTAAACGATGTTAGTTTCGGTACATTGCCGATAATTCCGTGGCGCTTGCCGGCATTGAATGTTCTTGACAAAACAGGGAAATGGTATTATACTATATCAGATAGAATTGCGGGGAACAATTCTATACAAAACTCATAAAACGATTGCGGTTTTATGATGACGAAGGAAGAACACAAAAAGGAGAAAAACATCGTGAAAAAACTATTTTCTTTGTTAGGGACGATAGCGCTTGCGGCGTCGCTTTGCTGCGGAATTTCCGCTTGCGGCGGCAAGGAGCCGAATCCTACGGAAACCCCGTCGGTCACGGTTTCTGTAACCACCGAGCAGCCGACCCCGGCGCCTACAGCGGAGCCGACCCCGGCGCCCACAACGGAGCCGACCATAGAACCCACGACCGAGCCCACCGAGGAACCGCTGCCACAGCTGACCTTTGCGGATAAAACGGTGACCTACACCGGCGACGCGCACTATCTTGCGGTTGAAGAGAATTTACCGGACGGCGTAACGGTTACTTACGAAAACAACGGAAAGACGGACGTCGGTACTTATACCGTAACGGCGATCGTTTCCGTTCGCGGAGCAAAGCGCGCGGAGCTGACCGCGACGCTGAAAATCGAAAAAGCGACGTACGATATGAGCGGCGTCGGATTTTCGGACGAAACCGTAACGTACGACAAAAACGAACATTCCGTACGGGCAAAAAATCTGCCGGACGGCGTGACCGTCACTTACGAAAACAACGGGAAGACCGAAGTCGGGACCTATCCCGTGACCGCGCACTTTACGGGCGACAGCAAAAATTACGAAAGAATCGAAGACAAGACCGTCACGCTTACCATCGAAAAGCGCGTGCTGGAAGTGGAATTCACCGGAGAAACGACTTTCCGTTATGACGGCAATGCGCATAAAGAACTTTCCGCCGCGGTAGAAGGCGTCCTTTCGGGCGACCGCGTGGGCGTGGAACTGGCTTACGACGGCGACGTGATCGAAGAGGGAGAGTACGTTGTAACGGCGGCGATGACCGAAGAATCCAACCCGAACTACGCCCTTTCGGAAACTTCCCGTTATACGACCGTCACGATTACGAGAGAAACGCACCGCGTCAGATTTTTGCAGGAAGGGCAGGACCCCCGCGAATTTGCGGTGAAAGATCTTGCCGCGTTTACGGAAATTCCCGAAGTCATCGCCGTGGAAGGCTATCGCATCTCCTGGGAAGATTTCGATCTCTCCTGCGTGACCGAAGACGTGACCGTCAATGCGATCATTTATAAACTTTATTACGTCCATTACGATGCCAACGGCGGCATTCTTCCCGAAGGGAACCCCACCGAATACATCGAAACAGAAGAATTTTCTCTGCAAAGACCGTCGGGTAGCGAATACACCTTCGGCGGTTGGAGAGTGGTGGAAACGGGAGAAACCATCATCAAAATCGAAAAGGGAGCCAAGCGCAACTTCAATCTGGTCGCAATCTGGGATCGTCTGGAATACTATGAGGATCCGAATAATAAAAATCAGTATTACGTGTCCGGCATCATCGGATCCGAGCCTTTGACGACAATCGAAATTCCGGACGAACACATCACCCATCCCGTCGTCGGCATTTTAGGCGACATGGATCTCAGCGGCGTCGTTTCCGTCAAATTCGGAAAAAACATACGTACGCTGAACGGCGGTCTTTCCAAGGCTTCCGGCTTGAAATACGTCTTCGTCAGCGACGAAAACCAGACTTACCGCGCAAGCAATAACTGTCTGATCGAAAAGGAAACCGGCACGCTGGTTGCCGGCGGTCAGTTTGACGTTTTCCCCCAAGGGGTGAAGAAGATCGGCACTTCTGCGTTTGCCAAAAGAGAATGGATTACCGAAATGACGCTCCCCGAAGGCGTGACCGAAATCGGCGTCGCCGCGTTCAGCGGGTGCAAAAATCTGCGGCAGATCACCTTTCCGGAAACGTTGGAACGGGTTGGAGCGTATTCGTTTACGGGATGTTATGCGCTCGAACAGGCGGTTATTCCCGACGCGGTGACCGAAGTTGCCGCCGGCGCGTTTGAAGCATGCAAATCTCTGCGTTCGGTTACGCTGGGTTCGGGACTTACAACCATCGGGGACGAGGCGTTTTGGGAATGTGCTTTGCTTACGGAGATCCGAATCCCCGCAGGCGTGACTTCGCTTGGACATAACAATCCCTTTGCGCAATGTCCTTCTCTTGAAACCATCGAAGTGGATCCCGGCAACACGACGTACCGCAGTCAGAACAACTGCGTGATCAACATTTCCAAAAATACCCTGATCGCAGGAACTACCGTGACGGGTTCGACCAGGGCGGAAGTGCCTGCCGGTACGGAAATCCTCGGATCCTATGCGTTTGACAGTTGTGGCAGAATGACTTCGATCTCGCTTCCCAACAGCTTAAGAAGTATCAGAATGGGGGCGTTTTTGGACTGCGACAACCTTGCGGATATCCGGATTGTTGCAGGCGGAAAGTTGACGGCTTCCGGCAACTGCATTATCGACGCGGCAGCGAAAACCGTAGTATACGGCAACGCGCACAGCGTCATTCCCTCGGACGGCAGCGTGACGATCATCGGCGACAACGCGTTTGTGGAATCCAAAATTACGACGCTTGTGCTGCCTGCCGCCGTTACGACTATCCGTTCCGGAGCGTTTTCGTTCTGCAGCGAACTTACTTCCGTCGACTTCGGCGGGGTGACCGTAATCGGGCAGAACGCGTTCCAGTCCTGTACTTCGCTGAAATCCGTTACCATTCCCGCAGGCGTCAAGACGCTGGAATCGAGCACGTTTGCTTTCTGCGAGGAATTGACCGAAATTTCGCTCCCCGCGGGATTGTCCTCCGTGGGCTACAGCGCGCTGATGAATTGTGCTAAATTAAAGACCATTCGCTTCGGCGGTACCGTTGCGGAATGGAAAACCGCAATCAAGGGCGCCATGGAATTCGATGCCGGAACCGGCGACTATACCGTGATTTGTACGGACGGGACGATTGCTAAAGCGTAACGCGCAAAAGCAAACGCGTTGCCGCCGTGGAAAAGACGTCCCCGGTAGGGGAAGCGGGGCAATTCCCGCCTTACGTTCCGCGTGCCGAGCCGTGCCGGAAGACGGAGAAAAGACAGGTTTTATTATATCCGGGTGTTTTCGCTTCGGAAACCGACTGCCGCGGGATTCCGGAGAACGAGAAATGTAAAAGCCGGCGGGATTCCGAATGAAAAACGGACGGAATACAGAATAAAAAGAAACGGGGCGGCGGG
>CAKQSI010000066.1 GCA_934272745.1 uncultured Clostridia bacterium | reverse complement strand
CTATTTATGTCGCGTCGAAAAGCACCGCACGCTGTACACCGATTCCAAAAGCGGGCGCGGGCGCCCCCGCATTATATGTGTTTCCTTGTTTATTTAAATGTACTTATCGTTTATACGCACTTTAAGAGGTTTGGTCGATATGACCGGTAAGCGGGCAAACAAAATCCCTCCTGTTTGCAGCGCAATATGCGTTTTGGGGATACAGTGCGGGCTTTTCCACTCTGCGTTTGCGCACCACTCCGGTGTAACGTATATGCGTTTTTTGATACAGTGCGGGCGTTTAACGCTTAAATTTCGCACTTCGCCCGCTCAAAATCAGTCATTCTTTCGCCGCTTAAATAATCATAACGTTATTGTCCGAATTTAACTCGCAAAGGTCAATCCGCGACCAGTTCGGTAACCTCGATCGCAATCGTCGCCTTGCAGTTGATCCAGTAATCCGGGTTATCCACGGTGTAAAATTCTACCAGATAAAAACCCATGTCGCGCACGGTGGCTTCTCCCCAAGGGGAAGTGTTTTCGGTCGAGTAGATCAGCGTATAAGCGCCGCCCTGTTCCTTTGCAAAAAAGATCCGCGTGCCGAAATAATCGTCGCCGGCTTCGCGCGGGCGGAAGCGTTTCCCCGCCGTGCCGTTATCATAGTAAAGCCGGTATGAAGAAACTTCGAGCCTCCATCCGGGGTACGGTGTGGCGGCAAACTGCACCCACGGCGTTTGGGGCGCAAAGCGGAAGGTGCCGAGTTTGTTTTCCCCGTCCGGGTCGTATAATGGGTAAAAATCGACTTCGATTTCCATATCGGTAACCTTTGGCGCGGGCTGCGCTTTTTGGCAGGAAGTCAGGCCCATACTCATAAAAATAAGAAGCGCGGAAAAAAGAGCGGTGAACGATTTTCGCATAACGGTAGTCCTTATTCGTGCACGCCGGGGTAACCATTTGCTGTATAACTTAAAACGTGCAGCACGTTTCCGTCCCGATCGGTCTTGGTTTGTTCGCTAAACAGCGCGGGGTAAAGCAGGGCAAGTACCGCCACGTCGTCCCACACGGTGCAGGTCGTTTCCCCGCGCGATATGCCGAGGTCGCGATATTTTTTGATCGCCCGGGTAAAAAGGTCGGTCCCCGCAAGGGGAAGATGCTGCACGTCCAGCGCCTTGCAGGCGGCGTCCAGCAGTATCGCGCGGTGCGGAAATTTTGCCGCAAAGGCGAACGCTTCCTTATTCAGACCGTGGTTGAATTCGTACCCGTGGTAGTTGGGGATTCCGTCCACGCAGCCCGCCATAAACAAAAATTCTTTCACCGTCCGGCGGGAAAGCACTTCTTTCGTCACCGTCATAGGGCCTAACGAAAGCAGTACGTCAATCTCGTCCGGTTCCGCCAGAAATTCGTCCAGCGTCAGGACGGGGGCGGCGCTTGTCGCTGCCGAAAACACGTCCCCGCCGACGCCGTCCGCGCCGTGAATGTCGTATAAATCCTCGTGCGGCTGAAAAAGGGCGGTCGTGTCTACAAGGCGGAGCGGCGTTTTAAACTCGCCCGCCTGCGCGGCGATGCGTTTCGCGTTTTTTAAGGAAAGCGCGGGGGAAACGTTTCCGCCCACGGCAACGACGTCAATCTTCCGGAACGCGTCCGCATGGGAAAGCAGCCGAAGCGTCGCCACCGCGTCATCTAAGCCGTAGTCCGAAAGGACGACGAGATAAGGAAGTTTGCGCTTTACAGCGCAGATATCGTTATTCTTAAGGTTGGTCATAATTCCCTCCTTTGGCAAAAATAAATGCCGGGTAAGCGTATTGTTTAATACCGGTGCTGGCTATTATAAAAGCACGGGATAAACGGAAAGCCAAAATGCCGCACTGCTATATAGAAAAAACGAGTAAAGCGCTTCTGCCGGCATCTTCCGCCTGCATTCAGTATAGCAGTTTTCGCCTGTTTCGTCAACCACAAGTTTTCCGCTTTTGCGGAATCCCGGGAGAAAAAGCGGAAATTCGTCGCCCGGACAAAAGCCGCCGTCATAAAAGCAGACGACGGGTTTTTATTATAAAAGCGGTGCTTTACGTTAAAAGCGGACAACAAAATTCCGGGCGATCTTTCGTAAACGGCAGCCGCGCCGCATACACATAAACCGTGGAGGCGCCTATGCTGGAATTTTTGTGGTTTTTGCTTGGAAAACTTGCTTTTTTTACGGGAATGGTTCGCGGAAAGAACGCTTTTCCGCCGCCTTTAGATAAAGAAGAGGAAGCAGCGATTTTACAAAGGGTGCAGGAGGGCGACGAGGAGGCGAAAAACAAACTTATCGAACACAACCTCCGGCTGGTGGCGCACGTCGTCAAAAAATATTCCAACTCATACGAGCAGGACGACCTGATCTCCATCGGCAGCATCGGGCTGATGAAGGCGGTTTCGACCTTCGACGTGGGGAAGGGCGTTTCGTTTGCGACTTTCGCCGCAAGGTGCATCGAAAACGAAATTTTAATGCTGTTCCGCAGTAACAAAAAATATAAAAACGAGGTATCCCTTTCGGAACCGGTCGGAACGGACAAAGACGGCAACGAACTGACTATTTACGACCTGCTTTCCGAAAAGGAAGACGGCGTTTTCGACGCGGTGGAAACCAGAATTACTGCCGCCGGCTTGATCAAAAAAATGCGCGAAGTTTTGACCGAGCGGGAGTATCGCATTCTGGGGCTGCGGTTCGGAATCTTTTCGGGCGTGCCGCTGGCACAGCGGGAAGTAGCGGTGCTGCTTAAAATTTCAAGGTCTTACGTGTCGCGCATCGAAAAGCGCGCCATCGAAAAGTTGCGCGCCGCGGTGGAGTAAAGCGTGATTGCTGCCGATAACTTCGGCGACCGCCGGAAAGAACGGACAAAATCCGACGAAATGTGTAAAATTCTTGCGCAGAAAAACGAAATTCCCTCTTGACAAACGGAAGTTCGGGCGGTAAAATTAAATGATAAAGGATAAGGAGATCTGCGCCCGAACCCTTGCACGGTTCCTTTGCCGGGAGGGTATGGAAACGCCGAAAAGCAGGGGCGTTTTGCAAAGCGGTACCCTGAAAGAGAATACGGGGTATTTAAAAACTAAGGGAAGCAAATTTAAAAGCAAGTTCAAAAAGCGGCGCCGCCGCGTTTTGCAAGGCAAAGCCTTACGCTTCCCGTTTGTAATATCGTCGGTTTTGCCTGAAAATGCGCTGCGCGCTTTCGGACGAAACTTTTGGTATTCAACTTTGCCGGGCGTGAAGTGAGAAAAATGACGGAGAAAATACCTTTTAACGAATACCCCCGCCCCCAATGCAAAAGGGTGGCGTGGCTCAATCTGAACGGCGAATGGGACCTTTCGCTTAAGACGAAAGAACACGAAATTCCGCAAAAAATCGGCAAAATTCTGGTACCATATTCGCCCGAATGCGCGCTTTCCGGCGTGGACAATTTCCCCGGCGTGACCGAACGAAACACCCTGCTGTACGAGCGGGAATTTACCGTCCCCGCAGGGTTTATCAAAGGAAAAACGCAGATTGTTTTCGGTGCGGCGGACGCCCTTTGCAAAGTGACGCTGAACGGAAAATTTCTGCTTTCGCACCGCGGCGGATATACCCCCTTTGTTGCCGACGCAACGGATGCGGTGAAAGAGGGGGAAAATACCCTGACCGTGGAAATTTTCGACCCCACAGAGCACGGCGAACAAGGGCGCGGCAAGCAACTCACGCACCCGTCCGGCATCTGGTACCCGGCGCAAAGCGGCATCTGGCAGACCGTGTTTTTGGAAAGTTTTCCCTCGGGCGGGGTGGAAGATTTCACCATCGTGCCGCAAAAAGACCTGAAAAGCGTGCGTTTTTCGGTGAAAACCGAAGCAAATCAGGTCAAAATCCGCATTACGGACGAGGGAAAGGAAGTCGCCGCGTACGAGGGAGCGGAAAAGGAAGTTCTCCTTGAAGTGCCGGACGGAAAACCTTGGTCGCCCGAGAGTCCCAAACTGTACGACGCGGAAATTACGGCGGGAGAGGATACCATATCCACCTATTTCGGCTTGCGCACTTTCGAGGTGAAAGAGGTGACGGAGCCGGGTTCTAAGGCGGGGAAGAGGTTCTTCCTCAACGGGCATCCGTATTTCCTCTCCGGCGTGCTGGATCAGGGGTATTATGCGGGCGGGCTGATGACCCCGCCGGACGAAGAAACGGTTCTTCGCGACCTGCAAATGCTGAAAGGAATGGGGTTTAACTGTTTAAGAAAGCACGTCAAGGTGGAGCCGGCGCGGTTTTATTACCTATGCGACAAACTGGGACTTTTGGTCTTGCAGGATTTCGTCAACGGCGGAAAGCCTTACGAGTTTTCCACCATCGCGTTAAAGCCCTTTTTCCACATTCTATACGACGACCGCAACTACGCGCGCTTCGGCAGACAGTCCGAATGGGGCAGGGCGCAGTATCGACTGGAGATGAAAGAAACGGTTTCGGCGCTGAAAAACGCCGTTTCGGTATGCGCCTGGGTGCCTTTCAACGAGGGTTGGGGGCAGTTCGACGCCGGAAAAATCTATGCCGAGGTAAAGGAACTGGACCCGACGCGCCCCGTGGATACGGTTTCCGGCTGGCACGATCAGGGGGAAGAGACGTCCGACTTTTTCAGCGTACACAATTATTTTACGCGGTTGAAAGTTCCCAAAACTTCGCGCGCGGCGCTGCTTTCGGAATTCGGGGGTTATGCGCTGAAAGTCCCCGGGCATACGGCGGAAAAGTCGTTCGGCTATCGCAGGTATAAGACAGAGGGAAAACTGCTGTCGGCGCTGAAAAAACTGTATCTCAAACGCGTGCTGCCCTTAAAAGCCAAGGGACTTTGCGGGTGTATTTATACGCAGCTTTCGGACGTCGAAGGGGAGATCAACGGTCTGGTCACTTACGACCGCGCCGTGGTGAAAGTGGATAAAGCCGCCATGTGCGCCTTAAACGAACTTTTGACCGAGGGGAACGAACGCAAATAAAAGAACAAAAGCGATGAACTTGCAAAGAGGAAAACGAAAGTAAATAAAAGAGAAAAACTTGCAGAATAGAAAGAAAAATTTGCAGAATAGAAAGAAAAACTTGCAGAATAGAAAGAAAAACAAGGGG
>CAKQSI010000065.1 GCA_934272745.1 uncultured Clostridia bacterium | reverse complement strand
GATAAACAGCGAAGGCGCTGTTTACGGCGAAGCGGTCAAATCGGCGCTCGGCGACGGCTGGACTTACGAAAACGGAAAACTTCCCGTACCGAAAGCGGCGGAATAACGAAAAACCACGCGGGCGATGTAACGAAAGACGTATAACCCAGCGGATATCCTATCTGGAAAAGTGCGTCACATCACCGAAAAATCCAACTGAATAAACTTTGTAAAAGGGAGTTTGATTTATATCGGACTTCTTTTTTATATGCGGTTGTCGAGAAAAATTCTCGGCAATTTTTTTATAAAATTTTTGTAAAACACCCGGATAAACGGCTCGCAACTTTCCGATAAAAGCAGAGGGGAAAATTTTTATTGAATCACCAGCAAAGGGAGGACTTATCGTAAACGCACGGTTATAGCGGACCGTAAGGATTCTTATAGATCGCTTTTTTTATTGCGCGGCAGAATCGTTGAAAAAACCGGAAAAATATGATAAAATAAGTAAAAAACGGGAGTTTTGCAGGGAATAAACGGCGAGCGCCGCAATAGCGGAAAAACTTTCGTCGACGCAGCGAAACTTACGTCAATGCCGGCAGGGACGCAATGCGGATCGTAATTTCAAATAAAACGTCGCATTGCCGGAAAGTCGTTTGCATACGATTTCGTTTTCGGCGGGGAGGAACCATTCATTATGATACGATTCAGAGAGGATTTTTACGCGGACGTGCGGACCGAAGACCGCAGCCGAACCGTAATCGCATACAAAGCGGGCGTTCTGGAAGAGATGAAAACGCGGGTGGAACGCCGTGCGTTTTTGCGGGTGTACGACGGTAAAATGTGGTATTACGCTTCCGTGACCGATCTGGCGCATTTACAGGAAACGCTGGACGGGCTTTACGCCGCCGCCACGCCCAACGCACAGATTCCTGATGACCCCGTCGTGCGCCGTTTCGAACGCAACCGGGACGAACTTTTGCGCTTTCGGGGCTGCTCGGTGCGGGAGGTTTCGCAAAAGGACAAGCAGGCGCTGCTACTTTCCTACCTGCCGCTTCTTTCCGAAGACGCCTGCGTCACCATGCCGCAAGGCACCTATCTCGACAGAAACAGCACGTTCCGCTTCCGTTCCAGCCTCGGCGCGGACGTCACCTACGATTACCAGACCTGCGGGCTTTCTTTTTCGTGCAGTATGACGGAGGGGGAAAAGAAATTTTCCGGACACTGGCAGAAGGGCGCCACGCGTTTTGAAGAATTGCAAGGCTTGGAGAGCGCCCTCCGCGAAGCGGTCATAGAACAGGCGTATTTCATGCGCAACTCCGTACCGGTCACCCCCGGAAAATACCCCGTGGTGCTTTCGCCGGAAGCGGCAGGCGTTTTCGCGCACGAATCGTTCGGGCATAAGTCCGAATCCGACTTTATGCTTTCGGATGAAACCATGCGTGAAGAATGGCAACTCGGCAAGACCGTCGGTTCGCCCATTCTGTCCATTGCGGAATGCGGCAGTCTGCCTGGCAGCGGTTACGTGCCGTACGACGACGAGGGGACGCGCGCCCGCAAGAACTATCTCATCAAAAACGGAAAACTTGCGGGTCGGCTGCACAGCGTAGAAACCGCCGCCGCGCTGGACGAAGCCCCGACGGGCAACGCGCGTGCGGTCGATTGCACGTTCGAACCCATCGTGCGTATGACCACCACCTATATCGAGGGCGGCGATCTGGACTTCGACGGATTGATCGCGCCCGTCAAAAAAGGGTATTTCATCAAGACGATCAATCACGGAAGCGGCATGAGTACCTTTACCATCGCTCCCAGCCTTGCTTACGAGATCGTGGACGGCAAAATCGGGCGCCCGGTACAGATCAGCGTGCTGACGGGTTCGGTGTTTGAAACGCTGGGCTTGATCGACGGACTGACGCGCGACGTACAACTGCTTTCGTTCGTGACGGGCGGTTGCGGTAAAATGGAGCAGATGAACCTGCCCGTTGGTTTCGGCGGCCCGTATGTGCGCGTTTCTTCTATGAATGTACAGTGAGGTAGGGTATGGAAAAAGAATTTTTGACAGAAACCAGCCGTTCCGTGACGCTCAACGTCACCGGCGGCAAGATCGACAGTTTCCGCGAGCAGGAAGAAACCACCGGCACCGTCCGCGTTTACGAAAACGGCTGTATCGGCGTCGCCGGGCGTCTCGGAACGCCTGACGAGAACGCGCTGACAGACAAAGCCAGAGAGGCTCTGGCGCTCGGCATTCCGTACCCCAGCAGCCTCGGCGGCGCGCTGGAAAAAGAAATTCTGCACGAAGAAGAGATCATTCCCGTGCCGGAACTCCTTCCCGCCATGCAGCGTTTTCTGAACCGCTTGGGGGAGGCTTGCCCGCGGTTCGCCTTTTCAAACAAAATCAGTCTGGACTATACGAAGTCCGAATATCGCAATTCCAAGGGGCGTCGGCTTGGTTGCTCCGGGCGCAGTCTCAGCGTTTCGCTTCTTGCCCAAAGCCGCGGTTCGGGCAACCTGTACGATACCGGGTTTTTCTTTAAAGGAGACCGTTTTGACGAAGAAGCGCTGCTCAGCGAGTTCAAAAAACAATACGACGCCTTTTACCTTCCTGCCGACCTCACGCCCGGGCGCTATCCCGTGGTGCTGGACGCATCCGACCTGTTCGGGACGGTTTTGCGGCAGTTTATTGCGGAAACCTACGTTTCGGGCGCTTCGCTGCTCAGCGGAAAACTGGGGCAGAAGGCGTTTTCGGAAAGGCTTTCGCTGAAAAGCGATATGAATCCAGCCACGAACGCCGGCACCCGCTTCTTCGATACCGAAGGCTGCGTGGCTTCCGATCTGCGCCCTGCGCTGATCGAAAAAGGGGTGCTGACCGGGCTTCTGACCACCAAAAAATCGGCGGAACGCTTTGAACTGCCCAATCTCGGCACGGCGGAAGCCGCTTACGACGGCGTGCCGGGGCTTGGCTTCCGTCGCTTTTTCGTGGAACCAACCGCAAAAACGCTGGGCGCGCTCGTTCCCGGCAAGGCGGTGTACGTCGTGATGACTTCCGGCGGCGATATGACGCCCGGCGGACGTTTTGCCGCTCCCGTGCAGATGGCGTATCTCATGGAAAACGGGGAACTTGTCGGGCGGCTTCCCGACCTGAATATCGGCGGCGAATTTTACGATATGCTGGGGAAGGACTACCTCGGTTCGGTTTGCGGCGAGCCGCTGCCCGGAAACACGCTGTGCGCCGTGACACTGGACGTGACGAAGTGATTGCGAGGTTGAAATCGGTCTATGAAAAAAGCGGATATTCTGAAAGAAAAAGAAGAACTCCTGAAGGCGGATCCTACGAGGGAGAACGCGGAAGCGTTTGCGATAGCATTTATCGAAAACTACGCCGCAAAGCAGGGATATTACGATTTTTACGGCACGCCGAAAGACGAATTCGGCTTTTGCGACGTCTTTAAGGTGCATTATCGCGGGGAAATTTCCGGCTTCCGTTTTACCGGAAAAAGGGGGGACGTGCTCACGTTTTCGGCAACCGGACTTGCTGTGACCGACCTGCCGTACGCGTCCGGCAAAATGCGGGAAGCGGAACAGGGACTGTTTGCGGAGATTAAGGAACGTTCTGTGCCGGATATAAAGAAAATGCTTGCGCGGGATCTGAAAAGGGCGCTGCAGCCTTATTTTTCGGAGAAGGTGACGGCCCGATTTACGGTTTCGGACTGGAAATTGAAAAACGAAGCCTGAGGAAATGCCGGACGGAAAAGCAAAAATGCGGCGCGGGCGGAATTCCGGAACGCGAAAAACAAAAAAATCCGAAAAAAGTTATCGGACGGTTGACTTCTTTCTTCGGGTGTGATATAGTGAAAAAACTTGAGGGAGTAGTTGGCGCGGTTTTTCCCGCGCGATATGTCAACATACCGGTAGTTTGCGGCGGGTTTCCGAAGCAGATCCTGGCATATCTTAATCGATGAGACTCATGTGCAATTTTTGCGCATGCGGTCTTTTTTTACGTACGGACCGCGCGCCGTACTTTTTTTATGCGCGGAGAAAGACAATACGTCCTGCGTTTTCGGGAACCGATGCAAGTTTTCGGGCGGGCAGACGACACTTTCGGAGCATTCCGGGACAGGGGCTTTTTACGCACGGAGGAAAAACATATGGAAACTTTTTTGATGTACTTTTTGTTCGTAGTCGGCGTCGTTTTGATCGTCAAAGGCGGCGACTGGTTTGTGGACGGCGCCGTATGGGTTGCGGAAATTACCAAAATTCCGAAGTTTATCATCGGCGCAACCGTCGTCAGCATGGCGACTACGCTGCCGGAAATTATCGTTTCCACCATTGCCGCGGTGGAAGGTCACAAAATTCTCAATTCCGGCGCGGGCGATTTCATTGCCGCTTCGCAGGATAAAGTGGGCATGGCGATCGGTAACGGAATCGGTTCGGTCATCTGCAATACCGCGCTCATTCTTGCCCTCAGCGTGGTTTTTCTGCCCATCGTCATCGACCGGAAAGATTTCGCGCCCAAAGCAGGGCTGCTGCTTGCGGCGGTGGTAGCGCTGTTTCTGTTCTCGATGGGCGGCTCGTTCTCCGTCTGGGGCGCGGCCGTACTGTTGCTCATTTTTGCGCTGTATATTGCGGAGAATGTGCGTTCTGCCAAGCGACAGGCGTTGTTAAAACCCGCGGAAGGGGAAGACGACAATCCGCCGAAAACCGACAAAAAGTCGGTCGTTCTCAATATTTTAAGCGTCGTCGGCGGCGCGGCGGCGATCGTCGTCGGTTCCCAATTGCTGGTGAATAACGGCAGTAAAATCGCTTCCTCCTGGGGCGTTTCCGAAGCCATCATCGGCGTTACCATCGTCGCGGTCGGGACATCGCTGCCCGAACTGGTGACGGCAATTGTTTCCATCGTCAAAAAGCAGAGTTCGATGTCGGTGGGCAACGTCATCGGCGCGAACGTCATCGACACCACGCTGATCCTTGCCGTCTGTTCCTTCGTTTACGGCGGGAAGTTGCCCGTTTCCGCGCAGAATATCTATCTGGATTTTCCCGTCGCGATCCTCGTCACGCTGATCGCCGCGCTGCCCACCGTGATCCGGAAAAAGTTCAGCCGCTGGCAGGGCATCGTGCTGATCGCCGTTTATCTTGCTTATCTCGGCGTCGTGGTGTTTGGCTTGAACTGGTACTTGGGACTGTTCGGCGCGCTGTAATTTTGCGGAAACCGGGCGATGATTGTTCCGGATTTTGACAACCGTTTGTTGAAAATCGTGCATTTTGGGCGCAGAACGGCAGGAATAGATTAAAGAACGGAAGCGTCGGCGCCCTAAATCGTGCATTTTGGGCGCAGGACGGTAGGCATAGATTAAAGAACGAAAACGCCGGGCGCCTTATTCGCGCGTTTTTGGGGAACGGTATGACAAAATAAGTGAAACAGTTTAAAAACGCATAGGGATTCCATTCGCCATCCCTAACTATTTTTGCGGTGATAAACCGATTTATGCGGCGTTAAACGCCGCTCGTAG
>CAKQSI010000064.1 GCA_934272745.1 uncultured Clostridia bacterium | reverse complement strand
CTGCGCCCGAACGGTCGCGGAAAATGGCGAAAAAGACGCCTTTTCGGTAATTAGTGATGACGAATGGAATCCCTAGCCGTATTTTACTTTCATATCAGCCGCTTGCTTTTCTGTGCGCCGCGGCTTTTTCCGGACTTTCGGAAAATCCGTTAACGCGCCGTTACTCCGCAGCGTCCCCGCCGGACGGATTTCCGCCGTTTTTGTGGAAATTTCCGCGGTGCTTTTCTTTGCGGCTTTGGTGCTTGTTAAAACCGCCCGCAGCGTTCTCTTCGCTTTGCTGTGCAGAAGTTTCGGGCACAGCGGGCGCAAGATCTTCAAACGTGGTCTGCGTCGCTTCGCCTTCGGCAGAAGCCGCCGTTTCGTTCAGATCCTCGTCTTCCGCGGCGGGCGAAACGCTTTCTTCGGGAACCGCCGCCGCTTCCGCAAACGCCGAAGCGCGCGCGGCTGCCGCCTGTTTCGCAATCGCCTTGGCGTGATTTTTCAAGAACAGCCTTTCAAACAGGGAAAGTTTGTCGCCGCGCAGGCGTTTGATGGTGAGATCTTCCGCTTTTTCTTCGTTATAACGGCGCTTCGCGGCGATTTTTGCCTGTTTTTGCGCCTGCTTTTCTTTTAAAAGCGCGGCTTTATAGTCGGCGGCGAACTGTTTATGTAACACCTTGACGCGACCTTTGCACAGCCCGCCGTAGGAATCCACCACGTAGGCGGAAAGCTTCTTCGGCGCCGCGGTCATATCGAACAGCACGCTGTTTTCGGTGGTTTCTTTGGGCAGGCGAAGCGTGACCGAACTTCTGGCGGGAATGATGACCTTTCCTTCCCCGAAGATGCCGGCGGCTTTGCGGTATTCCCCGATATAATCGAAAAAGGTCAGCCCGCTGCAAAAGCCGAGCGCCGTCACCGTCATATCGTTGAGCGATTTGTTGCTGACGATGAGCGTGACGTATTCCACGCCGGAAGCGCGCTCGAACAGGTTGGTGAACGAGAATTTTTTGACGTAGAAATTTTTATAGATCTTGTTGCAGACGACGAGTACCGTAACGATCAGCGCGATGACCGCCGCAAAGAGAACGACCATTACGAGCGCCTGATTTTCGTTGAGAAATTTCATGACTTCCCTTCTCCTTTGGTTTTTTGATTGATGTATTCCTGCAAAAAGAAATTGGCCTTTTCGGGGGCGGACAGCGTGTGTTCGGTAAATCTGGCGCCTCTTAAGGTCAAAAACCGGTTCATTTCTCCCGCCCCGCCGGGGGAAACCGCAAACGCGCGCGTATAGAAATCGCCGTTGGATTTAAACCTGCGCAAAAGCGCCTTCAGCGGAGAAAGCCGATCGAGATTCGCCGCACGGAGCGCGACGAATTCCGCGTCTTTTTCGTCCAGTTTTTCCGCAAGATATTCCGCGGCGACGTCGTTCTTTTCCGCAAGGGCGAGCAGAATGAGGTTCTTCGCGTCGGCGTTGCCGAGGGAAAACAAAAATTCCAGTACCTCTTCCCGTCCCGCTTTTACGGCGCACGCGGCGAGTTTTTCTTCCAGCGCCGCGGGGTAGAGCGGATCCTTTGCCTTTAAAAATTCCAGCGCTTCTTTCAGCCCGTCCAGAAAGCCTTCGCTTGCCAGATAGCGGCAGTTTTCGGCGGGATTTTTCAGCCGGGGAAGCAGGAACGAAAACAGCGTTTTTAAATGCAGTCCGGAAACGAAAACAAGCGCTTCTTCTTCCGTAAATAAAGGCGAAGTCGTACTTTTATTGATGGGACCTAACACTTTTTTGACGGACGTCACGCGGAAATCGAGCAATTTTTCAAACAGGTCGGTGCGGTTATGCGATTCCAGTTCCCGTAAAAATTCTTCCGCAGGCGCGCCCGAAAATCCGCCTTTTTTCACTTCGGAAAGGAAGGAATCGAGATAACTGTCCGGGTTGAGGTTGCACCGCAGGCACCCCGTGGCGACCCGCAAAAGCGCGCGCGTTTTCCCCGCGGAAGGGTACATCGGCATGGCACGGCTGGACAAAAGATACTGAAAAACTTTGTTGTCTTTCGCGTCTACCGCGTATTCGATGAAATATTTTCCGCAGGCGTCCGCCGTATTGACCTGATCGCGGTCGCCCTCCAGTCGCTTCACGCCCAGCATGCCGCCCGCAACCGCTTTAAAGTAGGGGGAATCCTCCTCTTTCGCGCCGCGGCGGTCGGTGATGAGTTCTTCGGGGGCGAAGCCGAGGAAGGGCGCAATTTTTTCCAGCGTCGGATTGTCAAACGCGCTTTTGCCGGAAAATACCGCCTGCATCGCTTCGTACGTCATGCCGACGTGATCGGCAAGTTCTTCTGCGGAAACGGTGCGCTCGATCAGGCGTTCCCTGATCTTTTTTACGACGTCGTCCGCAACTGTAATCTGCGGCATAATAACCTCCTTGGTTTATATTTCGTTGCCCGGCGGTTTGCCGGGGGTGGTGTTTATTGTCGCCCGGCGGTTTGCCGGGGGTATTGCTTCCCGACACCACGCCGGGATTATGAATAGTAATTTTCTTTCGGAAACTTTGTTTGCACGCTCTGTTGGCTCTATTTTAAAATTGACACTGTTTTAAATGGGAAGCGCAAAGTTTTACTTTACAAAGCGCGTCAGCGCGGAATTTTGAACAAGTTCAAAATTCGCTTCCCATAAAGACGGCGAATAAAATCTCCAAACTCTATTAAGATCCTGCGCTTTGGCGACCGGTAAATTTCGCAGGCGAACCCCTTTTCGTTTGCAAATCTGTGCCGGCAAGGCTCAACTCGTCAGAATTGCTCCGTTATAAAATCCGCAAGCCCTTGGGGTAGTGGTTTTTCAGCACGCCGCCCGCGGATTTGACCACCCCCAAGGGGAAGCCGTCCACCGCGATCACGCCGTACCCGGTAAAGGGCGCGGAAACGGACAACTGCTCGCCTTTTAAATATTTCGTAATTTCTTCGCTTTGCGCGGGGAAAGAAATTTCGTTTTCCGCTTGCCCGCGCTTCAGCGCGAGGGCTGCGCCGTGCAGAGGTTCCGCGCGGCGGTTTTCGATCTTCGCCACGGGAATACCGCCGCAAAACAACCGCACCCCTGCGGGGATAGAAAAGCGTTCCGGCACCAGATATACGGTATCTTTAAACCGCAGCAGGCGCCGCTCCTTCACGTCTATGCCAAACGGCGCAAGAATATCCCTGACCGCGCCCGCTTCCTGCCCGAGCGGCTGGAAATTTGCCGGGAAACCGGAGGCGGATTTTTTGCCGCGTGTACCGGATTTTGCAAAACGGTCTGCAAAAACGGGAACGTCACCCTGTAAATTATCTGCAAGGCGGCTCGTTTTTCCGCCTGCCGCCCCTACCGCTTTTGCAAACGCTTCGGCAGTTTCTTCCGCCGGCAGTGCAGCGTTCATAAATGTGGTTTCTTCCGCCGCGGGTTCCGGAGTGCGCTTTTGCAGCAGGCAGGCAAAATGCCCTTCTCCGTCAAAAGTGTGCGGAAACAGCCGCATCGCGTCCGGAAGTCCGAATCCGGGACGGGTCAGCGCGCGGATTCCGGGGCGCGGCGCAAGGGTGGTAAAATCGGGGTGGCGCTTTAAAAACCGCAGGACGGTATCCTCGTTTTCGGTACGGTTCAGGGTGCAGGTGGAATAGACCATCACCCCGCCGGGGCGCAGCATTTTTGCGGCGCTGTCCAGAATTTCCGCCTGTCGCGCGGCGCAAGCGGCAACCGCTTCTCTGCTCCAGTCGCGGAGCGCGGCTTCCTCTTTGCGGAACATACCTTCGCCGGAACAGGGCGCGTCCACAATCACGGCGTCAAACCGCTCGTAAAACGGCTTTTCCAGATCTTTGGGGAACGCATTGGTTATGACGGCGTCCGTCACCCCCAACCTCTCTAAGTTGGAAGCAAGAATTTTCGCGCGGGCGGTAACCGCCTCGTTGCAGACTAAAAAGGAACCGGGCGCCATAGTTGCCGCCGCCTGCGTACTTTTTCCGCCGGGCGCGGCGCACAGGTCGAGAATTTCGCCCGAAAGATAAGGGGCGATCGCCGCCGCGGGCAGCATTGCAGAGGGTTCCTGCAAATAGTACAGTCCCGCGTGGTGGTACGGGTGGTTGCCCCATCTTTCGTCCGGCAAATAGAATCCGGTGGGGCAAAACGGCACTTGCCGGGTCAAGGAAAGGCGGGTCTTCAGTTCTTCCGCCGGAATTTTCAGCGTGTTTACGCGCAGTGCTTTTTGCCGCGGGGCGGAAAGCGCCGCAAGATATTCGGGAAATTCCTCACCCAAAAGCGCCCGCATATCGGCAAGAAATTCCTCTTTCGTTCCCGAAAACGGGGGTACGTCCCCCGAAAATGCGAAGTTTTCTATCTTTCCGGGGCAGAAGTTTTCGGCACTCTCTGCCGGCACGCCGTCGCATGCCGCGCAGGGGTTAGCATTATATTCTTTTGCGGCGGAATCGGCGCCGACGCTTTCTGCGGAGAGGTCAATACTATAACTTTCCGCGCAGGCACTTGCCGCGCAGGAATCGGTATTATAACTTTTCGAGCCGGAATCGGTGCCGTTTCTTTCCGCATTTCGCACCTTTTGCCGTGCGCCCTGCTTCTTTACCACGAGAGGATTTCCTCCGTTTCCCCGGCAAGGGTTTTCAGGGTCAGCGCCCCTTCGTCCAATACGAGATAGGAGGGTGCCGTTCCCCCTTTGGGGAGCGCGGGCGAGCCGGGATTTGCAACGATAAGGTCGCCGCGCTTTTCCAAAAGCGCGGTATGGAAATGCCCGTTGATTAAAATATCGAAGCCTTTCGGCGGGTTTTCGGGCGAATAAACGTCGCCGTGCGTTAAAAAGACGGTCTTTCCTTTGGAAGCAAGCGCGAAATGCGTGCAGAACGAAAACGCGGATACGGTCTGATCCACCGCCGCGTCGCAATTACCGCGGACGGCGACGAATTTGCCGGGATAAGCGTTCAGCGCTTCCGCCACTTTCATGGGCGCATAACCCTCGGGCAGCGGATTCCGCGGTCCGTGATAATACAGGTCGCCAAGCAAAACCAACAAATCGGCGTTTTCTCTCTTTACTGCGGAAAATACTGCCGAAAGCGCCGGCAGACTGCCGTGGATATCGGATGCAATTACGGTTTTCATATCTCTTCCTCTTTTTGAAAATGAACGCGTTGAAAGTCGGAAAACGGAAAAGATTTTTCTTCCGTTTTGCGGGGAAATTAAAGCGTTTGCGTGGAGCGTTTGTGCCGAAAACCGGCATACGTATGTTAAAATTCGGTTCCTACGGGCGAAAAGCAGAGCAAGCGCCGCGGGGAGTCAGCTGAAAGCGGCTCGGAGTTTTCGGCTGAAAGCGCCGCACCAGTCCCTGCATTTCCGGCTGAAAGCGCCGCACCAATCCCGGCATTTCCGGCCGAATACGCCGCCGCGTGCTCAACGCTTCCGGTAATAATAGCGGAGTTTACACTTGTTTTTCAAAAACACTGCCAGTCGCTCGGCGTCTGCTTCGGTCGTTTCCACCTTGTTTACGATATAGCCCGAAGTTTCGGTCATAAACAGATAAAAACAACGGGGCGTTTCCGCAACGCAGCGCAGGTCTTCGTACTTTACGATGCGGGTTTCGGTCTGATTCCCCGCAACCGAAGACACGGTAAAATGACGGCTTTCAAACGCGTAATCGTTGACGGCGGTAAACAGTGCCGGATTGCTCTTTTGGGCGCGTCTGGTAATGGTCAGCCAAAAATAAAGCACGAGCGCGTCCGAAAGCAGCACCACGCCGATCAGCGTGTAAAACAGCCAGGAGAACTTTTTAGAAGTCAGCAAAAAATATGCCGACCCCACGTAAACGATCAGGCTGAAGATAATTACCGCGGGCAGTTTCCGCTTTTTGGTTGCCGTGCGCAGAATGTTAAAATGAAAAAATTCGTCCAGCAACGGATAATCGTAATGAGTCGTGTATTGCATAGAACTATTATAGCATAAGATTCGCAGGAATTTCAACAATTTCGGTCGCTTTTCCGTAATTTTTGCGTAAAAAGAAACGGTGGTTTTTTGCTTCTGCGGGCGGAGATTTATTGCCGCAAAGCGGAACTTTCGCTACCGGCGAAGAAGAACGCCGCTTTCTTCCGGTGCGGCGCCCTTCTTTTGCAAGGCGAGGTTTTACCAAACGCCCGCGCACGCAGGGCAAAAAAGCCGCCTTTCCGGCAGGAAGGGTGACGAATGGAATCCCTAGGGATTCCATCCGCCATCCCTAACTATTTTTGCGGTGATAAACCGATTTATGCGGCGTTAAACGCCGCTCGTAG
>CAKQSI010000063.1 GCA_934272745.1 uncultured Clostridia bacterium | reverse complement strand
TCGGCACAATCTGCGCGCTGCGTTTAACGTGGCACATCGGCAGGCTGCGGTTCTCCCCGCCGCAAATCGGAACGGTCGGCGCGCGGCTTTTCTCTGCTCCGCTTCAGTTCCGCCCGCTATAAGTTACCGCAACCCGCGGGCTGCCCGTCGCCCCGCTTTCGTACGGCTTTATTTTAGTACGATTCGACGCCGTGTTCCCGTTTATAGCGCTGAAAGCGGAAATCGGGCAGTTTACCGTTGATGTTGTCGATTTGTTCTTCCGGCACTTCCACGCGGGAAAGCAGCGATTCCACAAGAGAAATTTCTCCCACCCGGTCGGGCGTATGCGCGTCGCTGCCGATGACGAACTTTACGCCCGTTGCGGCGACTTTATACAGTTCTTCGTCGGTCAGGTGCGTTTTTTTGGCGTTGAGTTCCAGATAGGTGCCGTTGTCGCGGGCGGCTTTGGCGACCTCTACCGCGTCGGCAAACACGCAGTAATTGAGGTGCGTGATCACGTCGATAGGGTGATTTTCTATGGCGGCAATATACGCCTTCGTGTTGAGTTTCATCAACTTTTCGGACGGTTTTTTGTGAAATTTGGTCGTGAAAAAATTCTTTCCGAAAAAGGTGAACCAGTCTTTCACGCTTTCGTACATGATGAATTTATGGAATCCCACCAGAAACACGTCGAAATAGGGATAGAATTCCTCTTTCAGATCCACCGCGCCGCTTTCGCCCAGCAGGTTGGACTCGATCCCCATCAAAACGCGCGGGCGCACCTGCTGGTTTACCGCGTCGATATCCGCGCGCATAACCGGCACTTTTTTCTTGGTGATGCCGAACGCGGGATGGCTGAACCCGTGGTCGCTGATCGCGATCTCGCGCAAGCCCTTTGTTTCCGCCACTTTGGCGTTGTCCAGCACGGAACCTTTGCCGTGACTGTATGTCGTATGCGTATGATAATCTGCCGTAAGAATCATTGCTTATCCTCTTTTTCGTTATAAATCCGTTGATGGACTGCCGCCCGGCTTTCGCGGTTTTGCGAGCAGCCGATCGGATTGTATGCTGCCGATCCGTTATGCCAATCCGCCACATTGCAGCCTTTTTACAGATCGCCGCCCGAAGGCTACGAATCGTAAGCGCGGACGATTTCCTCCACAAGTTTCACGCCGAACTTTTCGTAGACCCGCATTTTCGCCTCGCCGATCAATGCTTCGACGTCCGAAGTCGTTGCGCCGCCCGTGTTGACGATAAAATTTGCGTGTTTTTCGGAAAACGTTGCCCCGCCGATCTTTCTGCCGCGAAGTCCTGCCCCATCCAGATATTTCCAGGCAGGAACGCCTCCTTCCGCACCTCGGAATACCGACCCCGCGCTGGGGAAATTTTGCGGTTGCCGTTCCGCCCGCAGCCTTTTATATTCTTCGGTCTTGCGGCGGGTTACCGCCGGGTCTTCCGGATAAAGCCGCAGCGTCGCGCCGAAAACGACCGTCTTTTCTGTCTGAAAGCGACTTTTCCTGTAGGAAAAACCGCATTCTTTTGCAGAAAACCTGCCGCGGTCGGTATCAACCGAAACGCAAATATCGGCAAACGACCTGTTAAAAGCGCCCGCGTTCATGACCGCGGCGCCGCCCGTCGTGCCGGGAATGCCCGAAAGCGCTTCCGCGCCGCCGAGAGCGTTTTTTTCCGCAAACGCGGCAAGGGCGGAAAGCAGCACGCCGCATTCCGCGTAAACAAGTCCGTTTTTCAGGTCTATCGGGATAATGCGGCTGCATTTTCTAAGCGACACGACCGGTCTATATAGCGTTCCGTCCGGAAACAGCGTGTTGCCGCCAAGACCCAGATAAAAGGGCGCCATCTCCGTTTTGGGCAATTTTTCCGCCAGAAAACGCAGTTCTTCCGCACTTTCCGGCACCCATACGCGGGACAGGATCCCTCCCGTTTTTATCGTACAAAACGCTTTTGCCGAAACCCCGTTTAATTCTTTTACCCGCATTTCTCCCCTCTATTATACCGCAAAGCGGAAAAAAACACAAATTTTTTACGCCACAAATTCCGTCGAAAGATTCCCGCAATTCAGTATCTGCCGCGCAGAATAATCAGCCGCCTCGGGAAAAAAATCCATAAACAGCCGCTCTCCTTTCCCGCAAAAACAAAAGCCGCGCCGACGTAAAAACCTAACCGGACAAGTCGGATTTTCGGTCAAAAAGTAAAGGGATACGGCGCCCGTATCCCTTTTCAGTTTATGAATAATACGTGTTTTCCGTTCTTTCTTCCCGCAAAAGCTTTACTGTTTCAGCGTGCGGCTGATGAGTTCTTCCGCGGCGTCGTACCCCATTTTTTTGAGGCGGTGATTGCGTGCCGCGACTTCGATAATGACGGCGAGGTTGCGCCCCGGATGGACGGGGATTACCAGTTTTGGAACCGAAATCCCCAGAATGGTTTCGGTCAGCGTCCCGGCGCTCAGGCGATCGTAAGACTTCTGATCGTCCCAGTTTTCCAGTTCCATAATGAGTTCGATTTCTTTTTCAAACAGAACGGCGCCGGTGCCGTACATATTTTTGACGTTGATGATGCCGATTCCGCGGATCTCCATAAAATAACGGATCATATCGTTGGAAGAGCCGATCAGTTCGTCGTTGATCTGCTTGATATACACGGCGTCGTCCGCGACCAGCCGGTGTCCGCGTTTGATGAGTTCCAGCGCGGTCTCGCTTTTCCCGATGCCGCTGTGCCCGGTCAGAAGAATACCGACGCCGTACACGTCTACCAGAACGCCGTGCATGGAAGTGGTGGGCGCCAGCAGACGATTTAAGTAAACGATGAGGTCGTTCATCAGTAGTGAAGTGATTTTATTTCCCGAAAACAGGGGGACGTCCGACCGTTTTACGGCATCGGTCATCTCCGGAAAGGGCGGCAGATCGCGCGAAAAAATCACGCACGGGATCGCCGTATATCGCAGTAATTTATCGATCGAAGCCTTTCTGTTTTCGGGCGACATATCGTACAGAAAGTCATATTCCGCGTTGCCGATGACCTGCACGCGGTGCGCCGCAAAGTTGTCGAAAAAGCCCGCCAGCTGCAAACCCGGTCTGCTGACGCTGATATCCGACAGTTCCAGATAGCCCCGTCCGGGGAACAAAACTTCCAGCCCGTTTTTCTTGGCAAACTCCTGCACCGAAACGCGTTCCGTAATGCGCTTTTCTTTCATTGCTTTTCTCCTTTTCGTAAAATAGAACTTATCAACCGTGCGGCAGACAGGTTCTCCGGCTGCCCCGCCGAACACAAATTCAAACCGCCTTTTTCAGGACGCGCCGGCAGCCTAACTCTTATTTTGCGCCGGATTCTTCGCCGCTCAGGCAGTAACTTTGGATAATATACGCCACGGCGTCATCGTCGTTCGTTATCGTGATTAAGTCTGCGACGTCTTTCACTTCCTGCCGGGCGTTCCCCACCGCCACGCCGAGGTCGCCGTTTTTCACGAGCGAAACGTCGATTAAACTATCGCCCAGCGTGATGATCTTGGAATCTTCCGGCAGACGCTTACGCAGTTTCGACAGCGCCGCGCCTTTATTATACGCCGCGGAAGCAAACTCCAGCAAATATTTTTCGCTGATATTGACTTCCACCCCGAAAAATTTGCCGAAAAACTTTTTGCGCAGCCGTTCGGTATCAGGGCTATCCTGCACGGTAATGATTTTGTTGGCTTTTTTGCCGCTGTTTTTCATAAAAACCGAAAGGGGCTGCGTCGTTACGTTGGACGGAACGCCGCAAGTCTTGTCGTACAATTCGGTAAACGGCGTTTTTTTTGCGATATACGACTCCCCGTCCAGAAAGACGGCTGCGGAAAGATCTTCCGCTTCCAGCACCTGCAAAATGGTCGCCGCCATCTCGGTTCCGATGCCCTCGCTGTATAAAAGTTCGCCCGTTTCCGACCGGCAAAGCACCGAGCCCTGGCAGCACATTACGTCGCCCGTCAGCCCTAATTTTTCCATCCACGGCAGGATAGAAGAAGGCATTCTGCCCGTCGAAATGAGGAATTGTCCCCCGCGGGCTTGAAATTCCCGTATGGTATTTTTTGTTTCTTCGGAAATCGTGCCGTCGCTCCGTAAAAGCGTCCCGTCAAAGTCCGACACCACGACGTTGTATTTCATTTTTACTCCTTACCGCCCCGACTCCCCGGGAAACGGTGATTTATTCGTCCGTATTTTCTGTTTCTCCGTCCTTGGAAAGCTGTACTTTGTCAACTCCCACGCCGGAAAACTTTTCTTCCTGCGCCTTGTCCGCGGCGCTTTCCCCGCGCTCCAAAAGAGAATCGCTATAGATCTCGTGCGCCAGCACTTTGCCGATGCCACGGACTTGCATCAACTCCTCCTCGCTCGCTTCCGCAACGTGATCGGTCGAACGGAAGTATTCCAGAAGGGCTTTGGCTTTTTCTTTCCCCACGCCGGGGTAACGGGTCAGAAGCACTCGCAGTTCGTGCGCGTCGCGCAGGTTTCGGTGATAGGTGATCGCAAAACGGTGCGCTTCGTCGCGGATACGCTGCACCAGTTTCAGCGCGGAATCGCGATGCGAAATGACAACCGGCTCGCTTTGCCCGGGCAGAAAAATTTCTTCCTCCCGCTTGGCTAGCGAAACGAGATCGATATCCGCCACGCCCAGTTCGTCGAAAATTTCCTTGACCGAAGAAAGTTGCCCCTTGCCGCCGTCGATGATGACGAGGTCGGGTTTGGGAAAGCGCGACTCCTCGTCCGTGCCCAGTTTTTTCAAGCGGCGAAGCAACACTTCTTTCAGGCAGGCAAAGTCGTTGGAACCCTCTACCGTCTTGATTTTAAAGCGGCGGTATTCCCCTTTTGCCGGTTCCCCGTTGATAAATACCACCATACTGCCCACTTTATCCACGCCGCTGACGTGCGAAATATCGTAGCATTCCATGCGGTGCGGGTAGCGCGTCAGCCCCAATAGCTCGCGCAGGCGTTCCGCCGCGCGCACGGTCATGTCGTCCTTTGCCTGAATGCGTTCGATAAACTTTTCCAGATACTCCTGCGCGTTTTTTTCCGCCATCTCGGTCAGGCGCTTTTTTACGCCCTGCTTGGGAATGTGAATTTCCACCGCTTTGCCGTACAGCGTCCTTAAATAGGTTTCGATCGCGGAAAAATCCTCTTCCGTAACGGCACCGCCCACTTCGCCGGCGATTAAAATCTCGTCCGGAAGTTCGCGCTCGCCGCGATAAAATTCCAGAAGAAAATGCTCCAGTCCCTCTTTTTTATCGCCGGAAAAGTCGGAAAGTTCAAAATTGCGGGAACCCTGCATACGCCCCGCCCGGGTATACAACAGGTTGACGACCGAATAAATTCCGTCCGAAACGAACGCCACCGCGTCCACGTTTAAGGAGCGTGACACGTCGGTCAGCCGCTTTTGCTTGATCTTGTCCAGCATTTCCAGTTGGGTTTTGTAGCGAATGGCGACTTCAAACTGTTCTTTTTCGGCGAACGCCAGCATTTTTTGGGTGAGAAGCTGTTCGACCACGGCGTCGTTCCCGGACAGAAAATCCAGCGCGGCGTCCACCTGCACGCGGTAGGTTTCCTTATCGCAAAGGTGGGCGCAGGGCGCCAGACACTTGTGCATGTGATAATTCAAACAAGGTTTCTGCGCCTTATCCGGCGAAATTTTCACCGTACAGGGGCGCACCGTAAAGGCAAGGTTCAGAATTTCCAGCACGTCTTTGACGTTGACGCCGCCCATAAAGGGGCCGAAGTACTTTGCCCCGTCCTTTTTTACGCGGCGCGAAACCGTAAACGTGGGGAAATCGCTCTTCACGTCCACGCGGATATAGGGATATTGCTTGTCGTCCTTCAGTAAAATATTGTACTTGGGGCGATATTTTTTGATGAGGTTCGCCTCGAGAGAAAGGGCGTCGATCTCGGTGTTCGTCACGACGTACTCGAAATCGGCAATATTCTGCACCATGCTGCGGACTTTTTCGCCTTTGACGTTTTTGTGGAAATACTGGCTGACGCGGCGCTTTAAGTTGACCGCTTTCCCCACGTAAATGATGCCCCCGTCCGCGCCGTGCATAATATAGCACCCCGGCGTGGCAGGAAGTCCGGCTAATTTTTGTCTGATGCGTTCCATGCCTTTATTATACCCTTTCCGGCGCGTTTTTGCAATGGTTTCGCGCGGGGCCAGATAAGATTTTGCGCTTATGGGACGAAAAATAGAATCCTAGGGATTCCATTCGTCATCACTAATTACCGAAAAGGCGTCTTTTTCGCCATTTTCCGCGACCGTTCGGGCGCAGT
>CAKQSI010000062.1 GCA_934272745.1 uncultured Clostridia bacterium | reverse complement strand
GCGCCCGCCCCGCTGTTTGTTTTATAAACCATATCGCCCATTTATCTTATAAACCATATCTTTTCGTATACTTTATAAACCGCCTTCGCCGTTATTTTATAAGTCCCGTCGTTC
Organism: uncultured Clostridia bacterium; assembly: GCA_934272745.1. Classification (GTDB taxonomy): domain Bacteria; phylum Bacillota; class Clostridia; order Christensenellales; family Borkfalkiaceae; genus SIG402. The sequence goes on along the minus strand of CAKQSI010000062.1, from coordinate 6,430 downwards.
TGAAACGATTTACCGTTCCAACCGCCGAAAAAGAGCGCGGCGGCGTTGCGTGTTAAAATCGTTTTGCCACGGGCGATCAACGGGCGCCCAACTTTTTTATTCCGGGCAATCCGCCTTTATTATATGCCCACACAACGCACTGCGGGCAATCAACGGGCGCCCCTGCTTTTTCCTTTGGACAGTCCGCATCTTTTCTTTACCCCAAAAGCATACGGTCGTTGTCCAGACCGGCGCCCACCGTTTCTTCAAACTTATCCAAAAGGTCTTTTACGGTCAGCGAGGCTTTCTCTTTCCCCGCCACGTCGTACACCACGCTTCCGCGATGCATCATGATCAGGCGGTTCCCCATACGAATGGCGTCCGCCATGTTGTGCGTGATCATCAACGTGGTAATCTGCTTTTCTTCGGTGATTTTTTGGGTCAATTCCAGCACTTTTTGCGCCGTTTTGGGGTCGAGCGCCGCCGTATGTTCGTCCAAAAGCAGCAGTTGGGGTCGGCTGATCGTCGCCATCAACAGCGTAATCGCCTGCCGCTGCCCGCCCGAAAGAAGCCCCACTTTGGTGGTCATGCGGTCTTCCAGTTCCAAATGGAATTCCGCCAGCATGGCGCGGTAGGCTTCCCGTTCTTTTTTGGTAATGCCCCACTTCAGCCCGCGCGGTTTGCCCCGCCGGGCGGCAAGCGCAAGATTTTCCTCAATCTGCATATTGCCGGCAGTGCCCGTCATGGGATCCTGAAACACGCGACCCAAAAACTTTGCCCGGCGGTATTCGGAAGTATTCGTGACGTCCGTGCCGTCGATGATCACCTTGCCGCCGTCCAGCGGGAAAACGCCCGCAATGGCGTTCAAAAGCGTGGATTTCCCCGCGCCGTTGCCGCCGATGACCGTGATGAAATCTCCGTCGTTGATGGTGAGGTTCAACCCGCAAAGCGCGGTTTTTTGATTGACCGTGCCGGGGTGAAAGGTCTTACATAAATCGATCAGTTCAAGCATTGTCGTCCCCTCCCGAAAGCGGCGTCGGCGACTTCTGCCGCAGACGGAAGTACTTCTTTTTCCAGTAGGGAACCGCAAGGAAGACGGCAACCACCAGCGCGGAAAGCATTTTGAGCAGGTCGGTATCCAGCCCCAACCCGATGATGATCTGGTACACGACGTAATACAGCACGCCGCCGATCGCAACCCCGAAAAGTTCCACCGCAAAATTACGGCTGATCTGAGAAACCACCGCCTGCCCGATGATGATGGCGGCAAGCCCGATGACGATGGCTCCGCGCCCCATATTGATGTCTGCAAACCCCTGATACTGCGCGAGCAACGCTCCCGAAAGCGCCACAATGCCGTTGGAAAGCATCAAGCCGATGATTTTATTCAAAGAAACGTTGATTCCCTGCGCGCGGCTCATCTGTTCGTTGTTTCCGGTCGCGCGAATGGAACTGCCCAGTTCCGTCCCGAAAAAGAAATATAATAGTCCGATGACGCAGGCGGTGAACCCGACGACAACGCCGATGGTTGCGGGGATCTGCAGTTGCGTGACGATGACGGAAAAGGTGCGGGAACTGAGCGCCACGTTGGACTTCCCTAAAATTTTAAGGTTGATCGACCACAGCATGAGTTGGGTCAGAATGCCGGACAAAATCGCGGGAATGCCCATAAAAGTATGGAAAAGTCCGGTCACCAGTCCCGCGAGCGCGCCCGCAAGGAATGCGAGCAGCATAGCAAGCCACACGTTGACCCCGCCGATCATCAGCGCGGTCAGCGTACAGGCTCCCGTACAGATGGAGCCGTCTACGGTAAGGTCGGCAAAGTTCAGCACCCGATAGGTAATAAACAGTCCGATCGCCATAATGCCCCAGATCAGCCCTTGCGCCACGGCGCCGGGTATAGCGTTGAAAATTGCGGTAATCGACATTGAAATTTCTTCCCCTTTTCTCCTTAAGAATTCAGTAAATCGTTGTTTTCTGTTTTTACGGCGGTATTTCTTTCCCTCCGCCGAAATGTTTCGTTTTTCAGGATACGTCCTTTGATTTTAGAAACACGCTTCCTTTTTCGGAAGCCGTATCCGCCGCCGACTCGTTTTTATTGCAAATAGCCGTCAGCCTCGTTTTTTATTCTGTATGGACGTCCGTCAGCCGCCGATCTTCTGATAGTCTTCCGGCACCGAAATGCCGAGGTCGCGGCAGATCTCTTCGTTATACTTCTTCACGGGCGCTTCGTCGTAGGCGATGGGCATGGAAGAAATCGATTCCTTGCCGAGCAGCACTTTTGCCGCCATTTCGCCCGTTTTTTTGCCGATGTTGTAATAACTGATGGAAAGGGTTGCAAAACCGCAGCCCGAGCAGATCCCTTCCTCCCCCGCAAAGACGGGGACCTTTTTCGCGCGGCAGATATTGTCGATCACCGCCGTGTTGGAAGCGACCGTGTTATCCGTCGGGACGTAGATCGCGTCCGATTCCCCGGAAGCGCGCTCGGTCACCTGTGCGATGTCGTTGGAGTCCGAAAAGGTATAAATGCGGCAGATCAGGTTCCGCGCTTCCAGATAGGCTTTGACGACGTCGGCCTGATAGGAAGAATTGGGTTCTGCGGAGCAGTACAAAATACCGATTTTCGCTCCGGCAGTCAGGTTCGGAAGCAGGTCAAGCATCATCTGCGCCTGTTCTTCCAGCGGCGCAAGGTCTGCCGTGCCGGAAACGTTTCCGCCCACCGTACCGTTAAAATCCGGAATGGAAAGCGCGACGCCGTATTCGGTCACCGACGTCCCGAGAATCGGAATGGTCTGCGTGGCATTATACGCCGCCTGCAATGCCGCGGTTGCGTTCGCCATAATGAGATCGATGTCCGCCGAAACAAAGCTGTTGACGATGGTGGAACAGGTGTTGGAATCGCCCTGCGCGTTCCCCTCGCGGAACTCGACTTTCCGCCCTTCCTTTTGCAATTCTGCAGTCAGGGCGTCTTTAAAGCCGCGCGTCGCCGCGTCCAGCGCCGGGTGTTGCACCAACTGGCAAATGCCGACGACGTACGTTTCCTTATCGGGATTGACTTTTACGGCGTTTGCGTTTCCCCCGCAGGAAACCAGACTCAGTCCGGAAATCACTGCTAAAATTGTGGCGAAAAGCACCGTTAAAACAGAATGCGGTCGTTTCATTTCTTCTCCTTTTCGCGGCGGAAGCAGGCGGCTTCCGTTTTGGCAGAACACCGCTTCGCTTTTCCGCGCGCAGAACTTATAATTATTCAGAATTTCTTATTTATTATAAATGCGGAATTATGAAAAGTCAAGGGAGAAAGGGGCAATCGGTCTTTCGCGTTTTTCGCCCGTAGCATAAGAAAAAGCAATACGTATAACCAAAATTTAGAGGGGGAAAAGCGCCGCTTATGGCATTGCTTCTTTCGCGCGGCGGTCGGGGCGATTGAAGTTTTGCATAATCCGCGAGAAATTACGGTATGCGCCGCGGGAATTGTTTGCGCCGATAGAAGTGCAAGGTTTTTATGTGCCGCAAAGAGGACGAGGAACTTATATACGCCTATATGCCGCGGGGCTACTGGGCTACAGGCTTTAATATGCGCCGCGGAATTTGCCGGGGCTGCCGCCAAAAGGCGCGATACGGGCAAAAACATTTCGTGCGCGGCGGGCGGCTCTCCGGCGGACTCCCCTACCCCTTCTTTTTCCGGCGCGTTTTACTCACCGCAGCGGCGAAGCACCGGAGTTCGCAAACAAAAGGTGTGCGATCGCGATCAGGTTTTATATCATTTAAAAAGGTTTTATATGATCTAAAAAGCCCGAAACCAACAAAAGTTGGTTTCGGGCTTTGCCGCACTTGATCGTAGGGGCGACCACCGGTCGCCCGCTTTACTGAATTTTTCACAACTCTTGCGGGCGATCCATGATCGCCCCTACAGACGCTGACTCCATTTCAAAAATACCGATGATTTGCCGCAGCAAGCACAGGACGTTTCCCTTAGAAATTATTTTAGGCCTGCGCCGCGGAATATCCGCGGCGCACCCCTAAAAATTACATTGTAGAAATCAGGTTATAAAACCCGCGCCCTTTCCGCCGGGAAACGATTTGATTTCAAATCAAAAAAGCGCTTCCCCAAAAACGGGCAGAATTTCCCCGTATCGTGCAAAGCGCTTTTTGCAACACCTCTGCCGGTTATAAATCAGGCAAGGTGTTTTTCCACAAATTCGGAAAGTTCTTCCTCGGTCAGAAAACCGACGCTGCGGTCGATTTCCGCCCCGTCGCGGAACGCGATGATGGTGGGAATGGCGGCAATGCCCAAGGAAACCGCGGTATCTCCGTTGTCGTCCGTGTTCAGTTTAAAAAACTTTGCCTGCCCGCCGAACTTTTCCGCAGCCGCCTCGAAATTCGGCGCCATCATGCGGCAGGGACCGCACCAGGGTGCCCAAAAATCGACGAACGTAGTGCCGTTTTCGATCCTTTCTTCAAAATTTTTATCGTTTAATTCTTCCATAAGTTATCCTCCTTAAAGCGGCGATCGATAACCGCCGCGCGTCTTATTTACTCTTTCGGCTTGCTTTCGGCGCCGTCGTCCTTTTCCTGCGTCCCGCAAGCCTGCGCTCCGTCAGCCGCATCTTCTCCGTCCGCCGCCCTTTTTAATATTTCCCGGACGGCGGGCGCGTATTCGCGTTTTTTGGAAAAGATCTTTTCCAGATACAGCAGCACCAAATACCCGAGAAACAGTCCGCCGAAAAAGAACAGCATCATATAAATTTCGCCCACGATAGCGCCGATGCCCATAAACGCCAGCGCAAAAATGAGCGGCATCAGGTAGCAGAAAAAGGACGCCTTGAATTGCAGCGGTTTTTCCGCCCGGACGACGACCGTATCGCCCACGGCGGCGCCCGCCGTGTTTTCGGCAAGAATGCGCACTTCCTTTTCTTTGGGCGAAAAAGTACAGATTTTGCAGCCTTTGCACTTTTCCCCCGTCTTGACGAGAACCGCCGCCTGCGTGCCGAACAGGGCGACGACTTTGCCTACGTCTTCCACGGTCAGCCGTTCTCCCGCAAGTTCGCGACTTCGGCGAGGGCGACCTCCGTTTCGGTGCCGTCCGCCATGGTCTTTAACTTCGCCTTGCCCGAAGCAAGTTCGCTGTCCCCCACGGCAAGCACGAACTTCGCGCCGATCTTGTCCGCGTACTTAAACTGCGCCTTGAAACTGCGCTCCATCAGGTCGCATTCGGCTTTCACGCCGCGCGCCCGCAAAGCGGAAACGGTGGCAAAGGCGTACTTTTGGGCTTCCTTGCCCATAGAAGCGATATACAGCGTGCAGCAAGCGGGTTTTTCGATCTCCACCCCTTGCGACTCCATCACGCCGAGCAGACGTTCCAGCCCCATGCCGAAGCCGACGCAGGGCGTAGAAGCGCCGCCCAGTCCTTCCACTAAGCCGTCATATCTGCCTCCGCCCGAAACCGTGCCTTGCGCGCCGCCCTGCGTGGTGACGAATTCAAACACCGTGCGCGTGTAATAATCCAGCCCGCGGACGATGCCGGGATCGACCTCGAAGGGGATCCCCGTCGCGGTCAGAAGATCTTTCAATTCCTCGAAATGCGCCCTGCAGTCGTCGCAAAGATAATCGAGAACGGACGGCGCGCCCGCGACTAAGCGTTTGCAGCCTTCCTCCTTGCAGTCGATGATGCGGAGCGGGTTTTTATCGAACCGTTCGCGGCAGGTGTCGCACATTTCGTCGATATGCGGGGCGAAGTATTCCTTCAGCGCCTGCTGATAGCGCGGACGGCAGTTTTTGCAGCCGATGGAATTGAGCCGGAGCGCGAGCCCCGAAACACCTGCTTTTTTCAGGAAATCATACGCAAGGTGAATGACTTCCGCGTCCGTTTCCGCGCTTTTTGCGCCGTAAAATTCCACGCCGAACTGGTGATGTTCGCGCAGTCTGCCCGCCTGGGGGCGTTCGTAACGGAACACCGGCGTGATGTAGAACATCTTGAGCGGCATGGGTTTGCTTGCCATACCGTTTTCAATATAACTGCGGCAAACGCCCGACGTCCCCTCCGGCTTTAAGGTCATGGATCTGCCGCCTTTGTCGAGGAAGGTGTACATTTCCTTGGTAACGACGTCGGTCGTGTCGCCCACGCCGCGGGCGAACAGTTCGGTCGCCTCGAAGGTGGGGGTGCGGATCTCTTTCGCGCCGTAAAGCGCGGCGGTTTCCCGCGCGAGGCTTTCTAAATATTGCCATTTGTAAGAGTCTTCGGGCAGAACGTCTTTCGTGCCCTTGGGAATGTTGATCATAACTTTCTCCGTGTGCCGCCGCGCTTATTCGCCGCGGCTTTCGTTTGCGGCAACGCCGCTTTTTGCTGTATTCGGGTTCTCTGCGAAGCCCTGCTTTCGTTTGCGGCAGCGCCGCTTTTTGCTGTCCTCGGGTTCTCTGTGCAAAACCCTGCTCTCGTTTGCGGCAGCGCCGC
>CAKQSI010000061.1 GCA_934272745.1 uncultured Clostridia bacterium | reverse complement strand
AAAAACGACAAAAGAAAAAACAGATAGCGCCGCCCGCGGGATATTCCCGCGGGCGGCGCTTGCCGTTTGCATGGGGTTCGTTTATGTGCGGCGTCCCGTTTGTACGGACACCGCTTGCCGTTTCCCGCGCGGTACGGCGCTTGTCGTATATCTGTGTGCATCGCGTTTCGTTCCGCGGGCGGCATGCTTAACGTCGGCAAGCATTGTGGCACCATCGGGAATTGCCCGCAACCAACAAATCGGATGAAAGTTTTGAAACGGCATTTAAAACCACATTTGTTTTGCGCCTCAACGAGCCCGGCAGTCGGGCAGAAGCAGACCTCCGGTTTTTTGACGTTTCCGCCCGCTTTTCGCACGTATAAGCAAAAATTTTACGCGCCTTTTTTGATTCCGCCCGTATTTGCTTGTAAAACCTCCGCAAAAATGGTATACTGGTCGCAGTTTTTTACGGGAGATAGCGCATGAAAAAAGCATTCGTCACCGTTCTCGGCAAAGACAAGCCGGGAATCATCGCCGGCGTCAGCGCGTTTTTAGCCGAGCGCGGCATCAATATCGAAGATATTTCGCAGACCGTTCTGCAACAGAACTTTACCATGATCATGCTGGTGGACCTTTCCGCAGCCCAAAAGCCCCTGACCGCGCTTGTGGAAGAGGCAAAGGCGCTGGGAGAGAAAATCGGCGTGGATATTTTTATGCAGAGCGAAGAAATTTTCAACGCCATGCACAAAATCTGAGGCGCGCCATGTTATCGGGATACGAGATTTTAGAAACCGTCAATATGGTCAAAGAGGAGCATTTTGACGTCCGCACCATTACGTTGGGCGTCAGTCTGCTCGATTGCGCCCGGGGCGACGCAAAAAAGACTTCCGCCGCCGTTTACGATAAAATCTGCCGTCTGGCAGGCAATCTTGTCGCCGTGGGAAACGAACTTTCCGCGGAATTCGGCGTTCCCATCGTCAACAAACGCGTTTCGGTTACGCCCGCAAGCCTGCTTACAGCCGCTTTCCCGGGGGAAGAAATCGTGCTTGCCAAAGCGCTCGACCGCGCCGCAAAGGAAGTGGGCGTGGATTTTTTGGGCGGCTATTCGGCGCTGGTGCAAAAGGGCATGACCTCCGCGGAAGAAAGTTTTATCAAAAGCATTCCCGAAGCGCTTGCCGTGACCGATAAAATGTGTTCGAGCGTGAACGTGGGTTCCACGCGCGCGGGTATCAATATGGACGCGGTGGCGCTGGTCGGCAAAATCGTCAAGCAAACGGCGGAACTGACCAAAGAAAAGGACGGTTTCGGCTGTGCAAAATTCGTCGCGTTCTGCAACGCGGTGGAAGATAACCCCTTTATGGCGGGTGCGTTCCATGGCGTGGGAGAGGGCGATCCCGTGGTGAACGTGGGCGTTTCCGGACCCGGCGTGGTGCATCACGCCTTAAAACAGGTGCCGGACGGCGATATTGCCGTCGTTGCGGAAACGGTCAAAAAGACGGCGTTTAAAATCACCCGCGTGGGGCAACTCATTGCGAAAGAAGCCTCGATGCGGCTGGGCGCGGAATTCGGCATTGTCGATCTTTCGCTTGCGCCTACGCCCGTCGTGGGGGACAGCGTCGGGCATATTTTAGAGGAAATGGGGCTTTCCAAAGTGGGCGCGCACGGCACGACCGCCTGCCTCGCCATCTTAAACGACGCCGTAAAAAAAGGCGGCATTATGGCAAGTTCCCGCGTGGGCGGGCTTTCGGGCGCGTTCATTCCGGTCAGCGAAGATATCGGTATGATCGAAGCCGCCGCCGGCGGATACCTCACGCTTCCCAAGTTGGAAGCGATGACTGCCGTCTGCAGCGTGGGCATCGACATGGTGGCGATCCCCGGCGATACCTCTGCCGAAACCATTTCCGCCATCATCGCGGACGAAGCCGCCATCGGCATGGTTAACAACAAGACCACCGCGGTGCGCGTCATTCCCGTCCCCGGCAAAACGGTAGGCGAAACGGTGACTTTCGGCGGCTTGCTCGGTTCGGCGCCCGTTATGGCGACGTCAAAAGGGAACGCCGACCGCTTTATTCGCCGCGGGGGAAAGATTCCCGCCCCGGTACACGGAAACAAAAACTGACGGCGGCGCTGCCGGGCTGCGAAAAAAAGCTGGGTGTTGCCGGGTTACGAAAGCCGGTCGGATTACAAAAGCCGACGGTGTTTGTGACTCCGTCGCTGCGCGGAACGCGTAACGGATATTTTCCGTGCATAGCATAAATTAAAATAAACAGAACGGCCGGGCGGCACGAATTTTGTGCCGCCCGGCTGTTTTTCCGGAGAGAATATATCTTTCCGCCGTATCGCTTTGGGGTGGATTTATAGTAGCGCGGTTCCCGATTTTGGCATACGTATACCAAAAAACTGTAAACTTCGGCAGGATTTTCCGCTCCTGTCAAAACCCGTTTTTTGCGGTAGAACCTGTCAACGTCTTTCTTACAGCGATTTGCATTGCTCTTTCATTTCCTGCCGATACTATGGTTGTCCGCGGGGATAGAACGGGATTTTTGTCGGCTGCACGCCGAAACTTATGGAATCTCTACGCCTACCGCCCGCGTTTTGATAGCACTGCATCGGCGGGCGAAAAAAATTCGGACGAGTGCGACCCGAACTATCGGGAAGCCGCGGAAACCTTTCCCGATATTTCGGGAGAATTTCAGCCGGCAAAACCGAAATCGCGGGTACGTCATACCGAAATACGGTTTTTGTTCGTCTATATGACAGGGCGCAAAAGGAGCCGCAGGGGAAATTTCACTCCCCGCGGCTCCTTCCGATTTTATTCAAAGGTTGTTTTGCAGTCTTTTGCGATCGAAAACCTTGGTTTCCGTTTTGCCGCCTTATGCGACTAAAATGTCTAAGTAGAATTTGAGAATTTAAGCACGAGCGGTCTCATTTTCCCCGCTGCCATTTGCTATCGGGCAAGTACAAACCCTGTCTTGCGAAAAAACTTACGCAAACGGTTTTCTCAGCCGCGCTTTGCGATCGGTCGGTTCAAAACCACGCCTTGCGAAAAAACTTACGCAAACAGTTTTCTCAGCCGCGCTTTGACCGAGCGCATATTTTCGCGCACGGCGGCATGGCAGCTGCTGCCGATGCCCTGCTTTTCTTCCATAGCGGCGCGGGTTTTGACCGCGTCCAGCACGTCCGCCTCAAACAATGCGGAAGTGGCTTTATAGTAAGACAGGGGGACGCGCTCCAGCGTGCAACCCTGTTCCTTTGCGTAGGAAACGATGGTTTCCGCCGCGGCTTTGGCGTCCTCGGGCAGGGCGCCTTTCCGTTCCAGATAGAACGTGATTTCCTCTGCGGAAGAGAGCGCGTATCCGGGGAAGTAGCGGATCTTGTTGCCGTCCAGCGCCAAATCCGCCAGCGTATAAGACAGGGCGGAAAGGGCGTCTTTCAGCGCCGCATTTTCCTTTTCCGCGTCAAAAATCAGATCGGAAAGCACCCGATGATAGCCGAAGGAAAGGGAAGCAAAGGTTGTTTTCGCCGCGCTTTCTTCCGCAATGGCGCGGAAGGCTTCTTTTTTCAGCCGCTGGAACAGCGCGGGGGAGGGCGCCTGCGGGAAATCTGCCGCATAGCCGTCCGCACTCAGTAAAATCAGGTCGTTTTCCGAAAGGAAAGTAAAGTCGGTCGCAAGTTTGCCGATATGGGCAAACGCCGTGGAAACGGCATGGTAAAACGCCATAAGATAATCGACGTTGCCCACCGCGTCGTACGCGTTCTGCGTGATGGCGGAAAAGCCCAAAAGTTCCGCCGCGCTTTCACGCGAAAGATCGTAGTTTACGCCGGCGCCGCTGCCGCTCCAAAGCGGCATCTCGTCGGCTTTTTTCGCCACGGACAAAAACCGCGCCGCGTCGCGCAAAAACGCTTCCGCAAGGGAAAGGAAATATTGCCCCGCGTTCAGTACGTTTAAGGAAGCGCCGTCGATCAGTCCGGGGAAGTAGGTCTTTTGCCCTTCCTGCGCGATGGCGACGAGCGATTCGACGATGATCTTCAGGTCGTCCGCAAAGCGAAGAGAAGCGTTTTTTACCGAAAGTCTGCCCACCGCAGCGTAAAAATCCGCGGGGGTGAGCGCCGTTTTCAGCCGCTCCGAAGCCCCGCTCGAAAGTTCTGCAAGCCGCGCGAAAAAGGCGGTGTAAAGATCGCCGGAAAGGGGCGTTTCTTCCGCTTCTTTGGCGACTTTCGCGATGCATTTCATCAGCGCCGATTGTTCGGTTTCGGTCAGAAGATCCGCGGCTTTCAGGCATTTCGCGTGCGCGGAAAGGGTCATCGCCGCAAAAAACGCCACCGAAGAGGCGCTTTTTCCGCCGTCGGCGTAAATTTTTGCGGGGGAAAGCGTTTCTTCTTCCGTGATGATCAAATTTTCGTCCGTCATATGATTTGTCTTCTCCTTTTTTGAGGGAAAACCTCAATTTCGTTTGACTTCTCCGCGAGAAATCGGTATCATAATAGTAATGGGGCGTTTGCGCCCGTTATCCGCGCGGCGGAAATCCGCCGGCCAAAGGATAGGGAAAAGTCCGCCGGAAGTCTTTTCTTTACGGAAAAGTTCCGCCCGGAGCCTTCAGAGTTTCCGGCGCGGGCGAGAGTTTCTTTCCCTATCATAAATGATTTTACGGAAAAAAGCAACCGTTATGACGGATTTTCCGCTGATTTCGGGCAAAAATGCGCAAAAATTTATTCTGCGGAGGGGTAAAGTGGTCGTTTTGGGTATCGACCCCGGTCTGGCAACGCTGGGCTACGGGGTATTAAGAAAGGAAAACGGCAGGACGGAAGTGCTGGACTACGGCGTGGTTCTGACCCCGAAAGAAGAGCGCATTCCCACGCGCCTTAGGATGTTGGAAGAGGGGATTCTTGCCGTCATCGGTAAATATTCGCCTGACGTCGTCGCGATGGAAGAATTGTTTTTTCAAAACAACCAGAAAACGGCGATCGCCGTTGCGGAAGCGCGCGGCGTTGCGCTTCTGACCTGCGTAAAAAACGTCAAAGATCTGTTTGAATATACGCCGCTGCAGATCAAGCAGGCGATCACCGGCTACGGCAGAGCGGATAAACTTCAGATGCAGCAAATGGTAAAAACGCTTTTAGGGCTTTCCAAAATCCCCAAGCCGGACGACGCTGCGGACGCGCTCGCCGTCGCCCTTTGCCACCTCAACACGGGCAGACTGTTCGGCATGTTCCGCATGTGACCGCGCCCGGCGGAAAGGCGTGTGTATGCGGAAAGGCGTGTGTATGCGGAAAGGCGTATGTATGCGGAAAGGCGTGTATATATTCGTGCGCGCATTATTAAAAATTCGCGCCGCGTTTGCGTTTATATTATTATAGAGTAAAGATAGAAAAAACCGCAGGACGTCCGGAAAATCCTGCAACTGCAATTATAAAGTCATTCAAGGAAAACCACAATGATCGGATACATCGAAGGAAAAGTAAAAGACGCAGACGGCAACACCGTGCTGCTGCTTGCGGGCGGGGTGGGATACGAAATCGCCTGTTCCGCCGCCGCGTACGACGCGCTCATGAAAGACGGAGAAGGCGGCATTTATACCTATTTACAGGTAAAAGAAGACGGCGTTTCTCTGTACGGCTTTGCCGATAAAGAGGAAAAAGCCGTGTTTGAAAAAATGATTTCGGTATCCGGCGTGGGACCCAAACTTGCCATTACGGCGCTGATGCAGATTTCCGCCCGCGACCTTGCTTCCGCCATTGTTTCGGGGGATTTAAGGCGCCTTTCTTCGGTCAAAGGCTTGGGAAAAAAGACGGCGGAACGGTTGGTTCTCGACCTGAAAGACGCCATGGAAACGCTGGGCGCGGCATATCCCGCGGAAAGCGGCAAAAAGGCAGCCCCCGCGGCTCCTTCCAAACGCGCGGAAGAAGACGCGTTGCTCGCGCTTACCTCGCTCGGGTTCACCCGGCAGGAAAGTCTGCAGGCGGTGGAAGAAGCGCAGGCGCTCGGTTTTACCACGGCGGAGAAAATTCTTTCTTACGCGCTCAAACACATCAGATAAAAGGGGAAGAGTATGGAATACGGCGAAACCGACGACCGCTTGGTGGCAAGCACGCTGCAGGAAGGGGAACAGAGTACCGAAAACGTACTGCGCCCCCGCACCATGGCGGAATATATCGGGCAGGATAAAGTAAAAGAAAATCTGGAAATTTATATTCAGGCGGCGCGCCTTCGCGGGGAGTCGCTCGACCACGTTTTGCTGTACGGTCCTCCGGGGCTGGGCAAAACCACGCTGGCGCATATCATCGCGGCGGAAATGGGCGTGCAGGTCAAAGTGACCAGCGGTCCCGCCATCAGTTGCGCGGGCGACCTCGCCGCCATTTTGTCCAACCTTTCGGAAGGGGATATTCTGTTTATCGACGAAATTCATCGCCTCAACCATTCGGTGGAAGAAATTCTCTATCCCGCGATGGAAGACTTTTTTCTGGACTTTATCATCGGCAAAGGTCCCTCCGCAAGAAGCGTGCGCATTCCCATTCCGCATTTCACTTTAATCGGCGCGACCACCCGGGCAGGAATGCTTTCTTCCCCCCTTCGCGACCGGTTTGGCGTGATCTGCCGGCTGGAAATGTACGATAAAGAAAGCCTGACCGCCATCGTCCGTCGTACCGCCGCCATGCTGGAAACTTCCATCGACGAAGACGCCGCGGAAGAACTCGCCATGCGCAGCCGCGGCACGCCGCGTATCGCCAACCGCCTGTTAAAGCGCGTGCGCGATTTTTCCATGGTGCGCGGCAGGGATTCCATCGCGCTCGACGTCACGAAAGAGGCGCTTGACCGCATGGAGATCGACGAATACGGTCTGGACAGAATCGATATCAAAATTCTGACCACCATGATCGACAAATTCGGCGGCGGTCCCTGCGGGCTGGAAACCATTGCGGCTTCCATCGGCGAGGACGCGGATACCATCGAAGACGTTTACGAACCCTACCTTCTGCAACTGGGATTTATTTCCCGCACGCCGCGGGGAAGGGTGTGCCTGCCGGCTGCTTACCGCCATCTGGGGCGCAAGGTGCCGGAAAAAGCCGCGCAACTTTCGCTGCTCACCAACGGGTAACCGCGGGCGGAAAACGGCTGCCGCATTTTTTAAGGAACTTACGATTTTATGCTTACGATAGACGATTTTGATTACGACCTGCCGGAAGAGCGCATCGCGCAGACGCCGGCAACCCCCCGGGATTCCTCCCGCCTGCTGGTTTACGACAGAAACACCAAGCAGATTTCCCACCGCATTTTCCGGGATATTATCGAATACCTCCGCCCGGGCGACGTCCTTGTCGTCAACGAAACCAAAGTCATTCCGGCGCGCATTTATGCGTTCACCCCGCACGGGGGAAAGGTGGAAGTGCTTCTACTTAAGCGTATTTCGGGCGACGAGTGGGAAGTCATGGTAAAACCCGGCAAAAAAGCCCGCCCCGGCGCCGAACTCGCCGTAAACGAGGAACTTTCCCTGACGGTAGAAGAAGTGCTGGACGAGGGACTGCGCCGCGTGAAATTTCATTATCAGGGCGTGTTTGAAGACGTGCTTTCCCGCGTCGGCACTATGCCGCTCCCGCCGTATATTCACGAAAAACTTGCCGATCAGACGCGGTATCAGACGGTGTACAGCCGGGT
>CAKQSI010000060.1 GCA_934272745.1 uncultured Clostridia bacterium | reverse complement strand
TATCTTTTCCGGGTTTTTGGGGTGAAAGTCCCCGTTCTTTCCGACGAGGCGTATCGGGACTACGAATACAAGACTTCCAAAGTCATTTCGCTCGGCACGACGCAGGTTTTTCAATCTTTGGAACATTTCCGTTTAGACGGTAATACCGTGTCGGCGGAAGAAGTGATTTTCGGCGCGCTTTCGGCGGCGGATTCGTTTGCGTTCGTCACCGACCGTTATACCGTTTGTCTGGTCGGAAACAACGAAAACAGCGTGCTGTATGCTGCCGATCAGTTTGCGGAGGATTATCTCGGGGTACGTTTCCTTGCGCCGGAAGTAATTTACGTCCCGAAAATGGATTCTGCCCGCATTTTATCGCAAAGCAGCCTGTTCGCTCCGCAATTTGCGTACCGGCAGTATCTGAATTCCGCAACCTATTACCCGTCGCAGACGGCGGATATCGAATATACGCGGCATCTGCGGTTTAACGGCGACTACGCGCCTTCCGCCTCCGCGGGGGGCTCCGGTTTCACCTGGTATACCGACGCGGGAAGGGGAATCGGCACGGCGCATAACACGCTTGCATTTGTAAATCCCGCAAAATACGCGGCGCATGCTTCTACCATGTTCTTTACTTATAACGGCAATATCATTGACGTGTGTTATACCGACGGGATTACGTCGTCGGGAGAGATTGATCGTTCGACCCCCGCAATCGACACCGCTGCCGAGGCAATGTACGCCGCCCTGTACGACCTGTTGGCAAATACCGACAAGGACAACTTCTGGCTGTCCGTCGGGCAGGCGGATACCAACGAATATTGCCCGTGCGACGACTGCGTGGCGGCAACGAAAATTTATAACAGAAGCGGCATTTCTATCCGCTTTTGGAATGCGATTCTCCGGGAACTGGAAACCTGTCCGTCCTCCGCCGTGCGGAATAAAAATTATCGGCTGGTGATGTTCGCCTATCAATACAATCTCATTCCGCCCGTTATAAACGGGACGATCGATCCTACCTGCGTGCCGGATAAAGAGCATCTTTGGGTAAGAATCGCACCCATCGTTATGGATCGATATCTGGCGCTCAGCAGCGCCCGCCAGCCTTTGCTGCAAAGAGAAAACGGCAGGGTGTTTGATATCAACGCCTCGCTGGGGCACCTGCCTTCGGCGGATATTTACGAAAACTGGGCAAAAGTGACGTCCAATCTCTTTTCCTGGACGTATACGCCCGATTTCGATAACTATTTTGCTTATACGGGCGCGCTCGCTCATATGAAAGACAATCTTTCTTTGATGAAAGAATGCGGCGTGGAGTATGTGTTTATTCAGGGCGTTTATAACGAAAGAATTCACGCCGATCAGTATCTGGACGCGTACGTGATGTCAAAACTGATCTGGAATCCGGACGCGGACGTAACCGACTTGCGCGACGAATTTTTGCTGCGATATTATGGCGAAGACGCGTACGAAAAAGTAAAGCGTTATTACGACGCGTTCGATGAAGAATATGCAAAAAAATTTTCGGGTTCCGGGACGGGAAGCAACGGCATGGGCAAGGTATACGGCACCATTCCGGACAGTTTTTATCTTTCGCAAACCGAACTGTTGGAACAGGCGAAAGCCGCTTCTTCTGCGGAATACGCCCAAAGAATCGACGCGCTGAGGCTGGTGCCGCTGTTTATGCTTGCAAAACAAAACGAAACGTATCGCACGCAGTTTATCGACTCGTTTGCGGCGCTCGGCGGCAGATACGTCAGCGAGGGACGGACGGTGGAAAACTTCGTGTGGTAAAAAATCGTCCAACGGAAAACTGCGCGCGATAAAAGGTCGCGCGGAAAAATTCAGGAAAAATCGCGCGGAAGAAACTTTGCGCGGGCGGGCGAACCGCGGCGGAAAACGAGAGTTGCACGGCGGAAAACTTCGTGCGGATAAGCATAGCGCGGCGAAAAAATTTCGTGCGGCAAAAGGAAAGGAGGACTTTATGGCAAGTCTTACATTAAGTCATATTTACAAGATGTATCCCAACGGCGTGAAAGCGGTAAACGATTTCACGATGGAAATTCAGGATAAAGAATTTATCGTTTTCGTGGGACCTTCCGGTTGCGGAAAATCGACTACGCTCCGCATGATCGCGGGGCTGGAAGATATTACTTCCGGAGAACTTAAGATCGGGGATACCGTGGTAAACGACATGGAACCGAAAGATCGGGACATTGCCATGGTTTTCCAGAACTACGCTTTATATCCGCATATGACGGTGTACAACAACATGGCGTTCGGACTGAAAATGCGCAAAATGCCGAAAGAGGAAATCGACCGCCGTGTAAAAGAAGCGGCAAATATTCTCGGCATTACCGAATATCTGGACAGAAAGCCCAAAGCCATGTCCGGCGGGCAGCGGCAGCGCGTCGCGCTGGGGCGCGCCATCGTCCGGGAACCGAAAGTTTTCCTTCTCGACGAACCGCTGAGCAACCTCGACGCAAAACTCCGTACCACCATGCGTACCGAAATTTCCAAGTTGCACCGCAAATTGCAGACCACGTTTATTTACGTTACGCACGATCAGGTGGAAGCCATGACCATGGGTACCCGGATCGTCGTTATGAAAGACGGTTTCGTGCAGCAGATCGATACGCCGAGAAACCTTTACAGTTATCCCTGCAATAAATTCGTCGCAGGATTTATCGGCACGCCGCAGATGAACTTTTTCGACGCGACGTTAAAATTGTCGGACGGCGTCGTAGAAGTAAAACTGCTCGGTACGGACGTTGTATTCCGCGTGCCGTATTCGTTCTTTACCAAAACCGACCGAACCTATCTTACCGGCGACAAAAAAGTGGTGCTGGGCATTCGTTCCGAGCATATTTCCGTGGATCCCGATAAGTATGAATGCAAAGCAAAATGCCGCATTTCGCACGTGGAAGATCTCGGTATCGACAGTCAGGTATATGCGGATTTCAGTCTTGACGAGAAAGATACCGTTTCCGACGGAACGGTAAAACTCGTCATGAAGGCGCCTCCGCAGTTTGCGGGCAAAATGGACGAAATTATCGATATTTCGCTCAATCTGCACCACGTGCGCGTGTTCGACGCGGAAACCGAAAGGACGGTTTCTCCCAGAATGCCCGAATATATGTACGTGGACGCGTCGGTAGAAAAGGGAGTGCTGCGGTTTTTGGGCGCGAAGGAGAAATTGCCTCCTGCAATTTCTCTTCCGGACGGCGCGTATTTAATGAAAATTCCCGCAAAATCCATTGATCTTACGGGAAATATTTCCGCAACGGTAGTCAAAACGGAAGAAATCGACGGTACGCATATGGCGGAACTGAGCGCCGAAGGCTTCCCGTTGTTCGTTTCCTGCGGGGAAAAGAAGTTGCAGGGCGGCGATACGGTGCATATTTCCGTAGACCTGAAATTCTGTACGTTTATCAAGGACGGGGAAGAGGTTGTAAAACCGCTCGATATGAACAATTCTCTTGCTGGAAAGATCGTGAAGCACGACGTCGTCAAGACGTATAAGGCGGAAAACGGAACCGAGAAAAAGAGAAAAGAAATTTATTGCGAATTCGTCATTGCCGACCATTCTTTCGTCTGCAAAAAAGACGAGGCGATCCGCATCGTAAAGACGGCGGGGAAATCCATTTTCGGCAAAAATCTGTCCTTTAATTTCAATCCTTATCAGGTGCACGTAGCGGAGGACGGGATTCCCGCAAAGGTAGAAAAGGTTTTTGACTACGACAGAGAAAAGTTTGCGGAATGCTCCATAGGAGAAGAAAGAATTATTGTCGGCGTCGATAAAAATTTCGGCGCGGACGAAGTAAAATTAAAGTTGGATACGGACGAATTCGGCGTGGTCAACACGAAAGAGCAGATTCGCCTGTTCTAAGGAGCCCTCGGGCGGAAATATCGGACGGCGTAGCGGCGTTTCAAACGCGTTTACGCCGCCGTTTTATATACGAAAGGTTCGTAAATTCAAAATAGAAAGGAGCGATTATGGCAGAATATAACACCCTTGCTTTTATGCTGGACTGTTCGAGAAACGCCGTCCCTAATCTTACGTTTTTGAAAAATTTTATCGATTTGTTGTCCGATATGGGATATAACGAATTACAACTTTATACCGAAGACACCCTGAAAATCGACGGAGAGCCGTATTTCGGCTACTTAAGGGGCGGATTCTCCATGCAGGAAATTTCGGAAATCGACGAATATTGCGCTGCGAAAGGAATGAAACTCGTTCCGTGCATTCAGACGCTTGCGCATCTGGACAGAATTTTTCGCTGGCAGAAGTATAACGCCACGGTCCGGGACTGCGGCGACGTTCTGCTTGCCGATCGGGAGGAAACATATCAACTGATCGAAAAGGAATTTTATCAGGTCTCGCAATGTTTTCGTTCTAAAAAGATCAATCTCGGCATGGACGAAGCGCATATGCTGGGGCTTGGCAGGCATTTGAAAGAGTTTGGCTACGAAAACCCGCAGGAAATCTTTTTCCGGCATTTGGGCAGGGTTCTTCAAATCGCAAAAAAATACGGGTTTCGGGCATATCTATGGTCGGATATGTTCATCAAATACGACAACGACGGCGCGTACTGCGTCCAAAATCCCAAAATTTCGCAAGCGGCAAAAGACCTGATGCCCGCGGGGGCGAATCTCATTTATTGGGATTATAACCTGAGGGATCCGCAGATTTACCGCGATATGCTGGAAGCGCACGAAAAGTTGGGGGAACGCGACGTTACCTGGGCGGCTGCCTGCTGGTCGTTTTTGGGGATGATTCCGAGAAACGATTACGGCATTTTGGCACAGAAAGCGGCGTTTCCCGTTATGAAAAAGCAAGGCGTCAAAAACTACATGCTGACGTTTTGGGGCGACGACGGGGCGGAATGTCCCAAACTCGCACTTCTGCCGACGATCTTTCATTTTGCCGAAATGGCGAAAGGCAATTTTGACGAAAAGGATATCGCACGGAAATTCAAAGATAAATTCGGCATCGGTTTTTCCGAGTATCTGTCCGTGGACTTGCCGAACCGGATAGGGGACGCGGGCAGACCTGCCGACGTGTACAATCCGGCAAAATATATGCTTTACAACGACTGCTTTCTGGGCGTATACGATTATACGGTAGACGAAGCGCTATGCGACTGCAAAAAGTATACTTCCTACGCAAAAAAATTGCGTCGGGCGGCAAATGACCGGTCGTTTGGTTACGTGTTCGATACGGCGGCAAAACTATGCAAAGTTTTAGCGTATAAGTACGAAATCGGCGTAAAAACAAGGAAAGTTTACAAGGCGGGCGATCGGGAAGCCGCAAGAAATTTGCTTATCGAATACGACAAAATTGTAAAAAATCTACAGTCTTTTTACGCAAGTTTCAAGCGGCAATGGCATATCGAAAACAAGGCTTTCGGGTTTGAAGTACAGGCAGCGCGCATCGGCGGGTTGCTGCAGCGCGTAAAAGATTGCCGGGAAGAACTTACAAAGTGGATTTCCGGCGAAATTGAAAAGATCGAGGAACTGGAGGAATCGATCGATCTTGACGTTTACGGCAGAGGAGCGGACGAAAAATATGCAAAACAAACCGTGGTCGCAAATGTCTATCACGATTGCATTACAACCTGTTATTAAACGTAACAGCAGTTTTCAGTTTTTCAAGATCTCGTATTTTCCGTAATGGAAAAGAAGGAACGTAAAGAGGAAAACGATAAAAATCGTAAAGAAGAAAAGAATACCCGCCGGCTTAGCCAGTGGGTATTCTTCCTTTTTAATTTTACCCGAGTGTTCGCAAGATTGCTGACAAATATATAAACAGGAGGAAACACGTTGATAACTAGTAGGAACTGCATAAAACTGGACAAAAAGTGAATTCTATCACTTCTATTCCGCCACGCGCAAAAATACTGCATGGAGAGATTTGCGCCTTATCGCAAACCGACGGGTTTTGCTTTGCATCAAATAAGTATTTTGCAAGGCGATTAAACCTGTCAATTCAATCGGTGAGCAGATTGATAAGGGTATCACAATAAAAGGTGTGGAAAAAAGTGCACGTTAATTGGGAAAATTAAAAAACGACCGAGGAATCGGTCGTTTTTTTTGGTCTTCCCGCCGGGAGTTGAACCCGAAATTGCGCCTTAGGAGGGCGCCGTTATATCCATTTAACTACGGAAAGATATATTAAATTTTACAGGATATAGCAATACCCGTTTTGGCGAACTTTTTCGCCATGGCAACCATTTAGGTCACCATATTTTTATCTATCTGCCGTATCGTCAAAACGCACGATTTTGAGCGATTTTCGCATAGTTTTGCCCCGTTTTCAAGGGTTCATATTAGGAATAGCAAACCCTTAGGAGGGGTTTGTTATATCCATTTAACTACGGAAGCGTCTTTCTTTTATGCCGGTTTTAACCGACCTTCGCGCCTGAGCGGCGCCGGGTCTTTAAGCGAGGTCAGACTCTGATGGGTCGCCCGATCTTTCTGACCGATCCGGTAAATTATACGCTATCCGCGCGGGTTTGTCAATCGGTTTGGGGTGAATACCGGAATTACGCGCTTTCGCGGGGAGAAATCTGATTTTCGCCTTAAGCGAAAAAATGAGGATTTCCTTGCAAACCGCCTTGGAATGTGGTATACTGCTTTGCGCGGTGGGGTTCTGCCGAAAACGGATTTAAGGGGTACGTATGACGGAAATTATCGCACGGCGGGAATTTTCTCCGCTCTATATCGTGCTGGACACGGTTTTTCTCCTCGTCTTTCTCGGACTTCTGCTATGGAAAAAGAAGTATCTGACCGTTGTGGTCGGGCTTCTGGCAGGCGTTTTATATATGATCGTGGACTACGGTATTTTTCACCTTGTGTGCCATTCCAGAAGCATTTCCGAAGGGCACAGCCTGTTTTGGGTACTTCTGTGGATGTCGATGAGTTACGGGTTCACCAATTTTACCTGGATTATGCTGTGGATTTCCAAAGATAAGCGCCTGTTTGAATGGTCTGCACTCATTCTTTTATGGTGGTTCGTCTGCCCGCAGATCGCCAGGACGTTTACGCCCGCCGGGACGGAAAACATCGTCATTCAGCGTACGACGGGTGCCTACCACGGGTATATGGCACTCATTCTGATCGCGGGGTATCTGGGACTGATCGTCTACAATCTCTGGCAGAGGCAGGCTTCGCGTCGGGTGAACCTTCCGTGGCTGCTTGCGATCGGCATTCTGGTGCAGTTCGGGTGGGAAGCCGGGCTTTTGATCGGCGGTATTCGCTCGGCAGGATTTGAAAGTCTGAGCGACAAACTGCGCCCGCTGATCGTCAATTCTCTGCTCGAAACCAACCTCGGTATGCCCTATATGTACCTGATTTTTATCGCCGTCACAAGCAAATTCACCGAGCAGTTGAAACGGCGGGAAGAACCTTTGACGCTCCTTTCCCGTATCGAAGAAAATAATGCGGAGCGGGTGCGCGAAAACCTTGTTGAACAAAAGTAACGGGCGGAATTCGTCGCGCATTGACGGAACGGCTGCCGCGCGTGGTGCTTGTGGATTTTGTATGATTAGCACGGCTAGCGCCGCGGAGACTCTGCGGCGCTAGCCGTGCTTAATATTGATGAGTAGAGGCGCGCTCTGCCTGTCCATAAAAGTAAAAATGCAGGAGCGATCACCGATCGCCCAGAGGCAAGAAGAAAGTATAGATATTTAAGCGATTACCCGCCCGGAGAAAAGAAGCAATTTTCGATCGTCCTTTAAGCGAAGAGTGGGGTGATTCCTCGATCGCCCACTAAAGAAAAGGTAGGAGCGATCACCGATCGCCCGTAAAAACAAGGGAGTGGAACGATCGATCGTCCGACAAATGAAAAAGTAGGGGCGATCATCGATCGCCCGCAGAAAAAGAGTGGGCGCCCGAAATAAAAGGGTTTAAAAACATTAAACCTATAATTAAAAACATTAAACCTATAAATCGAAAAGCGAAAACGGTGATTTTTAACGCCGCGGGCGGGGCAAGTAAAATTGCCCCGCCCGCGGCGTTTTCTTTATTTTAATCGATAGGGATTCCATTCGTCATCACTAATTACCGAAAAGGCGTCTTTTTCGCCATTTTCCGCGACCGTTCGGGCGCAG
>CAKQSI010000059.1 GCA_934272745.1 uncultured Clostridia bacterium | reverse complement strand
GGGGCGCGGCGGTAAAACTTTTGTTTTCCCGCCGCGCCCTGCATTTTTTCTGCTCCTGCCGTGTTTTTCGTTCCGTGTTGTTTATTCGTATCGGCGCCGGCGGCGCGGGTTCTGCTTTCCGTTTTTTGTTTTCTGCCGCGAACTGAAACCTGCCGCATTCCGCACTGCCTCAGGTGCGTTTTTTCTTGCGGAAAAATGCGCGTTATTTTGCGGATTTTCGCCGAAAAACAAAAAATTCCCGCGCGCGCGTCAAAAACGTTGGATTTTTAGCGCGGGCGTGGTATAATATCTTTACTATGGCTAAAAACAGAATCATCATCGTGGGCTGCGGCAAATTAGGCGGCAGTCTGGCAACCAAACTTTCCCTTTCGGGGGAAGACGTCGTCGTTATCGACGGCAATCCCGACAGTTTCCGCAAATTCGGCGGATCGTTCGGCGGATTTCAACTGGTCGGCGACGGAACGGACGTGGACAATCTGGAATATGCCGGCATCCGGGAAGCGAAAATGCTCATCGCAACGACGGGGGACGACAACGTCAATCTGTTTATCGGCGAAGTTGCCGACCGGATTTACGAACTCGACCGCATTTTCATCCGCCTGAGCGATACCGATAAAGCGCGGCTGATCGAAAACACCAACATCGTGGCGGTCTATCCCTTCGTGCTTTCGATGCAGGTGTTCGACGAACTTTTGGGGGCAAACACATGAAAATCGTACTTTGCGGCGGGCATAACGAAGCGGACTTTTTAATCCGTATGTTCCGCAAAAACCGTCGGAATAAATTAGTCGTCGTCAACGAAGACGTGGAAGAATGCAAGCGCCTTTCCGACCGGCATAATCTGCCCGTGTACTGCGGCAACCCCTCCAAAGTCTACGCTTTGCGGGACGCGGGCGCGGACGGGGCGGACGTCGTCATTGCGCTTTCCGAAAAGGACGCGGATAACCTCGTCATCTGCCAGCAGGCGAAAAAGACCTTCGGGGTTAAAAAATGCGTCTGCATCGTGCATAACCCGAAAGACGTGGAAATTTTCCGCCAACTGGGAGTGGACAGCGTGATATCCAGTACCTATCTGGTGGCGGAAACCATCGAGCGCGCTTCCTCGGTCGAAAACCTCATCAAAACGCTGTCGGTCGAAGACGAAAAGATCGTTCTGACCGAACTTCTGATCGCGGAAGATTATGCGGTCGTCGGCAAAGCCGTCAAAGATCTGCATATTCCCGTCAAAATGAACATCAGTTGTATTCTGCGCAAAGACGAAGTGCTGATTCCCGACGGGCAGACCGAAATTGCCGCCGGCGACACGCTGGTTCTGATCTCGATGCCGGGCGATCAGGAAACGCTGGTTTCCTACCTCCGCAAGGGGAAAGCGCAATGAAACGGAATATCCTCCCTGCCGAGGAAAAGCAGGACGCCGTTACCGGCGTGAAACTGGTAGTCGGCTATCTCGGCGTGGTTCTGATGATGATCGGCGTCATTCTGCTGCTGCCGCTTGTGCTTTTGATTTTTTATCCTGCGGAAACGTCGTACGCAAAATGCTTTATCGTGCCGGGCGTATTGTCTATTCTGGTCGGCTATCTCGGCATGTTTTTAATCAAGGGCAAGCCGGAAGGCGCGCTTTCGGGCAGAGGTTCGTCCGTGCTTGTCGTCTGCATGTGGATCATCACCATTCTGGTAAGCGCGGTTCCTTTTCTGCTTTACGGCGGGTTTACCTTTGCGGAGGCCGTGTTTGAAATGACCAGCGGCTATACGACTACGGGGCTGACCGTCTGCGACGTGGAAACGCTGCCCAAACTGTTTTTATTTTTCCGCAGCGTCACGCACTTTTTCGGCGGCGTGGGGTTGATTCTGGTCATGACCAGCGCTCTTTCTGACCGCTACGGCGCGGGACTGTATAACGCGGAAGGGCACCCCGATAAACTGGTTCCTAACCTCGTGCACAGCGCGCGCATGATCTTCGGAATGTATGCGGTGTTTATTCTGGTCGGAACGGTGCTGTATACGATCTGCGGCATGAGCGTGTTCGACGCGTTCAACCACTCGGTGGCGGCGGTCGCAACCGGCGGCTTTTCCACCCGGAAAGAAAGTATTTATTATTACTTGAGCGACGCGTCGGGCAGGTATTTCGGCGCGGGGATTGAAATCACCACCATCGTTTTGATGCTGCTCGGGCAGACCAACTTTTTCGTCAACCTGCTTTTAATCCGCGGTAAGTTCAAAAAATACGCCCTGCACGGGGAAACCGTTTTTACGCTCGCTGTCATTTTTCTCGCCGTGCCGATCATGGCGTGGGTGCTGGCTGCGGGAAAAGTGACGGGGTTTTGGAACGGGGCGCGCGTGTCGCTGTTCCAGTTTGTTTCCGCCATGTCCAGTACGGGATATTCGTCGGTGAAAAGCTTTTCGTCGTACCCTTCCGCATGGCTGGGGATTTTGTTCCTCTGTATGCTGGTAGGCGGCGGGCAGGGTTCCACCGCGGGCGGAATCAAACAGTCGCGCATCATTCTGCTGTTAAAATCCATCTGCTGGAACGTGCGCGACCGGTTTGCGAATCCGCGTACTTTCCGCACCAATAAAATACGCCGCGCGGGCGAACTCGTGATCGTGACGGAAAAGGAAGTTTCCGCCAACTACGCGTTCGTAGGCATTTACTTTCTGGTGCTTGCCGCGGGGACGTTTTTATTCATGCTGGGCGGGTTTTCGTTCGAGCAAAGTTTGTTTGAATACGCTTCCTGCCTCGGCAACATCGGGTATTCGTTCGGCATTGCCGTCAAGGGGGCTTCCTCCGCGATTCTTTGGAACGCCACCTGCGGTATGTTCGTCGGCAGGCTGGAAATTTATATCGTGGTCGTCGCGATTGCCGAATGCGTCCTGAAACTGACCCGAAAGAAGGTATTGTAATGCGAAAAGAAGAAAAAACGACGCTGTATAAATGCTGTATGACCGCCGTCATTTTAGCGCTTGCCACGCTGCTTTCTCTGGCGCTGCAGGGACTGTTTGTCCGGGCGGAAAACGTGATCGTGGTGTATATCGTCGCGCTTTTGATTATCATTATTGAATTTCAGAAGGCGGCGTACGGACTGGCGGCTTCCGCCTGTATCGTGTTTTTATATCAGTTTTTGTTTACCGAACCCAAATACGCGTTCCGTTTGACCGACTATAACGACTGGTTTGTCGCCGCGGGAATTTTCGTAATCGAAATCGTCGTTTCCACGCTGGTTTCCAGAATGCGCCGGCAGATGGAGCGGTCGGAACGCAACGAACGGCGAACGGAACAACTCTTCTCCTTTTCCAACGGACTCCTTGCGGTTCCGGGGAAGGAAATTCTTTCTTACGGCGTCAAGACCATCGAGAAACTGACCGGGCGGGGCGTGTGCGTGGTGGACGCAAACGGCAACTTTTTAAGCAACCCCGTTTTCTTTTTCGAACCGCAGGAAATCCTGCATGAGATCGCCTGGTGCGACAAAAGCGGCAAGATCTGCGGCGCGGGCGAGAACCGCTTTCCCGACCTGTCGGTAAGGCTGTACCCCCTGCGCGGGGCAAGCACTGCAAAACTCGGCGTGCTGGCGCTCGATTGCAGCGAAAGTCAGCCCGATAAAGAAGAAACGGCGTTTTTACTGGCGCTGGCTTCACAACTCACCGTGGCGCTGGACAGAGAAGCCGCGCGGCAATCCGCCGCCGAAGAACGGAGTGCGGTTTCCGCGATATCCGGCGGGGAGCAAGGCGCGGAAAGCGTTTCGGTTTCGGGCGGAACCGTAGCAACGCGCGGAGAAGAAACAGACGATCGCGGCGCGGAATTGGTTTCGTCCGGGATAAATACCTCGGGCGGCGCGGAAACTTCCGGAATCAGAGGCGGCGCGAAAGAAAACGCTTCCGCCGCTTCTTCTGAAAAGGCGGACGGCGGGGAGAATACCCCGGCGACGGAAAGCGGTTCTTCCCATAAAAAAGGCACGGTTGCCGAGGCGATGAAAAACGACGCGCGCCCGACGGAAGAGATCGCTGCGGAAGACAGCCCCGCGGGTCTTACCAAAAAGGAGCAGGCGGCGGTTTTTGCGTTCGTCGCCGAAAGCATCAACGCCGGGACGGAAACCGAAAGTTCGGGCGCGGAGAAAACACAAACCGAGAAAACCGCGGGCGCGGAGAAAACGCAAACCGAAAGTGCCGCCGCGGGCGCGGAAAAAGGGGCGAAACACAGACAAAAGGGCAGTGCGGACAGCGCTGCGCCTGTTTCAAAAGAAAAAGACAATCCGGGAAAATCTACGAAAAACCCGGGCAAAAAATAAGGAGGGCGCCATGCGACACGGAATGGTAAAAGTACGGGCGGCAACGGTGGAAATTTCCGTCGCCAATCCCGAAAAAAACGCAGACCGCGTGATAAAAGAAGTGCTTTCGGCAGAAAAAGAGGGCGTTTCCGTTCTGGCGTTCAACGAATTGACGTTGACGGGTTATACGGCTTCCGATCTGTTCTATCAAAGAAAACTGCTTTCTTCGGCTTTGGACGCGCTGTTTTTCGTTGCAAAGCAGACGGCGGAAACCAAAGTGTTGTTTTTTGTGGGACTTCCGCTTGCCGCGGACGGCGGAATTTTTAACGCTGCGGCAGCCGTTTTCGGCGGAAAGGTGCTGGGATTTGCGCTCAAAACCCACCTGCCGAACTACGGCGAGTTTTACGAAAAGCGACAGTTCGTTTCCGCGGACGTCGCCCCGCGGGAAGCCACGATCGGCGGCGTTTCTTACCCGATGGGAAGCGACCTTTTGTTCCGCGCGGAAAACCTGCCGGAATGCGCCGTATTTGCGGAAGTTTGCGAGGATCTCTGGGTGGCGGATCCGCCCTCGGTGACCGCAGCCGCCGCCGGAGCAACGATCGTCGTCAACCTTTCTGCCAGCGACGAAACGGTGGGCAAAGCCGAATATCGCCGGGCGCTCGTTTCCATGCAGTCCGCAAAACTGGTCGCGGGCTACGTATACGCAGACGCCGGACGGGGAGAATCTTCTACCGATATGGTGTTTGCCGGGCATAATCTGGTGGCGGAAAACGGAAAAATTCTTGCCGAAACCGAACTGTTTTCGGGAGATAAAGCCACGAGCGAGATCGACGTTTTTGCTTTGGCGTATGACCGCGCGCGCCTGCGTTCGCTCGAAAAACGCGGGACGTATCGCGAAATTCCGTTCACTTTGAGGGAAGGCGACGTAAAACTTACCCGTTTCTACGGCAAAACGCCCTTCGTCCCCGCGGGGGAAGAATTGCAGCGCCGCGCAAAACTTATCTTACGTATGCAGGCGGAAGGCTTACGGCAGCGCATGGCGCATACCGGCATCAAAAAACCGGTGCTGGGGCTTTCGGGCGGACTGGATTCCACGCTCGCGCTCCTGGTTTCGCTGACGGCGGTCGATCTTCTGGGGTTGCCGCGCAAGAATATTCTCGCGGTCACCATGCCGTGCTTCGGCACGACCGATCGCACTTATCATAGCGCCGTCGCGCTTGCCAAAGCCGCGGGCGCGGAACTTTTGGAAATTCCCTTGAAAACGGCGGTCATGCAGCACTTTAAAGACATCGGGCACGACCCCGCCGTCACCGATACCGTTTACGAAAATTCTCAGGCGCGGGAGCGCACGCAGGTGCTGATGGATCTTGCCGGCAAAGTGGGCGGGCTTGTCGTCGGCACGGGCGACCTTTCCGAACTGGCGCTTGGCTGGGCGACCTATAACGGCGATCATATGTCGAATTATGCGGTCAACGCTTCGGTTCCCAAAACGCTGGTACGTTACCTTGTAAAAGCGTACGCAGACTCTCTGCCGGCGGATAAGTCCGGGGACGCCCTGCGGAAAATTTTATACGACGTCATCGAAACGCCGGTCAGTCCCGAACTGCTTCCGCCCAAGGCGGGTGAAATCGCGCAGAAGACCGAAGATCTGGTAGGTCCGTACGAACTGCACGACTTTTTCCTGTACTATTTCCTCCGGTACGGCTTTCCGCCGGAAAAGATTTTTTATCTGGCGTGTAACGTTTTTTGCGATACGTATGACAAAAAAACGATCAAAAAGTGGCTGGTCACCTTTTATCGCCGCTTCTTCTCGCAGCAGTTCAAACGCTCGTGCCTGCCGGACGGCGTAAAGATCGGCAGCGTGACGCTTTCCCCGCGCGGGGACTTCCGTATGCCGAGCGACGCGGACGCCGGCGTGTTTTTGCAGGAAGCGCAGGCGCTGCCCGAAGAGTAAATAAAGAGCAAAAATTTTAAATGGGTTCCGCTTGCCTTACGGCGCGGAAGCCTTAAAAACGTTTTATAGGGGGTAGCGAACTTTTCCGCTACGCCGCAAAGCCTTTTTATGCGGGGCGGAATCCGGAAAGTTTTGCTAAGTTCCCAACAATTAAAGCGAGGTAATATAATGAGTGAATGTACACACGACTGTTCTTCCTGCGGGGAAAACTGTGCGGATCGAAAGCCGAAAAGCATGCTCAAGCGCACCAACGCGCTCAGCAACGTCAAAAAAGTTATCGCCGTCGTCAGCGGCAAGGGCGGGGTGGGAAAATCTTTCGTCACCGCGCTTTTAGCGTCGGAAGCGCGCCGCCGCGGCTTTTCCACCGCCGTGATCGACGCGGACGTCACGGGACCGTCTATGCCCAGAATGTTCGGCTTGACCGAAAAAGCGGACGGCACCGAATACGGGATTCTGCCCGTCACCAGTAAAAAGGGCGTGGAGATCGTTTCCGCCAACCTGTTTTTAGAAGATGAAACCGAGCCGGTCATCTGGCGCGGTCCGGTCATTTCGGGCATGGTCAGCCAGTTCTGGACGGACGTGATCTGGAACGAAGTGGACTATATGTTCGTCGATATGCCCCCGGGAACAGGCGACGTGCCGCTGACCGTGTTCCAAAGCCTGCCGGTGGACGGCATTGTCATCGTCACTTCGCCGCAGGAGTTGGTTTCGATGATCGTGCAAAAGGCGGTTAACATGGCAAAGATGATGCATATTCCCGTCATCGGACTGGTGGAGAATATGAGTTATGCCGAATGCCCCCATTGCGGGGGAAAATTCTTCCCCTACGGGGAAGGGAAGACCGAGGAGAGCGCGAAAGCCGCCGGCTTAAAACTGCTGACCCGGCTTCCCATTCGTCCCGAAAACGCCCGCCTTGCCGATGAGGGAAAGGTGGAGGAGATTGAACCGTCGCTGATCGCGCCCGTAATGGACGCTGTTATCGCCTGCCCGGTGAAAGAACACGACTTCGGCGACGCCGAAGCGAAAAATTAAGCCGTGCTCTTTTATAGTAGTAAGAACGCAAACAACAAAGACCGGAGAGTTATCGTAAATCGGAATCGTTGACGGAAACTTGTAGTAGGTTGCAAAACGGGTTTGGGTGACAGGCAACGAATGATCGGAGATGATAAATGGAAATCTCTGGCAGTTGTCAATAATTCCCGCAACTGCAATCCTTATTCTTCCCACCCCGCGGCACAAGGGCATTCGCCCCGCGCTGCGGGGTGGGGAAAGGTTTGTTGATAAGCGGATGGGGAGACATGGTATTTTTTATTTTTCCAAAGGTGTGGCACAGTATATAACATACACGCGCCACTCCTCGGGGTGGGTGGTACTCATTTAGAAAAAAATCAGTAGTATTGGTTGTATACGCGAGGCGCGGAGAAACTCTCCGCGCCTCGCGCAATCTTATCAATATTTTTACCCGCGACACAGCGCGCTATGCGCCCGCGCCGCGGGGTGGATGGTAGACAAGCCGCGGGTGCCGGTTTTGAAAAGATACGGAAAAGTAAGCAGGCGGGGCGGCTCCTTCGGGAGCCGCCCCGCGCGTTTTAATCAAACTTATTTTATTAAAGTCTAACAATATTTTCCCGCCCCGCCTGCTTGTTATAAAAAGTCAAAGGTGTCGTAAAGTTCCTCCTTGTGCGATACAGCGCGCTATGCGCCCGCGCCGCTCACCGGGGGTGTTAGCTGTTGGATTTGTGTAATACCTCGATAAACCCCGCCCGCGAGGAGCAACGCTCCTCGCGGGCGGGGTTTTATATATAGTAAAAGCACGATAAAATTCGGCAACCCCGTCGCACTTCCGTCCAAGCCCCGCGCGTCTATATACTCATTTTATTTATTATTTTACTTTCCCCCTGTAAACCCGTGCGCCACCTCCGTAATCCCGCAATAAAACTTCCGCAAAATCCCTCCGTAATGCTCCGCCGAAGCGGCTAATATCCCCCCCCTCTGCCGGGACCCCGAAGATCGGGGTGCCGGCAGAGGGGGGATATAATATGGCATATAATATAATCCCGCCCGTAACGCGTGCGTGAAAAGCATTGTGCCGCGGGCGGAGTGGAGAAAGGCAGGCAAGTTGCCGGTGCCGGCTTTGCAAATAGGTGAAGGCGGCGGGAGG
>CAKQSI010000058.1 GCA_934272745.1 uncultured Clostridia bacterium | reverse complement strand
TGCGCCCGAACGGTCGCGGAAAATGGCGAAAAAGACGCCTTTTCGGTAATTAGTGATGACGAATGGAATCCCTAAAGCAAAGCGCAAAAGTCGCGGAAAAAGGAAGAATAGCGGCGGCAAGTCGGTCTTGTGCCACAAGGTTGTGGTAAAGAGGATCCGGCAAGGTGAAATTGCGTCCGCGTTCGCGGCAAAAGAAGGGCTGGCGCGGTAAAGCAAACTTGCACCGGCAGTCGCGATAAAGAAGGATTGCCACGGTAAAGAAAAAGAATTGCCGTGAAAAAACACAGTCGCGGTAAAAGAAGAGAGAAAAGAAATAAGGCGGCGCCCGCAGGGAAGTAGTCCCCGCGGGCGCCGCCGCTTTTTATCGTTTTCTATCCGTATTTTCAGTTGCAATTTCGCGCCCGTGCCGCGTCAGCGGTTTCTTAAAAACGCCAGAATCTTTTGGGCTAACAATTCCGCGCCGCGGTCGTTGGGGTGCAAACCGTCGGGCAGGTAAAGTTCCCGGATCGCGGGGACGGCAGGCTGCAAGCCGCTTTCCTTGTAAAGATCCAGAACGGGCAGGGAGTAGTACTCCGCAACTTCGCGTTCTGCCTGCACGAAGTCTTTCATCGGGTGGCAGGGAAGCCCGATCTCGTTGACCGTCGCGTCCTCGCTCAGGCGGTGCAGCGGCGTCATAATAAAAATAAAAGCGTCAGGAAAGCGCTCGATCAAAGCGCGGTACAAAACGTGACAAGCGCCGTAAAAGGTGTCCTGCGTGCGGTCTTCAAACTTGCCGAGCGGCGCGTCGCCGTGCCCGAAGTCGTTGGTTCCGCCGAACACCCCCACGATCTCGGCGTTTTTGGGCAGTTCGTCTACGCGAAGCACGAAATCAAGGTCATGGTGCGGATCGGGCGAGGGTTTTTTCTTGACGGCGTAGCGCGTTCCGCCGATGCCGTTGGTGGTGACGTCTGCGCCCGAAAGGCGGGCAAAGACGTCCGTGTAGCGGAATTGCGGCGCGCTGGTGCCGTAACCTTCCGTAATGCTGTCGCCAAGGAAGGCGACTTTTTTGTCTTTCAGTTCCATACTGATCTCCTTATCATCTGTTCTTTTTGTGCCGCCGTGTGGTTTGTCCGGCAGAAAAAGCGGAATATTTCGTTCCGTTTACCATTATACTGAAAATTTTTTACTCTGCAACAAAAAAGGAAAAATTCTTTTTTCTTCGGCACAATTTTTTTGGCGCGGGGCGGCGGAACGCCCGCTTTTTTTCCCGTCGACAGCCGCGGCGGCGGTTGTGCTGCCTTTTGCTTGTTCAGCCGATTTCCCGCGCCTGTGTTCCGGCGCTTTCGAGGAGGTACCGTTGTATTGTTTTGCCGCTTGCGGCAGCGGCGCTTCGTGTTCCGGGACGGATCGTAATTCTTGACCTTGCTTTGCTTTTCCGCCTTAAAACGAAGAATGTTTTTCCCCGTTTCGGGAAAAATCTGTGGGCAGACAGAATGCGTTTTTCATAAAAAGTTGCAAAACCTTGCCGCGGTGTGGTATAGTAAAGAAAAACGGGCGCTTTCCGTTTGCCGCGCTATTTGCCGGCGGCGCCGAAACGGACTGCCGGGAGAATTTTATTTCTTCGGCAATCATCGGAGAAATTATGCAGGAAAAGGATAATACGACTGAAAAAACGCAAGGCGCAAAAGCGCCCGAGGATAAGAGCGGGGCTTTTATTTCGGAAAACAGGGATTTCGTTCCCGAAAGCAGAGTTTCCGTTCCCGAAACGGGGGGTACGTCCCCCAAAAAGCCGCGCCTGCTTGTCACCTATATTGAGTCGGGCATGGGGCACATCATGTCCATGCGCGCGGTGGCGGACGCCTTAAAGCGCGACTATTCGGACAGGTTCGAGATCGTGGAAACCGAAATTATGCGCGACACCAACAGTAAAGAACAGATCTGGTTTGAAAAATTTCTGACCGCGCAGACCAAACTGACCAACAAAGTGCCGATATTCGGTCCCACGATATTTTCGGTGATGGAAATCGGCAAACAGCCCATGATGCGCTTTCTGCACCATACGTTGTTCCGCCGGGCGACCGACGCCACCGTGCGCGCGTTTGAAACCTACCGCCCGGACATCATTTTAAGCACGCACTACTTCGTTTCGTTCGCGGCGATCGAATACAAACGGCGGTGTAATCCGGACGCCATCATCGTGACTTATAATCCGGACAACAACGTGCACGTGTGGTGGGACAATCGCAGCGATCTGTTCATCACGAATAACGCCTACGCCGCAAAAGAAGCGGTCTACAGCCGCCATTTCAACGAAAACGCGGTGAAGCAGGTGTTTTTTACCGCGCGTTCGTGCGTGGTGAACGCCGAGGGGGATAAGAATTCCTATCGCGAAAAGTACGGCATCGACAAAAACGCTTTCGTCGTGATGTTTGCCGACGGCGCGTACGCGGACGGCAAGGGCAAGCGGTTTGCCGAGTATTTTATGAAGAAAACCGAAAAGCGGGTGACCGTGCTTTTCCTTGCGGGAAAGAACGAAAAAGTGTACCGCAGCCTTTGCGCTATGGAAAAACGACTGCCGGAAAACGTAAAATTGCGGGTATTCGGCTTTACGCCGGAAGCGTACGAACTGTACGCCGCTTCCGACTTGTTCGTGACCAAAGGCGGACCGAACGCGGTGCTTGACGCGCTGTATATGGGGACGCCGGTGCTGATCGACTATTTTCCGCACCCCATCGAAAAGGCGACGTACAAGGTGTTTGTGGAGGGTATGAACCTCGGCTGGGGTGCCTTTGATAAAAAGAGCGTGAAAGGCGAGATCGAGCGGCTGATGGATTCTCCGGACGAACTGGAAGATTGCAGAAAGCGCATCGCGAAAAATATCGACCGCAAGAAAAACGGCGCGGACGAGATCGGCGAAATTATCCTGAACGCTTACGAAAACCGCAAAAAGAGCGCGGCGGCTGCGCCGGAAGAAAAGGAGAACGCGAAATAACGGGCGCCGATAAGCGCGCGCCGAAAGATAACAAGGTGCCGATAAGCGCGCCGGAAGGCGGAAAGGTGCCGGGAAACAGCAGGCGCCGGGAGATTAGAAGTTTCCGTTAAATGATGGAAGCAAAAAGCGGAAATTCTGTTTCAGGCGGGAAAGTCCTTCCGGTTCTCAAAAAACGGGGGACGTACCAGCGAAAATCGATACAAATCGTTCAAAAGACCGATCGGAGGAAGGATCATTGCTCAGGAAAAAACGGCGGAATTACGTCGAAAAACTCAATCGACTGGAACGGGAGGGGAAGTTCGACGAATATTCCACGCCGTTCAACACCGAAGACGTCGTCCCCGTGGACAAAAATTACGTTTTCTTGCAAAAAGGCGCGGTGAACGGGTTTTTAACGGGGGTCGTGCGCGCGGTTCTCTGGACGCTGGGTCCCGTGGCGGATTTTTTGTGTTTTCGGCTGATCGTCAAAGGTCGCAAAAACTTGCGTAAAGTCAAAGGGGCGATCACCGTTTCCAACCACGTTTCCTACCTCGACACGCTGATCGTCAAGGAAACGTTCGGGTTCGGACGGGTGTATCTGACGGGCGCTTCGCACAACAGCAAGCGGGGCGTGGGCGGAAAGATCCTGCGGCTGGGCGGTTTTCTGCCGCTGAACGGCACGTTTGAAGCGTATAAAAATCTGGACGCCGCCATTTCCGAACTACTGAAAAAGGGGAAATTCGTGCATTTCAATCCCGAACAGGCGATGTGGGTGGACTACGAAAAACCCCGCCCGATGAAGATCGGCGCCTTCCGCTTTGCGGTCAAAAACAACGTGCCGGTCGTGCCGATGTTTATCCAGTTCCGGAAAAGCCGCGTGCGCCGCGCCGTGGGGGTAACGCCCGCGGTGACCGTGCAGGTGCTGCCGCCGCTGTACGGCAATCCCGATCTCCCCGTGCGGGAACGGGCGGAAGATCTGCGGCTGCGGACGGAAGCCGCCTACCGCGCGCAGTACGAGAAGTATTATAAAAAGAAATTGACATATCTAAGCGAGGAAGACGCCGCGGACGACGCGGGTGCGGGAAACGCCGAGGAAGGTGGGGCGGGGAATGCCGCTGCGGAAGCGGCGAGGTCGGTCGACAATGTTGCCGAGGGAACGAAACTCGCGGGCGCGGCGGAGAGGTTTGCGCCTGCCGAGGAAGAAACTGCGGAGAGTACAGATACTGCGGTAAAAACGGAAGGTAAAGAAGAGTAAAGGCGGAAAGCCGCGATAATTTTGCGGGGAGGAAACGCTTTGCCTTTCGGTAAAGCGTTTTGAAAACCTTGTAGGTTTTCCGCAAAAACGTTCCGTTTTTGCGCTTCCCGCGTGGAAGAGAGTAGATTCCGAGATGTCTCCGGCTGCGTGGAAGAGAGAGTCTTTCGAAGTCTCCGCGCTGGCAGTGGGACTGCTTGTGTGGGGAGTCCCACTCTCTTGCCGGCAACGGTGTGGGTTTTTGCGCTTCCCGCGCGGAAATGATCTCGGTTTAATTCAATATGTCTCTCGCGATAGACGGGCAAAACTTTTCTGCTTTAATTCCGAAATAAAAGCCGGGGGAGGAAGGTCCCCCGGTCTTTTTTTGCGGAAAAACGGGAAGAACGCGCAAAAAGGATTGCTTTTTCCCCGCGATTGTTATAAAATAACGGAGGAATCAAAATCGCCGCGCGCGAGGATCCTTTGACGAGAGAAAAGCGAGCCTTTTACGAAGTGCAGAGGGTTTTCCTGAAGAAGCGAGCCTTTTACAGAGAGAGAAAAGTTTTCCCGAAAGGCGCTTAAATGGTTTTCTTAAAAGAAACGCGGCAAAATTCACCCCCGAAGGAGCGGCAAAAATGGAAAGAACTTACATTAAAAACGTAATTCCCGGCGAAAAAAATACGATTGCCGGATTTGTGGAAAATATCCGCAACAAGCGCACGATGGCGTTTCTCGTCATTCGCGACGTGACGGGCAGACTGCAGGTCACCGTCGAAAAAGAAAAATATCCCGAAGTTGCCGCCGCGGTCGATCGTCTTACGCTGCAATCGGTGGTCACCGTTACCGGCGTGGTGATGGAAAACGACTATGTGAAACTGGGCGGCAGAGAACTGCTTGCCGAAGAAATGCAAATTCAGTCGATCGCGGACGCCCTGCCCATCGGTCCGGAATCCGCGCCCGACCTTCGTATGGACTATCGCTGGATCGACCTGCGCACGGATAAAAACCTGTTGATGTTTCAGGTGCAGACCAAATTCGTCGCCGCCATGCGCGAATTTTTGCTGAAAAACAACTTCATCGAAATTCATTCGCCCAAGATCTGCGGCGCCGCTTCGGAAAGCGGCGCGGACGTGTTTGCGCTGGATTATTTCGACCGCAAAGCGTACCTCGTGCAAAGCCCGCAGTTCTATAAACAGATGGCGATGACTGCCGGGTTCGACCGTATTTTCGAGGTGGGACCGGTATTCCGCGCCGAAAAGTCGCATACCAACAAGCATACGACCGAATTTACCGGGTTTGATCTGGAATTTTCGTACATCAACGGCGTGGAAGACGTCATGAAGATGGAAGAAGACCTGCTTACCTACGCGCTGCAAGAAGTCAAGGCGGCGTACGGCGATAAGATCAAGGAACTGTTCGGTCTGGAAGTCATCGTTCCCGAAAAACCTTTCCCCGTCATCAAACTTGCCGACCTGTATAAAGAGTTGAAAGAGCGTTACGGTTACGACGTTCCCGATTCGGAAAAGGGCGATCTGACGACCGAAGCGGAACGGCTATGCAAAGACTTCGCTATGGAAAAATACGGTCACGAATTTTTGTTCGTCACCGATTATGCCGCCGAAAAGCGCGCGTTCTACCACATGCGCGACGAACGCGGCGTGCCGATGGGGTACGACCTGATCTGGCGCGGCTGCGAAATTACGACCGGCGCACAGCGCGAACACCGCTATGAGATTCTGAAAAAACAGGCGGAAGAAAAGGGTCTGAAAAAGGACGTGGAATTCTATCTGGAATTCTTCCGTTACGGCGCGCCCGCGCACGGCGGCTTCGGACTTGGGGTGGACCGTCTGACCATGTTGCTGTTGGGTTTGACCATTAAAGAGGCGATGTTTATCTTCCGCGGTCCCGACCGCGTTACGCCCTAAAAGGTTGCTGAGGCGGGCGGGGTTTTCCGAAGTTGCGCCTTAAAAGGGGGTTCTGCCGGGAAACGTTTGTCTTACGGACGAAAAACAAAGCAGACCGTCGTAGTGGAATTTCCGCCGCGGCGGTTTTTGATAGAATTTTGAAAAGAATTGACCACTTGCGTGAAACAAAGCCTCTCGGCGGCGCCGATGAGAGAAAGTTCAGGGGGATAAAATATGGAAGTAGGACTTTGCAGTTCGGGCACCTTGCGGGCGCTTGGCAAAAAAGAGGGGTACGAAGCGCTGAAAAACGCGGGTTTTACCGTAATCGACAACGGGGAACCGTGGGACGCCTACGCACCCTTTTCGGGCGTGTATACGCTTAGTGGCGGCGCTTTCGAGGAGCATTTTTATAATGAGCGGGAAATGATCGACGCAGCGGGACTGAAATGTGTCCAGACGCACGCGCCTTTCCCCACCTATCCCGACCCGCGGGCGGGAGTAGACCGGGCGGAAGAGTACCGATTTATGATAGACGCTCTTAAAAAATCGTTCCGCGCCACCCAAATCTTAGGGGCGAAGTACGAGGTCGTTCATTGTGCGATGCGCTGCGGCTGGGGTGAAGACGACGACCCGAAAAAGACGCTTGCCATGAACCTTGAACTATTTTCCGAACTGTTGCCGGAAGCGAGAAAAGCCGGCGTTACCATCGCGCTGGAAAATATGCCGCTCGGGCGCATTCCGTCGGCGCTGCCCGAAAGCCTGATCGAGATGATCGACCGCATGAACGACGAATATTTTGCCGCTTGTCTGGATACCGGACACGCCAACGTAACGGGCGTTGCGCCGGGCAAGTACGTTCGCCTTTTGGGCGGGCGCTTAAAAGTGCTGCACGTCCACGATAACGACGGCAAAAACGACCAGCACCGCGCGCCTTTTAGCGGCACGATCGACTGGGAAGATTTTACTTCCGCGTTGGCGGAAACGGGCTTCCGCGGCGTGATGTCTTTGGAGTCGATCTTCGACGAAAAACAGCCGAAAGAAGCCGTGTCGCGCGTCTTAAACGGTTTTTACCGGGATGGCGTTCGTCTTGCGGATGCTGTGGAGCAAAAACGGGGCAGATAACGCGAGGGTGGCCTTTGGGCAGGATTTTCCGCAAGCCGCTTTTGCGGGCTTTTCCAACAAGTTATATAGGCAGGCTTTTTCTGCAAACTGCCCCGGCAGAAATCCCCTGTGAATTGCTCGGTAGGCATTTCCCGTAAAACGGGCGGCTGAAAAACGTACTGCCCGGGAAAGGTCGATTCGGTTATGCCGGGGATATCCGGAAACAGAAATAGGGACTTGACAGTTTGATAGGCAACCCCCTTTGCGTCCCCGGTGCAAAAGCCGAAGCGGGCGTTTTTTCGGGGGACGTACCCCCGTTTTCGGGTACAAAAGAAAATTTTTGTCCACGGTCAGGGGCTTTTGGCGGAAGTTTTCCGCCTGCCTTGTGGGGAGGGAAATAATTGCTTTAAAGGGTGAACGGGATAGCAACTTTGCCGGGCGGGGATAGCCACCTTGCAGAGTAAAAACAGAAATCCAGATAAAGTTCAGCGGGGCGCGCCGGTTTTCCGGCGCGCCCCGCTGTTTTTTTAAAGGAAGCCGTCGCCCGGGGTCGAGGAAAGAGAAAAGCATTATCGGGCGAGCGGTACATGTTTTTTCAGAGAAAGGGCGTGTTTTTTTCAGAGGAGGGCGTGCGGGCGCTGTCGTCCGCAGGGGAGAAGGGGAGATATCGTCGGCGTGCCCCGCATGTTTTCGGGGAAAACGTGCGGGCGGGGCTGCCTGCGGGGACGAGAAAAGGGGATGCCGTTCGTGCGCGCCGCGGTTGCCGGTTCCGGAGAACAAACGATAAACTTTCCGATTGCGGCATGCGGGCGGACATTATCGTGCCGGTTCAGGAAAAAAGCGGTCGTTTGCTTAAAATCATTCTCCTTTATATATAGATAGTGTGGAAAATCGGCGGGACGGTCGGCAAATTTCCCTTCCGGATTCCGGCGCAAAAAAAGTTGAAAAAAACCTGAAAAACTATATGCAAACGATTGACATTCCGCCCGGCAGCCCTTATAATAATTCCCGTTGTTTTGGTTTACTTTTAGTAAACTTTTGGTTTACAATCTTTAACTTTGCGGAGGGCTCTCGTGAAAATCGGAGCGAAAATCAAAGAAAGCAGGCAGCAATTAGGCTTGACGCAGCAGGAGCTTGCCGATCGGTGCGAACTGACCAAAGGGTACATTTCGCAGCTGGAAAACGAACTGACCAGTCCGTCGATCGCGACGCTGGAAGACATCGTGGCGGCGCTCGGTCAAAGCCTGAAAGATTTTTTTGCGGAAGAAGAGGAACGCAAGCTGGTTTACAAAAAGTCCGATTACATCGTAAAAGAAGACGATGGTATGGAGTTTATGTGGCTGATTCCGTCCGCGCAGAAAAACGAGATGGAGCCTGCAATCTTATCGCTTGCGCCCGGGGCGGAAACCGACGAGGATATGCCGCACGAGGGCGAGGAATTCGGCTACGTGCTGGAAGGGAAAGTGTGGGTCACGCACGGAAAGCGCACCCGCGTCTGCGCCCGGGGCGAAAGTTTTTATTACGCTTCGGACAAAACGCACAAAATTTCCAACCGGTCGGATAAGCCGGCGCGGGTACTCTGGATCTCGTCCCCGCCCAACTTTTAGGGTCTTCGACCCGTTCTTGGGTTAGATGTAACAAAGTGCAAATGTCAATTTTTCCCCGGGTCTTCGACCCGTTCTTAGGGTAAACGGGGCAAAGTGCGAAACCGACTTTTCCCCGGGTCTTCGACCCGTTCTTAGGTAAACGGGGCAAAGTGCGAAGCCGACTTTTCCCCGGGTCTTCGACCCGTTCTTAGGTAAACGGGGCAAAGTGCGAAACCGACTTTTCCCCGGGTCTTC
>CAKQSI010000057.1 GCA_934272745.1 uncultured Clostridia bacterium | reverse complement strand
TCTCGCGCCGAAAGTACTTAGCGGGCGACTGCTCGGGAGGATAGGTCATCGCCACATTTCATTCAACGCATCGGTTTCCCGGTGCGTTGTTTTTTGTGCGGTTTTTTGCATTACCGGATCGCCCGCTTTGCCACATTTCATTCAACGCATCGGTTTTTCCGGTGCGTTGTTTTTTGTGTCGCGGGTTATGGCAACCTGACTGTTCGGCTATGCTTTCACGCGCGCTGGTTTTTGTGTCGCGGGTTATGGCAACCTGACTGTTTGGCTATGCTTTCACGCGCGCACGTTGACGCGCACGTTGTTTTTATGCCGTTTCAGGTTTATTGACTTACCCGGTACATTGTTTTTTATGCTTTGTTTGTCGATTGCCGGGCATTTATTGTTCGTGGAAATATTTTTAACCTTTTTTGTTCGTCGGACGATTTATTACTATTGCATAGTAAAAGAATTTTACCCCGATAAAATACGTTGTTTTTGCGCCATAGGTCTGGGTAAGGGCTGTTAATGTATATTTTCCGGCGTGTCGTAATCCGGTGCGTTCTTTTAAATATCTTATTCATTTGCGTTATGATAAATCC
Source organism: uncultured Clostridia bacterium (assembly GCA_934272745.1). Taxonomy (GTDB): domain Bacteria; phylum Bacillota; class Clostridia; order Christensenellales; family Borkfalkiaceae; genus SIG402. Next base: position 9,362 of record CAKQSI010000057.1, on the reverse strand, counting down.
TTAGAAAAAGTTTTCCGGGGATCTGCTTTTACTCCGCTTCAGATTTACCCAAAACGGGATACGTCCTGCAAAAATCGGAACATTTCTTGACAAGGAAGTCGCTGAATAGTATACTATTAGTATTGCTTAATACGGGCTTAGCAGGAGGAAAAGATGCGATTTTTTATTGAAACGCCGAAAAAGCGGATAGCGAGCGACGACTTTCGGGGGCATGCAGACGATATCGAAATGAGCGGCGAGCGCTGTTCGGTGATTGTGCGGTACGGTGCGAACGAAGACAATATTTATTTTGCGGAAAAGAAGTGTATTTTTCCGATGTTTCGCTTTCAGCCGGACGAAACGCGCTCTTCCTATCACGTGACGGACACGGAATCGCCGGTGCAGTTTGGTGAAGCGGAAACGCTGGAGCGGGTGGAAATCGACGGCGTGCTGACCGTAAAAACGTGCGCGGGCGGCTGCCGGATCGTACACCGGTTTTATCCGTCGGTAACCCTTGCCGCCACGTACGAAACCGTTGAGATTGAAAACTGCGGGAAAACGCTCGAAACGCTGCGCTTTACGCCCTATAAGCGGCTGGAAACGCGCCTTGGTTGCGAAGGATACATCGTTGCCGAACGCCGGCTGACGGAAGCATTTTGCGACAACTGCGGGGATAAGGCTGCGCTGCGTATCGGCGCAAAAGATCTCGCAGCGGGGGCGTTGGACGCAGGCGCAAGGGAAAACTGCAGCGCTGTGAAAAATTGCAAAAACGGGCGAAATGCGCCTTGCATTCTTGGGTACGGTGCAGACCGTGTTGCAGAAAAGATGATAGATTTTCAACCCGGCGAAAAACTGCAATTGACCTTTTGCTTCAGTGCGCGGTTTGCAAATGCCGTCGCTCCTTACGAGGAGAATCCGCTGAAAAGGCGCAGGGCGCGCGTGAAAGAATTGATGACCGAGTGCGACGTCACGACGGGCGACGACGTGGTGGACACGCTGTTTGCGTTCAGCAAACTGCGTGCGGGCGAAAGTATTTTCCGCACCAGAAAGGGCAGGGTGCATTCCCCGGGCGGGGGACAGTATTACGCGGCGGTGTGGTGCAACGACGAGTGCGAATACGCCACGCCCTGGTTCGCTTTTACGGACGACGCCGCCGAGCAGGACGCGGCAAAAACCGCTATGCACTGGTGGGCTCCGTATATGAACGACCGCGATCTGCCCATTCCGAGCAGTCTGATTTCGGAAGGAACCGACTACTGGAACGGCGCCGGCGACCGGGGCGACGCTTCCATGTTTTTGTATGGAAGCAGCCGCTATTTTCTGACGCGGGGCGAATTGCCGGCGGAAGAAGCGAAAGCGCAGCTTGCCTGGTGCGCGGACTATATCGAACGCCGCATTGCGTCGGACGGAACGGTGCTTTCGGATACGGACGAGCTGGAAAACCGGCTGTCTTCGGGCGACGCTAATCTTTCCACTTCGGCGATTTCCTACGGCGCGTTCGGCGCTTACGGCGTGCTGCTTTCCCGTATGGACGAAAAGGAAAAGGCGGAGAAATGCGCCGCCTTGCAACGAAAAATAGCGGACGGTATCGAAAAGACGTTCGGCGCACGCCTTACGGGAGAGGATTGCTATCGCTATCACGCGGGACTTGACGAAGTGCGCGCCTGGATCTGCCTGCCTCCGTATATGGGCATCAAAAGCCGGGCGGACGGCGCGTTGAACGCGATCGGGAGACTGCTTTGGGAAAACGGCAGTTTAAAGACTACCGAAAACGAAAACGTGGTGTGGGACCGCAGCGCGCTGTACTATATCGCGGCGCTGTTCCGTGCGGGCAGAGCGGACGAAGCCTGGGCGCGGCTGAAAGAAACGGCGGCTACCCGGCTGCTGGGCGAGCGCGCCCCCTACGTTGTGGAAGCCTATCCCGAAAACGGCATGCGCCACCTGAGCGGCGAAAGCGCGCTGTTTTGCAGAATCATCACCGACGGACTGCTGGACGTCGGTTTTACGGAAGAAGGGTTCACCCTTTCTCCCCATTTGCCGGCGGCGCTTTCCCGGGTGGAAGTCAAGGATATTTTCCTATGCGGGGGAAAGCGTTCCTTTACCGTAGATAAGACCGGTACTAAAGAACAGAAAGGGTAAAGTGTTCCGAAAACGGGGTACCGTTGGTTTATTTTCGGTATCAAATTCCGGATATGCGCTTTGGCGCCCGGGCGAATCGGGGAAAACGAGCGGATCTGCTTTTTATTGCAATTCCGCAGCGGAATACGCAAGAGCAATGCAGACGGCTGACGGATATTCGTTTGGTCCGGTCGGGATTTTCGTCGGATACGGTGGCGGTACCAAATGCCAATCTTGTTGATTTTTGAGGGACGTGTCCCGAAAAACGGAACGTTTTGGCAAAGAGGGGTTCTATAGATATTTTATATGGATTGCGCCGCTGCCCTGCCTTAAAATTAAGGCAGGGCGGCGGCGCGTTTGAAATTACGTAACGGAAAAGCCGGCTGGCGGCGGATATGGTGGCAGACTGTTTATGGGTTGTTCCGAAGTCCAAACGAGGAAACGGCAATCATTACAGAAGGAAAACAAAATCCGAAAACGGATTTTTTACACCGAAAATATCGCAAACGCGCGGGAAAGCGTTTTACATTTGCTTGAAAATATGGTAAAATATCGTATAAGTATAGTAAAAAGCGTGTAATTCTTCAAAGACGTTTTACGGAAAAAGTCGTTTTACGGGCAAAACGCGTGGAAATTCCCTGCCCGAAAAATTTTATTTTTGCAACGTAATCCGGTAAAAAGTTTGCATTTCGTTCAAAAAATCCCCGCAGGATTCCGCGGAAAAACAGGTAAAAAATGATTTTGCAAGAAAATATTGCGGCGATTTCCACTCCGCCGGGGGTGGGTGGCGTTGCCATTATCAGGATCAGCGGCGAAAATCCGCTTTCTGTGCTCGAAAAAATGTTCCGCCCCGCGGGCAAAACGCAGGTAAAGGCGTTTGAACCGTACCGCCTTTACCCGGGAGTGATCGAAGCGGACGGCTTTTTCGATCAGGGTATGGCGGTCTATTTCCGCTCCCCGCACAGTTACACGGGGGAGGACGTGGTGGAAATCCATTGCCACGGCGGCATTGCCATTCAGCGCGGCGTGCTGCAAAAGACCTTTTCTTTGGGGTGCCGCCCGGCAGAACGCGGCGAGTTCACCCGGCGCGCCTACTTAAACGGCAAAATGTCCCTCTCTTCGTCCGAGGGGCTGAACGAGATGATCCATGCGGAAACTACCGAACTCGTCAAGGCGGGATATCGGTTGTATCGCGAAAAACTGTATAACGCTATCGAAAAATTGCGCAAAGACCTTACTTTTACTCTGGCGAAAATCGACGCGGAAATCGACTTTCCCGAAGAGGGGCTGGAGGAGGTTTCCGACCCCGAAATCGCAGCCGAACTGAATGCTGCGGCGGACCGCCTTTCCGCGCTTGCGGAAACCTATCGGTCGGGCAGTTACGTCAAAAGCGGGGTGCGTGTCGCGCTGCTCGGACGCCCGAATACGGGCAAGAGTTCGCTTCTGAATGCGATTTTAGGGCGGGAAAAAGCCATCGTGACCGATGTCGCCGGCACCACGCGGGACGTGGTGGAAGGGGAGATTGCACTTTCCGGCGTCAAGTTTATTTTTTCGGACACGGCGGGGCTCAGAAATGCGGAAGACGCGGTGGAAAAAATCGGCGTCGATCTCGCGAAAAAGACCGCGCTCTCCGCGGACGTCGTGCTGGTTCTGACCGAAGACGCGGACGACGCGTTTACGGACGAAGTGATAGCGGAGCGCAAAAAAGAGGGCGGAGAAACGCTCTTTCTGGTCAATAAAAGCGACTTACCCGGGGCGGAAGCCCGCGCGGAAAAGGTGCGGAATAAGTATGGCGAAGACCCCTTGATTCTTTCCGCGAAAACGGGCGAGGGTGTTCCCGATTTGACCGGACGTCTTTGCAAAATCGCGCTTTCCGGCAAGGCGGATCCCGAAATCGGGTACCTGACCGAGCGCCGCCATTACGAAAAAATCGTCGCCGCGAAAGAGATTTTATATCGCGCGGCAAGCGCCGTGGGGACGGTCACGCCCGACCTTATCGCGCAGGATATTGACGAAGCGTGGTCGCTTCTCGGCGAAATTACGGGCGCTACCGCGCCGGACGAAGTGATCGACGAGATTTTCTCCAAATTCTGCGTGGGGAAATAACGCCGGCAAAGCGCGCCGGCATAGCCGCTTTAACGAGATAACGTAACGAAAAACGCCTACCGTTTCGCAAAAATCGGTACTTCGGCGGGAGATAAAAGGATTTTTGAAGGAGAGAAGTTATGGTCAATCTGGAACTTTACAGAGTGTTTTATGCGGTCGCCAAGTGCGGCAGTCTGACCAAAGCGGCGGAGGAATTGTACATTTCGCAGCCTGCCGTTTCGCAGTCGATCAAGCAGATCGAAGCGCAACTGGGAGGCACGGTGTTCAACCGCACGCACCGCGGCATGGAACTTTCCGAAACGGGCGGCAAGCAGATTTTTTCGCTGGTCGAACAGGCGCTGAAACTGCTGGATTCCGCCGAGATCAAGTTCAACGAACTCAAAAACACGGCGAAAGGCGTGGTGCGCATCTGCGCTTCGGATACGGTCATCAACCATTATTTGCTGCCCGTCATCAACGAGTACCACAATAAATATCCCGACGTCAAGATCATCATCACCAACACCACCTCGCAGGAAGCGGTCGAAACGCTGAAAAGCGGCAAAGCCGATCTCGGCATCGTCAACCTGCCGCTGTCGAATAAAGAACTGGTGCTTTCCGGTAAAATCATGGAACTCAACGATATTTTCGTCTGCAGTCCCGATTTCGAGTTCAATGCCGAACAGCCCCTGCCCCTTTCCGCCATCAGCGATTATCCGCTTTTGATGCTGGAATCGTCCACTTCCACCCGTAAAGCCATTGTGGAATACGCCAACTCGCTGGGGGTGGATCTGCATCCGGACATCGAGGTCGCGGGGCATGAAGTGCTCATTCAACTGGCAAAAATCGGGCTGGGCATCGCCTGCATTCCGCGGGAATATATCAAAGACCTGCTGGATAACGGCGAGCTGGTGGAGATCCGCACCGAACCCGCCATGCCGACCCGCGCTTTAGGATTGGTCATTCCCGACAACAACGACATGAATTTCTGCACCAAAGAATTTATCAACCTGATCCGCTGAGGCGGAAGCGGACACGCGTTTTGGGCTTGCTTTGCGATTTTTTTGGAAAGCCGTTTGCCGGATGCAATTTCGCGGAAGATAAAAAGAACCGTTTGCCGGGCTTGCGTCTAAGGCGCAGCGAAAGTTGCCCCGGGCAAGCGGTTTTTCTTTGCGGTTTGAAAAGCGAATCCCGGGCATAGTGCCGATTTTCGGTGTAACGTATACCGAAATCGGGGACGCCGGCAAACCGAGCAGCCGAATTTACGGCGTGCGAAGAGGAGGCAAATCGGACGTATTATAAGCGGTCAAAACGTCTATAATATAAACGGCGTAAAACGAAGTAAAACAAGCGGAAAAGGTAGGGATTCCATTCGTCACCCTTCCTACCGAAAAGGCGTCTTTTTCGCCATTTTCCGCGACCGTTCGGGCGCAGTACATCAAGTACAGCAACCCTCACGCTCGCAAAAAATCATCAAAAAATGCGCTCTTTTCGGTGCGTAGCATTTTTGCGGATGAGAAACCGACCGCAACGCGGCTCGTTTAGGCAAGGCAAACGCCCGAAGTTGTACTGGACGTACTACGAGCGGCGTTTAACGCCGCATAAATCGGTTTGTCACCGCAAAAATAGTTAGGGATGACGGATGGAATCCCTAGACGCTTTTTATTTGCTGTATGTGGCGAATCGTTCTTTCTGATAACGGTAACCGCGCCCGCCCGGGGATTACCCCGGGCGGGCGCGGTTGCTTTATTTATTTACGTTCGTGCGGCAAGGAAGAAATTATTTGATGACGCGCGCCTGTTCCGTTACGGTTTTATTGTTACGCGGGGCAGGCTTTTTTTATCAACACTTGCGGTTTTATTACTACGCGGGTGCGGTTTTTTGTATCGGATTGCGGGCGCGGTTTTCTTCTATCGCATTATCGTCGAATAAAAATCTCCGGATAAAAGATTTCGGCACGCCGTTATTTTTTGCCCGTCACTTCTGTTTTGTTTGGGCGTGGGATTTTTTACGATAGGCGGAAGGCGTCAGCCCCGTTTCTTTTTTGAATACGCGGCAGTAGTAGTTGGGGTCGGGAAAGCCGCAACTGATCGCGATATCCGCGACCGGGACGGCGGAATCGGTCAATAATTCTTTGGATAAAGCAATGCGCTTATCTGAAATATATTTCCCGATCGAGATGCCCTGCACGCGAGTAAACAGGTGCGAAAGATAATATTTGTTGGTATAGCATTCTTCCGCTAAGTCGTCAAGCGTGATCTTGCCGGCGTAATTTTTATCGATATACGCAAGGGTGGTTTCGATCATCTTGCCGATGTCGAGCAGAGCGGAAGCGTTTTTCGTCCGGTTGATCAGCCGGAAAACGTACATCAGAAGGGTGCGCGAAATGTTCTGCGCGATCTCCATGTAAAACTTTTCCTTTTTTTCAAACTCGCCAAGCAGCAGATTAAAATAAAGGCAGAACGTATCATACATTTCCCCGCTGGGAAAAATATAACCGTAGGAAAGGGGCAAAAGCCAGTTGGGCGGCAGATCGGTGATCTCCAGCTTGTCGAACGCGACAAAGCGGATTTCCATCGGGTCGGCTTCGCTGCTTTTTTCAAAATGCGTGACTTCGGCATTGTAAACCAAAAGGTCGCCGCGGTGTACGGAATATTCTTTATTGTCGATCATCACCGTGCCGGAGCCGTCGGTAATGAATACGATTTCAAGAAAGGGATGAGAATGAGGCTCTTCCCGCCAGCCGCCGTGTTTATCCAGATAGCCGGCGTATAAAAGGCGCGGTTTCAGTTTGAACGCATAGTGCTTTTCGAGCAGGTAATGCTGACGCGCGTCGCTGTTAAAGCGATGAATGACTTCCATAAAACTCCCCCCGAAGCGTAAAAGTCCGTTGATCGGTTTGCTTGCCGATTTGTTTTTGTATGAAAAAGACCTGCCGTCTTTCTCCTTTTTCGGCAAAAGTATAGCACTTTTCTTAGTAAATTTCAACAGAAAATGAAAATTTCTATCAGAAAATTAGCATTTTCTTGTCAAGGAAACAGGGCAAGAACGTGTCTTGAAATTCTTTCTTCGGCGTGTTATCATAAGAGCGACAAGGATGAAACCGTATCGCTGAGCGAAGGTTTTATCGGGCGGTTTTGAACCGTAATTACGGGGGAGTGACGAAAAATGGGTGACGTTATCTTAAAAATGACCGGCATCGACAAGCGATTCTCCGGGGTCCACGCGTTAAAAGGCGTCGATTTCGAGCTTCGTGCCGGCGAAGTCCATGCCCTGATGGGGGAGAACGGCGCAGGGAAGTCCACCTTGATGAAGGTGCTCTGCGGCATTCATACCTGCGACGCCGGGACGATCGAATACTTCGGTCAGCCTGTCCGGTTCACGAATATTGCGGAATCGCAGGCGGCGGGTATCAGCATTATCCATCAGGAACTCAATATGATGAACCACCTGACGGTCGCGCAGAACATCTACATCGGGCGCGAACCGAAGAAAGGCATCTTTATTGACGACAAAAAAATGGAAGCCGACGCGGCGAAACTGTTCGAACGCATCGGTATCCGTATCGATCCGCACGCAAAGCTCGGCACGTTGACCGTCGGCAAACAGCAGATGGTGGAAATCACCAAAGCGGTTTCCCGCGACTGTAAATTGCTGATTCTGGACGAACCGACCGCGGCGCTGACGCAGCCCGAGGTAGAAGAACTTTTCCGCATCATGAACGACCTGAAGCAGAAAGGCATCGGCATGATTTACATCTCGCACCGTATGGACGAGATCAACCGCATTTCCGACCGCGTGACCGTCATGCGCGACGGCGAATACGTCGGCACGGTGCTGACCAAAGATACGACGAAAGACGAAATCGTCCGGATGATGGTCGGCAGAACCATTTATACCGAACAGAAAGAAAAGAGCATGGTGCCGGAAGACGCGCCCACCGTTCTGGAAGTCAGACACCTGACCAGCGGCAAGCAGTTAAAGGACGTCAGCTTTACTTTGAAAAAGGGCGAAATCCTCGGCTTTGCCGGACTGATGGGTGCGGGAAGAACCGAACTTGCGCGTGCCGTTTACGGCGCGGATCCCTTCGACGCGGGTACGATCTTCTTAAACGGAAAGCAAATCGACATCAAAAGTCCGGAAGTTGCCGTCAAACACGGCATCTGCTATCTTTCCGAAGACCGCAAACAATATGGTCTGATGCTGGGCAAGTCGGTTTCCGAAAACTCGGTGCTGGCTTCGCTGGACGACTATATCAAGCACGGCTGGATCAACGACGCCGCGGCAAAGGAAGCCGCCGCTGCCGCAAATCAAAAGTTGCGCACCAAAACGCCGTCCATGGATCAGCAGTTGAAAAACCTTTCGGGCGGCAATCAGCAAAAGGTCATCGTAGCCCGCTGGCTGCTGAAAAATTCGGATATTTTTATCTTTGACGAGCCGACGCGCGGTATCGACATCGGCGCGAAAAGCGAAATGTACGACCTGATGGCAGAACTTGCCGCGCAAGGGAAGTCCATCATCATGATCTCTTCGGAACTTGCCGAAATCCAACGGCTTTCCGACCGCGTAATCGTCATGTGCGAAGGCAGAGTGACGGCGGATCTCCCCATCGAGGGGCTGACGCAGGAAGAAATCATGCACTACGCCACGATGCGGGAACCCGCTTAAAGCGGCAAACTTGTTCATTCAACCTAAAAAGAAGAACCGGTGGAGGTAAACCGATATGGAAAACGAAATGGCAAAATTGCCCCTGCAGCGCAAATTGCGCCGCACCGGGAGTAAATTGGCAAATACGATCGCAAGCAAAGGCAAGCAGAACATGATCATCCTGATCGCGCTGTTCGCGCTGATTCTGATCTTTTACGCGATCAACCCCAACTTTTTAAGCAAATACAACATCCTCAGCATGACGCAGAGCCTTGCGCCGTACGCCATTCTTGCACTCGGCGTTACCTTCGTCATCGCGACGGGCGGCATCGACCTCTCCATCGGTACGGTATGTATCGCGGCGTCCGTCATCGCAGGACACTTCTATACCAAGGGAATGCCGCTGTGGCTCACCATCCCCGTAATGATTCTTATCGGCGGTCTGTTCGGACTTCTGAACGGATTTCTGGTCGCAAAACTCAAACTTCCCGCATTCATCGCAACGCTCGGTACGATGATGCTTTCGAGAGGCT
>CAKQSI010000056.1 GCA_934272745.1 uncultured Clostridia bacterium | reverse complement strand
TATTTTTTGATGATTTGCCACGGGCGTGAGGGTTGCCGTTACCTCCCGTACGGCGCCCGAGCGCCGCGCGCATAAGGACGAAAAAGACGCCTTTTCGGTAGATAGTGATGACGGATGGAATCCCTACGCATTTCCGCAGCGCGCAGCCTGCCGCGTGCGAAAATGTTCGACTAAACGGCGAAGAACTATACGCTACGTATGCAAACGACGCAAGCCTGACCGTTGCGCTCAGCGAATTTACGAAATTTCTGCTCGCTCTGGATCGGTTTTTGCTGCAAAGCGAAAAACGGTAAACGATTTGACAAAAAAAACGCGCCCTTTCCCGAATGGGAAAGGGCGCGCAACTTTCGCTTAAGCAGAAAGTTTTAAGGGTTTTCTTATTCCATAACAGCGGTAGCGCCGGCAGCCTTGAGGGCTTCGACCAACTTTTCCGCGTCTGCCTTGGGCAGGTTTTCTTTGATGGTGCCGAGTTTTTCGACCATACCCTTCGCTTCGACCAGTCCAAGACCGGTCGCTTCGCGGACGGCTTTGATGACGGCGATCTTGTTGCCGCCGACTTCTTTCAGAACGACGTTGAATTCGGTCTTTTCTTCTTCTGCGGGAGCAGCAGCAGCGGCAACGCCGGCAACGGCTACGGGAGCAGCAGCGCTTACGCCGAATTCTTCTTCGATTGCTTTCACCAGATCGTTCAGTTCGAGAACGGTCATACCTTTGATTTCTTCGATCATCTTTGCGATATCTGCCATTTTTTTATCCTCCGGATTGAATTTTGCCTGCATTTCAGGCGATTTTTTTGCGGCTATGCCGCAGATTTTTGGAAGGGCTTATTCCGCCGCTTCCGCTTTTTTGTCTGCAACCGCTTTGACCGCGCGGGCGAAGCCGCTGATAAAGCCCTGCAGGGTGCCGGCGATCATCGCATACAGCGCTTCCTTGGAAGGAATGCTTGCAAGCGCTTTTACGCCTTTGACGTCCAGATACGATCCGTCTACCATACCGCTCTTGACCGAAATTTTATCGTTCAGGTCTTTGACGGTATCGACAACGATCTTTGCCGCAACCGTTTCGTCTTTCGCAAAAGCGACGGACGTGTTCTCGTTCAGATCGTTATCAAACGAATCGATGCCCAGTTCGTTGAACGCGCGCTTTAACAGAGTGTTTTTGTACACTTTGTAGAAAACGCCGTTTTCACGGAACTTGTTGCGAAGCGCGGTGTCTTCCGCTACGGTCATGCCCTTATAGTCAACGAGAACGAGGGACTTACTGTCCTGAATTCTCGCCTTAATGTCTTCGACGACCTGCTTTTTCGCTTCAAAATTCGCTGACATTGTGCGTGTTTACCTCCGTTATAAAATAGAAAACCCTTATGCCGCGAGATAACGGCATAAGGGTAGTTTGACCTTTCCTTAGCAGTCACCTCCGCAGGAATCCGGAAACCCGGAAATTAAAAACCTGCTTCTTCGGCTCTTTTCCGAACGGTATTATAACATACCGGACGGGCTTTGTCAATTAGTTGAACTTGCTGTTCGAAATTTTTACGCCCGGGCCCATCGTGCTGGCAACCGTAATGCTCTTGACGTACTGACCTTTCGCAGCGGAAGGTTTCGCTTTCACGATGGCTTCCATCAGCGCGGTGTAGTTTTCGTTGAGTTTTTCGGCGCCGAACGATTTTTTACCGATCGGGCAGTGAATGATGGCGGTTTTGTCCAGTCTGTATTCGACCTTACCGGCTTTCACGTCGCGAATCGCTTTCGCAACGTCCATGGTGACCGTGCCCGACTTCGGGTTCGGCATCAAGCCTTTAGGACCGAGCAGACGACCGATACGACCGACGACGCCCATCATATCCGGGGTCGTGATCATAACGTCGAAATCAAACCAGTTTTCGGTCTGAATCTTCTGGATCATTTCTTCCGCACCGACGTAGTCCGCGCCGGCAGCCTGTGCAGCGTCTGCCTTTTCCCCCTTGGCGATAACCAGAACCTTGACGGTTTTACCGGTACCGTTGGGAAGAACGATAACGCCGCGAACCTGCTGATCCGCCTGCTTGGGGTCTACGCCCAGACGAACGTGCAGTTCGATAGTTTCGTCGAATTTCGCTTTCGCGGTATCGACGACGATTTTCATCGCCTCCGCGTTGTCGTACGCCTGCGAACGGTCGTACGCTTTGATGCTTTCGGCATATTTTTTTCCGTATTTCACTTGAATCAATCCTCCTATGGTTTTAACGAACAGTCTTCCTGTTCTCCCATGACGCCGGGGTTAGTCTACGACGACTACGCCCATGCTGCGAGCGGTACCCGCGATCATGCTCATTGCCGCTTCCAGCGAGGCTGCGTTGAGATCCGCCATCTTCATCTTCGCGATCTCTTCCACCTGCGCTTTGGTGATCTTGGCAACTTTGTCCTTGTTGGGTTTCGCGCTGCCGCTTTCGATCTTGCAAGCCTTTTTGATGAGTACCGGAGCCGGCGGGGTCTTCAGAATAAAGTCGAACGAACGGTCCTGATAAATGGTGATGACGACCGGAATGATCAGTCCTGCCTGAGCAGCCGTTTGTTCGTTAAACTGTTTGGTAAAGCCGGGAATGTTGATTCCGTGCGGACCTAAGGTCGAACCTACGGGCGGTCCCGGAGTGGCTTTGCCGGCTGCAAGTTGCAGTTTTACGACTGCGGTAACTTTTTTAGCCATAAAGTTTTTCCTCCAAAAATAAGTGGTTGTAACAAAGCGTATTGAAAAATTTGCGCTTCTCCCACACAATCAAAGGGCGTTACCCCTGATTTGTCAGATTGAGTTTTTCCAACTGAACGAGATCCAGTTCGACGTCGGTCGCTCTGCCGAACATTTCCACGTTGACTTTGGCTTTCTGCGTGGTTTCGTTGAGTTCGACCACCTTGCCGATAAACGTGTCCAAAGGTCCGGAAACGATACGGATATCGTCCCCCACCGCAATGTCGGAATCGACCGCGACGCGTTCGAGTTGCATTCTTCTGACTTCGTCTTCGGTCAGAGGAAGGGGCTTGCCCATGGGACCGACGAAACCCGTAACGCCGCGCGTGTTGGTGACGAGAAACCAGACGTTGTTGGAATAAATCAGTTTAATAAAGACGTAGCAAGGGAAAAGTTTGCGTTGTACGACCTTTTTCTTGCCGTTTCTTTCTTCGATGGTCTTTTCCATAGGGATACAGACGTCGAAAATCCGATCCTGCAGGTTGTTGTTCTCCACCAGTTTTTCCAGGCTGTCTTTGACCATTGCCTCATAGCCCGAATAGGTGTGGAGCACGTACCATCTCGCGAGGTCTGCGTTCTGCATGTGCGTACCTCTCCTTATTTACCGATAGAAGTGACCAGTTTGACCAATTCTCCGAGTCCGAGATCGAACGCCGTCAGAATAACGAGGAAGAACAGGCATACTGCAAGTACGACGCCCGTTTCTTTCACGACCTTGCCGAAAGAAGGCCAGGTAACCTTTTTGAGTTCCTTAAACACTTCCTTGAACTTTCTGCCGATCTTTTTGAAGAATCCGCCGATGGCTCTCATCATACGGATAAACCAGTTGGGTCTGTCGCTTGCTGCGGCTTTCTTTTTCGGCTCCGTTTTCGCAACGGCAGTCGTTTTTTCTTCCGCAGTCACTTGTTCGGCGGTCTGCTGTTTGTCTTTTTTCATAATAAACCCCTTATGCGGCGCACTGAAAAAGGCGATTACTTCGCTTCTTTATGAACCGTCGTCTTTTTGCAGAACCGGCAGTACTTTTTCATTTCCAGTCTGTCCGGATCGTTCTTTTTGTTTTTCATCGTGTCGTAATTTCTCTGTTTGCACTCGGTGCAAGCAAGCGTGATTCTCGTTCTCATCAGGAACACCTTCCCACAAAAATTAACACCCCATAAACCCGGAGTGTTGCTTTATTTTAGCATACCGCGCCCCGCTTGTCAACCTTTTTCGTGCGTTTTTTCACGCTTTCGGCGAAATTTTTTGCTTTTTTCGGTTATTTTTTGAAAAGCATTGACATTTACCCTCCTTTCGGCTACAATGAACGCAAGAAACGGACGGAAAGCGCTTTCACTTTCTTGTCCGGAAAACCGGAGGACTTATGCAATACACCTGCACCCCCACGCCCGAAGACCGGGCGTTGTTTAAAAAAACACTGCTGCCGCTCGTTACGGACGCGAAAAAGATTCCCTTCCGCCTTACGGTGGGCAGCCGCACCTTAAGCGGCTTCGGCAGACTGCCGGTCATCGAACGTTATGAAATTATCGACAGCGGCGTCGTGAAACGCACTTTCGTCGCGACGATGAAAAAGGAAAAACTGCAGATCACCGCGGAATGTCTGGAATATCGGGACTTCCCCGTCGTCGAGTGGTTCGTCACGGTAAAAAACGTCGGCAAAAGCAATTCCCTGCCCTTGTCGGACTTTCTGGCTGCGGCAGATATGAAACTGCACGCGCCCAAGGCTCTGCTGCACCACAACAACGGCGACATCTGGCCGCCGGAAGCCTATCGCGACGGATTTTCCACCACCGTCACGCCGTTAGGCGAAACGCCCCTTACTTTTTCGCCCTACGACGGGCGCCCGTGCGACAGCGCTTTCCCCTACTACCGCATTGAAACGCCGGCGTTCGGCTATAACCTTGCCGTCGGCTGGGGCGGCGAATGGCAGACCTCTTTTTCGGCAAAGAAAAACGACGCCTTCGTTTCCGCGGGGCAAAAGACCTTTGCAGCCTATTTAAAGCCCGGCGAAAGCGTTCGTTCTCCCCGCATGGTGGCGCAGTGCTATACCGGAAACACCGAACGCGGCGTCAATGCGTGGAGAAGATTCTATATCGCGCACGTTCTTCCCAAATGGGACGGCGAGGATATGAAGCCCACCCTTTCCATGCTTTCCAGCGAGCGGGGCGAAGAATTTACGCTGGCGAACCGCGACCAGCAACTGCGCGAGATCGAACGGCTGCACGAATTCGGCGTGGACTACGATTTCTGGTGGATTGACGCCGGCTGGTACAACTGCTACGTAAAAGAGGTAAACCGCAAGGTATGGACGCGCACCGCCGACTGGGACGCCGATAAGGAAAAATGGCCGAACGAGTTCAAAGAAGTCGCCGAAAAGGTACATTCTTACGGCTCTAAACTTCTGATCTGGTTCGAACCGGAACGCATGTGCCGCTGGCATATGCCGGGCGTCATGCCGGAAAACTACGCCTGGTACCGCACCCGCAAAGACGAAAACGGCAAGGAATACGTAGACGAAACGGCGCTTTTCAAAATGGGCGACGCCGAAGCCAGAAAGTGGATGACGGACAAATACAACGCCTTTATCAAGCGTAATCACATCGACATTTACCGACAGGATTTCAACATGGGACCGCTGTGCTGGTGGGAAGAAAACGACGAGGAAGGCAGAAAAGGCATCGTGGAAAACCACCACGTGCAGGGATATTACGATTTCTGGGACGGACTGTTAAAGAAGAACCCCGGACTTTATATCGACAGCTGCGCTTCGGGCGGCAGAAGAAACGAATACGAAACGATGAAACGCTCGGTGCCCTTCCATTACACCGATCTCGCTTACGGCGACCATCCCGTAAAAGAAAGTTTCACCGATCATATGTTCCGCTGGATCCCCTATTTCCGAAACCACGCGATGAACTGGGACTACGAAGACGGCAAGTACCACTTCGGCGAATCGACGGAAGGCTTGAAAAAGATGGACAATTCGGACAGTTACGCCTATCACACCGCGTTTGCGCCGTCCATTCAGTGCATGCTTGCCGACGACCATATGGACTTTACCGAAGAACAGGCAAAAGCCTGCAAGCGCGAACACGATCTGTGGCGGAAAGCGGCGGAATTCACCCTTTCGGGGGATTATTATCTGCTGCGCGAAAGCGACCGCACGACCGACAGTTGGTGCGTGATGCAGTTCCACAACGAGAAAGAAGACGCGGGCGTGATCAACGCCGTGCGCAATATCGATTCCAAAGAAGAAAGCATTACCGTCTTTCCCCGCCAGATCGACGAAAAGGCGACATACGTTTTCGACTGCCCGGAAACGAACGAAACCTTTGAACTGAAGGGCAGAGAACTGGCGAAAAAGGGCCTTGTGATCGCGCTTCCCAAGCGCAGCGGCAGATATTTCTTCTACCACAAAAAGGCGGAATAAAAATCATAAAGGTTTTTAAGCGCGGCGGCTTTGCCCGAAAACCGCATGTCCGCAAAGTTTTCGATCTCCCGTGTTGCCTGCGGCATGCCGGATAACGGGACGACAAAAGCGCGGCATAACAAATGCCGGAGGCTGCGGGGCGCCGTAAAAGTGCCGGCGGCTCAAAGCGCGGCATAAAAGCACACAACGCAACGGGGAGCGCCCGCGGCGAAATCCGCCGCGGGCGCTCCTTTTTTGACAACTTTTTATTATCCTGTTTTTATGCCCGCCTTTACGCCCGGTAAAGCGATATGATCTGCTGCTTTTTCAGATCGATCGCCTTAATTCCGAAGCGGATTTTTCGCCCCGTTTCATCCAGATAGTACCATGTGCCATCGGGCAGATCGCAAGCAGAAACGGATAATCTGTAACGGGCAACGCCGTTTTCGCACAATTTCCCGGAAACGTCGTCAATTTCGGACAATTCGTTTGCAAACGGAATTTCCTTTAAAACCTCTCCGTCATCCTCTAAAAAGCGCAAACAGGAAGCCCCGTACACCGCGCCCAGCCCATAATACCACGCGCCATGCATTTGTTGCGGCGTTTTTGCGATCTCTTCCGCAGACTGTCGTTTACAAAACACACCGAACGGTTCGGTTTCCCGGTCGCTGCCGTCCAATACGGTCGTAATCAGCGCGTTTTCACCCGCCGTACGCAAATCCGCTTTTTTTCGCGCAAAATACACAGGGCAATCGGTAAACCCGAATCCCCTTGCAAACGCAACGGAAGCGGGGATAAACAATTCTCCGTCCGCCGCCGAAAAGCCGAGAATATCCATACTTTCCAGACCATCCGGAAAAAAAATGCGACGCAATGTCAGCGATTTTACTCTCGCAAACGCAACAACCGGGACATCGCAAATATAGGGCACAACAGAAACGTTTTCGCTGCCGACGTCAATATTTGCAATATATCCGCTCCCGTCCGAGGTCAACGTGTATTTTACTCCCGCTTTTTGCACCTCTTTTTGCGGCGTTTGTTCGCCGTCCGCGACGGTTAGTGTCGGCGTAATGCCGGGCGTTTCGGTCATATCGTACAATTTTTCTTTTCCCCCGCAGCCGGATACGGAAAATACCGCAGCCGCCGCAAGAATCGCGCATAATACTTTTTTCATCTCTTATCTCCCGATCACTCTTTTATGCCGCAAGATTTTCTTCGCCGTTAATTACTACGCCGGAAGTCGATCTTTGTCCACAATCGCTGCACACATAAAACGCACCTTTTTTCTGGAAGTGATGCGGTTTGATATCGTAATAACTGCAAGATGAGCACACTACATAGTGCTGGCTTTCATGAAATTTTTCATACCGGGTGTTGTGGGAATGCATTTGACTTGCATTATAAGTAAAAGTTCCCGTTCGTTGTGCATCACCATAGACAAACCTTGCGTTAACGATGGCAAGTCGATTCGTTCCTGCCCATCCCATATGCAACAGATAATAGGTTTCCCCGTTCGAAGCAACATAATAACCGTAAATCACCACAGCATGAGAAGATAAAAATTGCCCTTGCGGCGTATCTTTATTGTAACCATAATAATCAATAATAGTGTAAACCGGTGTATCTTGATCAATCAAAGAAATTATTTTATTTTTGTGATTTATCCAAGATAATCCACCATCATAAACCAAGTTAAATACTAACGCGTCCTGAAAACACAATTGGCCGGCCATATACCGGTTAACGCCATACGCTAATCCAGTTGCCCAATTAGAACCTTCCCCTATCCTTGACAATTGCTGATGATAGAAAAAATATTTATGTACTTTTTCATAAACCGATTCATCCGAAGTATTGTCATAACCCAAATTGTGTCCGTTCCAAATTGCATCGGATGGTATCGGATACTTTAAATTAAATTCTGTGCTTGTCTTGGGGAATATAGATAAATAATATTTTTGCCGATAGAACTGCATCAAGACAACTGCCGCAACGCTCGCACACGACCCCCACTTATTTTCCCCAAATTGTGATGTCGTTGTTAACCCGGTAATATATTGCGCATTTGCAATTGTTGTAAATCTATCCTCTGTTATTCCTGCAGCCCTGTATTCGTTTTGAAAATCACAAACAGATTGATATTCTCCCCCATCAGCACTTTCAACATTCGGCGTCACCCAATTTCCTACAAGCGGAATCGCTTCTGCTTTCGTTCTGAAATTCGGTATGTTTGCATATATAACCACATTAAATACAATCGCAATGAAAGCGATTACTCTGCATACTTGTTTTCTCATTTCCTATCCTCCTTAAGTTTTAGGTTAAGACAAATATAACACATGTTCCTTTATCTGTCAACCCCTCACAATCCCGGAAAGGGCAACCCTCAGGACCTGAGGAAATCTGCAACCGCTTTTCCAAAAGGGAACGAAACGATAAATTTTCCCCTATAAAGTACATTTGCGGCGGGCGCGACCTTTTTCACTTATATCGTCTAAAAATCGCGACGGATTTCATAAAACTCTTGCTTTTCCGTCCGCGGTCGGATATAATAAAACCTGAATCGGACGTTCTGCCTTTTGCGGAATAAACAAGTGCCCGGCTGGGCATTATCGTCTTGTCCGCGGTGCGGAAGGTTCCGGTCTGCGACGTGAACGATTCCAACGCCGACCGCGGCTGCGCTTCCGCGCGGCAAGCCGCGACGACTTAAAACGGATTTTGCAGCCTTCCGCGAAAAGCGGAAAACCCGCTCCGTCGACAGTCCGGCAAAAGCGCAAACCTTTCCCTAAAAACACTTTCGGCAATCGCCGAAAAGGAGAAAAACAATGCAATGGTATAATAAAGACCTTTCCGCCCCCGAAACCGCAACGCTCGGCGCCTTTACCTTCGGGCGCGACGGGCTGAACCTGTCCCCGCTTGCCGTAACGGACGGCGACGCGTTTTTGAAAATTCGCCTGACTTCGGTTATGGACGTGAAAGACGAAGTAGAAATTCTCCCCACCGGTTCGGCGCATACGATCACCGCGGACGGCGCCTCTATCGGCACGATGAAAGAAAGCACCTGCCCCTCCTGCGGGGGTTTTAAGCGCGATTTTTCGCTGACCCTGCCGCTGTCGTTTTATTTTGAAAACCTGACCGGGGAAGGGATCACCCCCGTCACGCCGCGGCGGCTGTATCAGGAAGACGGCGCCGTCGTCTTCTCCTTCCCCGATTCCGCTACGGGAGAAGATTCCCCGCACGGGAAAATGCGCCACCTGCTTTTCGTGGCGAAAAACTGCGTTCTGCATACCGAAGGCAAGCAACTTTTAGTTACCGTAAAGGCAGGGGAAGCCAAGTGGCGTTTCCGCCCCGGAAAAACCAAGGAAGAGTTGATCGATCACTTCCTTGCAAAACACGGCGGAAAGTAAAGCGCGCTTTTCCCCAAAAGCAAAAGCGCGCCAGCCGCGCCCTACCGGACACAAACAGCAACATAGATATAAAGAAGCAACCGCGCCCCCGAATTTATCCTGAAGTTCCCTTGAATTTTCCCTAAGGTTGTCTTTGAATTTACCACGCAAGTTTCTCGGTGTTTCCCCGAAGTTTCTCCGAAAAGGGGCGTTTGCCGCAAGCTCTGCAAACACAAATATTAACGCAAATATAAAAACGCCCCGCCCGCCGCAGGAAATTCCTGCGGCGGGCGGGCGTTTTTCGATGTCGAGTCCCATTCCCTCAGAACAATAAAACAATACGGGGCGGCGGGCATTTCCGTCTTCGGATTTCTCTTTTATAAAACAGCAATTTTATAAAACA
Source organism: uncultured Clostridia bacterium (assembly GCA_934272745.1). GTDB lineage: Bacteria > Bacillota > Clostridia > Christensenellales > Borkfalkiaceae > SIG402. The sequence goes on along the minus strand of CAKQSI010000056.1, from coordinate 134 downwards.
GCAATACGGCACGGGGCGGCATATTTATCGCTTTCAAATTGCATTATTGCAAAAAGAAACGGGCGGCGGCAGGTTACATATTGATCTGTCAGATCTATTTACGCAAAACAATACGGGGCGGGGGGGGGGGGGGG
>CAKQSI010000055.1 GCA_934272745.1 uncultured Clostridia bacterium | reverse complement strand
TTTCCATTCTGCGTGGCTTGAAAGAGCGGTATGAAGTGTTCCACGGCGTCAAGATTCAGGATTCCGCGCTCATCGCGGCGGCGACCCTTTCCAACCGCTATATCACCGACCGGTTTTTGCCCGATAAGGCGATCGACCTGGTGGATGAAGCCTGCGCGATGATCCGTACCGAAATGGATAGCATGCCCGCGGAAATGGACGACATTTCCCGCAAGATCATGCAGCTCCAGATCGAAGAAGCGGCGCTGAAAAAGGAAACCGACACGCTTTCGCAGGATCACTTGAAAGAAATCAAGAAAGAACTTGCGGAAAAGAACGAGAAATACAACGAAATGAAAGCGCGCTGGATGCGCGAAAAAGAGGGCATCGGCAGGGTGCAGAAACTGCGTGAAGAGATCGGCGAGATCAATAAAAAGATCGAGCAGGCGGAACGCGAGTACGATTTGAACCGCGCCGCGGAACTCAAGTACGGCAAACTGCCTTCCCTGAAAAAGGAACTGGAAGAAGCCGAAAAGACCGAGCGCGAAAACGGCGGCGAAACGCTGCTGCGCGACCGTGTGACCGACGAAGAGATCGCAAAGATCATCTGCCGCTGGACGGGAATCCCCGTTTCTAAACTGATGGAAGGGGAGCGCGAAAAACTGCTTCGTCTGCCCGAAATTCTGCACAGCCGCGTCATCGGTCAGGACGAAGCCGTCGAAAAGGTTTCGGAAGCCATTCTGCGCAGCCGTGCGGGCATTCAGGACCCCAACAGACCGATCGGTTCCTTCCTGTTCTTAGGACCTACCGGCGTCGGCAAGACCGAACTTGCCAAGACGCTTGCCAAAACGCTGTTCGACGACGAGAAGAATATGGTGCGTATCGATATGACCGAGTACATGGAGAAATTCTCCGTGTCGCGTCTGATCGGCGCGCCTCCGGGATACGTCGGATTCGAGGACGGCGGTCAACTGACCGAGGCGGTCAGAAGAAAGCCGTATTCCGTCGTACTGTTCGATGAAATCGAAAAGGCGCATCCGGACGTTTTCAACATTCTTCTGCAGGTGTTGGACGACGGCAGAATCACCGATTCGCAGGGACGTACCGTCGATTTCAAGAACACGATCATCATTTTAACTTCCAACTTGGGCAGCAATTACATTCTGGACGGCATTCAGCCCGACGGGGAAATTTCGGCGGACGCCAAAGCGGAAGTGGAGAAACTTTTGAAAGCGCAGTTCCGTCCGGAGTTTTTGAACCGGCTGGACGAGATCGTCTTCTACAAACCGCTCAGGAAAGAAGATATCGGCAAGATCGTCGATCTGCTTTTAGGCAGTCTGAAAGACCGGCTTTCGGCGCAGCAACTCAATCTTTCGCTGACAGACCTAGCGAAAGAAGCGATCATCGACGGCGGTTACGATCCCGTTTACGGCGCGCGTCCGTTGAAACGGTATCTGCAGCACGCTGTGGAAACGCTGCTTGCCCGCACCATCATCGAGGGCAACATCAAAGCGGGCGACACGCTGGTCGTGGACTACGACGGCGAAAAGTTTACCGTGAAAGATCGGGATAACGCTTAAATGAAAACGGTCGTACAGCGCGTGCGCGCCGCAACCCTTTCGGTGGACGGGAAAGAAATTTCCCGCATCGGGCAGGGGTTGGTGGTCTATCTCGGCATTAAAAAGGGCGACGGGGAGCATCTCCCCGCCGTTCTCGCCAAAAAATTAGTCAATCTGCGCGTGTTTTCGGATGAAAACGGCAAGATGAATTTGTCGGTTTCGGACGTGGGCGGCGAGATTCTGCTGGTGTCGCAATTTACGCTTCTTGCGGATACTTCGCACGGGAACCGCCCCTCCTTTTTCGAGGCGGAAGTTCCCGAAAAAGCCGATACGTTATACCAAAAAACGGCTGCGGAGATCGAAGCTTTGGGCGTCGCGGTCAAGCGCGGCGTGTTCGGCGCGGATATGCAGATTTTGCAGCAAAACGACGGACCGGTCACGATTGAACTGGAGTTTTGAGGGCGGACGGGAAGGTATGCGTTCGCGTTGAACCGGGGTTTTTGAGGGCAGCCGAAAGGCGGCACGCTAAATTGAAAGTTGGCATGAAATTGAAATTTTGACGGGCGGCGGGGCTTGCGAATTTTTTGCAAGCCCCGCCGCCTTTTTCGTGCAAACGGTCGCCTTGCCGGTTCGGTTGTATTTCCGTATTTTTTTGCTCTTGCGGCAAAGCGATAACGGCGCGATTCTCCTGTTTCACGCCGTTTTTTTGTGCGATACGGAGTTTTATAAACGGACTTGCTTTTTTCAACGCGGCAAATTCCGCTTTTGTTCCCGAATCAGGGATAGCGCGGGGAAAATCCGCGTATGGTAGAAACGAGAATGATTCGGGGGCGGCTGTTATGAAAGAGGGGAAGAAGATTGATTTTCGTCATGCAAAAGAGGTTGCCGGCGGTCGCAGAAAAACGGGGGCGGTTTTGGACGGCGGTGTCGGCGCCGGCTGCCGGCAAGAAAAAAACACGCAAAAAACTGCGGACGAAAGAGGATATCTGTCCCTTGCCGAAGCAAGGGAGGGCGCGCGGTATTTCGTGCGGGAGATTGCCGCGGAAAAAAAAGAGAAAAAGCGCCTTTTCGACCTCGGGCTAAGACCGGGCGAGGAAGTGACGGTGGTAAAACGTATCAAAGGCGGAGGCGTTGCCGTGGCATGCTTCGGCAAAACGCTGGGGGTCAGGGAAAGTACCGCGCGGCAGGTGCGACTGGCTGTCCGTCCGCCTTCCGTTGTGTGTGATGACAGTTCGGCGGAGAAAATGGGTGATTCGTGCCGGACAGCGGTAAATTTTCGGCAACCGGAAGTAAAATCCCGCCCGGATTTTTCCGCAAAATGCGGAAGTTGCGGTCGCTGCAAAAGACGGACGGGGACGGGTTCAAAACCCGAAAATGCACCGAAAAACGGCATACGTCCCGTAAAAATCGCGCTGCTCGGCACGCCGAACGCCGGAAAAAGTACGGTGTTCAACGCGCTTACCGGCGGCAATGCGCGCGTCGGCAACTATACCGGCGTGACTGTCGCCGCGGAAAGCCGCAAAATGATCGGGACGGACGGAAAAGTGATGCTTTTCGACCTGCCGGGGACCTATTCCCTTAGCGGATATTCCGAAGAAGAACGGGTCGCGCTGGACTTTCTTTCTTCGGGGCGGGCGGACGGCGTGGTGTTTATTACCGAGTGCGCGGCGCTGCGGCGAAACGTCGGTTTCGTGCGGCAGGCGATTGCTACGGGGCTGCCTTGCGCGGTATTTCTGAACGCGGCGGACGAATTTTTTTCCGCAGGAGGCAGGGCGGACGAAGCGGCGCTTTCTCAATATTTCGGCGTTCCCGTCTACCTGACCGAGGCGCGGAACCGCAAAAAACGCGATAAAATCCGCCGCGCGGTACAGAACCTCGCCGCCCGCGCAGAAACGGCGGGGCAACAAAAACGGGATACGGCGATCGTGCAATACAAAGTTGCAAAGGGTAATCCGCAAACCGTCGTATCGTCGCCCGCGCGTAGTCGTATTTCTGTTTCGTTGCCCGCCGAGAAATCTTCCGGGGCGACCGCGGCGCAAACCGTCGTATCGTCGCCCGCCGCGCAAACTGTAAAATCGGCATTTGCCCCGCGCGCCGCAAAATCAACGATCGCTCCGCAAACGGGATCAATACCTGCGCGGCAAAACGCGGGGGCGGCGCCCTTGGCACAAACCGTAAAATCGATGCCCGCGCTTCCGCGCGCAGTTCTATCAACGTCCGCCCTTCCGCGCGCCGCCTATGATTTCCCCGAAAGACTGCCGGAAGATCGGTTTTTAAAACGCCCCAAAGCGTTCAGTGCGCTGTGTTTTGCGGCGTTCTTGCTCACGTTTTATCTGGCGTTCGGCAAATACGGCTTGGGGGAGGTGGGAAAACGCGGCATGGAAAGGCTGTTTTCCCTCCTTGACCGTGCGGCGGAAAAGCGCTTGCAAGGCAGGCTTTCTCCCTTTTTGTACGGTATCCTGACCGAGGGGATTTTGAGCGGGGTGCTTGCGGTGCTTTCCTTTTTGCCGCCGATCGCGGTGCTGTACGTGGCGGTGACGGCGCTGACCGAAAGCGGCGTGCTTGCCCGGTTTGCCTTTTTTGCCGATCGCAAGGCGGAAAAGATCGGACTTTCGGGGCGGGCGGTGTTTTCGGCGCTTCTGGGGTACGGCTGCACGGCGGTTGCCACCCTTTCGACGCGCGGCGAAGAAAATTCTGCCGTCCGCAAAAGAACGGCGCTGTTTTTGCCTTTTTGCAGTTGCAGCGCGCGGGCGCCCGTCTATCTTTTGCTGGTTTCCGCCTTTTTCGGCGGCAGTTTTCCGGTACTCTGCGGCGTTTACGTCTTTACGGCGTTGCTCGGGATCGGCACGCTTGCCGTAATCCGGCGCCTTTCCCCGCCCGGGGAAAAGGAAAACTTCTGCATCGAATTTCCTCCCTACCGGTTTCCGGATCTCAGAATGAGCGCAAAAGCCTTGCTAAATTATCTCGGTTCGTTTATAATAAGGGTAGGCGGGGTGGTGCTGGTCACCGTGACGGCGCTGTACCTTGCGGGACACGTGACACCCGGACTAAAGTTTACCGCCACCGGCGAAGGCAGTTTGTTAAGCGGCGCGGGAAAGGCGCTCGTCTTTCTCTTTTTGCCGATGGGAATTGCAGACCCGCGGTTTGCGCTTGCGGCGCTTTCCGGACTGATGGCAAAAGAAGCGGTCGCGGGGACGCTGCTCTCCTTGATAGGGGACGAACTTTCCGCGGCGATTTCCCTGCCGTCGGCGCTCGGGTATCTGACCTTTCTTGCGGTATATCCGCCCTGCGTTGCCAGTTTTTCGGTTACGCGGCGGGAATTCGGCTGGAAATTTGCCTTGTCGCAGGCGGGGCTGTGCTTGGGTCTGTCCCTGATTTCGGCATACGTCGTGCGTTTTTCGGCACTTCTACTATGGAAACTCGGCTGGAAAGGCGGCTTGTGTCTGCTTTTCATTTTCGGCTTTGCCGCGTGGATTTTACGGAAAAAGAGGAGTTATCGTGAGAAAAGTCATCGTAAAAAAACGACAGACGCTGAAAGCGCTGTTTAAAGAAGAATTCCCTTATCTGCCTTTTTATCTCTGCAAAAAGTTGTGCGAGAAAAAGGAGATCCGCGCGGACGGGAAAACGGTGAAAGAAGACGCGGTTCTTGCCCCGGGGACGGAAGTTTCGGTCTATTACGACGAGAAAAAATATCCGCTGTTTTCTGCCGTGTACGAGGACGAAAACGTGTGGATCGTCGATAAAAAACGGGGCGTCCCGTACGAAATTTTGACGGACGTATTGCAAAATTCGGTACCTTCCGTCCGTCCGGTGCACCGGCTGGACACCAATACCGCCGGGTTGATCGTCTACGCAAAAACCGAGAAAGCGGAGAAAGAACTGCTTTCCGCCATGCGCGACCGCCGCGTAAAAAAACAGTACCTTTGCCGCGTTTACGGCGTGCCGGAAAAGAAGCACGCTATCCTGTCGGACTTTTTGGTCAAGGATGAGGAAAGGGGCGTGGTGCGCATCGTAAAAACACCGGCAAAAGGCGCTCTTCCCGTAATAACCGAGTACGAGATGCAGGAAGACCTTGGCGACGGGACGGCGGTGCTTTTGGTCACGCTGCACACCGGGCGTACGCACCAGATCCGCGCGCATCTTGCAAACTGCGGCCATTTTGTGATCGGCGACGGCAAGTACGGCGTGGGGGAGGTCAACAAACGCTACGGCAGATCCCGGCAGGAACTGACTTCGGTGCTTTTGCAGTTTTTCTTTCCCAAAGAAGCGGAACTTTTTTACCTCAGCGGAAAAGAATTTGCCATTCCCGCGCGGTTTTACGCCGCGGACGAGAAGGGATAAAGAGGAGAAAAACAAAGACGAGGAAATAATAACGACGAGAAAAGATTTTAGGGGTAGCGAAAGGAATCCCTAAGGAAAAATCCCATAGGGGAAAGATATAGAAAAAGCGCGCCCGGGGCAAAGATTTCTTTGCCCCGGGCGCGCTTGGTTTTCGGCAGATTTCGGGCGCGCCTGGTTTTCGGCAGATCCCGGGCATGCCGGACTTTCGGCAGCCATGAAACGTGCTTGGATTTCGATAAATTTCGGGCGCGGCGTTCGGAGAACGGAAAAGCTTTCTTTCGGCGGCGGCTTTACGATTCGGCGGAAACGGAGCCGCTTTCTTTTAACGTCGCCTTTGCGTTTTTATAACTGATCAGGATATGACAAGGGGCAAAAAGAACGGTTGCTGCAAGCAAAGGGAAATTCCCCGTAAAAATACCGCAGGAAAGAAACAGCAACGAGGGCGTGATGGAAAGATACAGCGATTTGCGTACCGATGATTCGTGCCGGAAGGCAATCCAGCCCAAAACGTAGGCGAGGGTGAGGGCAGCGCCCGCCGCAAGGTAACAGACGCGCCCCGCGGAAAGCCAGTAGCCTTTTACGAGGTGCGGAATCTGAATAAAAATAAGCGTAAAGCAGCCGGATCTTCCGATCTGTTCTAAAATTTCCGCCGTTTTGTTTTGATAGAAATTCCGGTAGCCGTTTTTGTTTGTCGCGGCAAAAATTATGTTGGGAACCATGATGACGGCAAGAAAAAGTAAGCCGTAGAAATTGACGATCTTCATCAAGGTTTTCTCCTTTCGTCGAAAATAACGGAAACCGCGCAGGCATTGCTTTGGGTTTTCATAAAAGCAGGGCGGCGCGTGTTTTGCAAAAGTATTATAAGCAGGGCAAACAGATTTGTCAACTTAACAAAGGGGTGGGGAAAATGCTTCTTGCCGCCGTATTGCGCAAGGCGATCGGTCTGCGGAATTCCCGCTTCGCACAAAGTTTGGGTGGGTATCGGGTTTTCGACTTATCGGACAGGCGCCGGTTTTTTGGTTTTACCTGCCGGAGTGAAATTTGTGCGGTTTTGCCAGAAGAAATTGCAAATCATTGCGGTTCCGCCCGGAGAACATCTCCGTTTCATACAAGTTTACCGGGCGGAAAACCTCAGGTTCGTGCAACTTTCATGAAAAAACAAAAAAAGGGCGGAAATTTTACTTTCCCCCTTTTCTTTTTCGCGCGCGCATGATATAATGAAAAAAAACCTTGAGGTGAACCCATGACACAAAACCCGAAGTATTCGATCGTCGTCCCCGTGTTCAATGAGGAAGAATGCGTCGAAAAATTCTACCGGGCGATGACCCCCGTGATGGAAAAGACCGGCGAACCGTTTGAGATCATCTACGTCAACGACGGCAGCCGCGACCGTACGGAAGAACTCGTCACCGCCATTTGCAAAAAAGACGACCGCGTGCGCCTTGTCAATTTCAGCCGCAATTTCGGTCAGCAGGCAGCCATTCACTGCGGCTTTGCCGAAGCGAAAGGAGAAGCCGTCGTCAACATCGACGTCGACCTGCAGGACTCGCCCGAAGCCGTCCTTCTCATGATCGATAAATGGAAAGAAGGCTACGAAATCGTGCACGGCAAACGCAAAAAGCGCGAGGGCGAAACATTTTTCAAAAAAGCGACCAGTTCGCTGTTTATGAAGATCCTGAAAAAGACCACGGGGCTGAACATTCCCGCAAACGTGGGCGATTTTAAACTTCTGGACAGAAAAGCCATCGACACCTACCTTTCCATGACCGAACACGACCGCTTTTTGCGCGGCATGTCCGCCTGGATGGGCTTTAAACAGACCGAGGTGGAATTCGAGCGGGCGGCGCGCGTTGCGGGCACGACCAAGTTCGGACTTAAAAAAATGCTGCGCCTTGCGGAAGACGGCATGGTGTCGAACGGCGACTATCTCCTGAACTTAGCCTTGAAGTGGGGCGTCGGACTTTCGGTGCTTTCCGTCCTTTGTTTCATCGTGTTCCCGCTGCTGCTCATCTGGCATATCAACGTGGGACTGACCGCGTATCTGTTCCCGACCGTGACGCTGGCGCTCGGCATTGCGCTGACTTCCAACGGGCTGACCAACCTGTATCTGTCCCGTGTGTACGACGAAGTGAAAAACCGTCCGCACTACATTATCGGTAGCCGCGTCAACTGACCGCGGTTGCGAAAAACCACGAATAAACGAAAGGAAATTTGCCACCGCAGCGTTTGCGATGGCAAATTTCTGGCAATCGGACTAACACGAAAAGCGCCGGTTGCCGGGGGAAAAGAATGAAAAAATTATTGCTATGTATGCTGATCGCGGCGCTTGCCGTATCGGTTGCCGCCTGCGGAAAACAACCCGGAGGCGATCCGTCTGATGCGCCGAGCGCTTCGGTTTCGGCAGGCGGAAGCCTTGCCCCGAGCGCCGATCCCACGGGAAAACCGAGCGCGGGTCCCACGGCTGAACCTTCTGCGGATCCGAGCGAAAACCCCACGGCGGAGCCTTCTGCGGATCCTTCTGTGCATCCCACGGGAAAACCGACCGCTCCCACAATCGGACCGACTGGAACGCCGACTTCGGCGCCTACGCTTTCGCCCACGACGGCGCCTACGACCGACCCGACGCTTTCGCCCACGGAAAAACCCACGGAAAGACCGTCCGCTTCGCCCTCCGCGGAGCCGACCGAAACGCCGACCGAAACGCCGTCGATTGCTCCTTCCGCTTCGCCTTCTACGGAACCGACCGTCGAACCTTCGGCAGAGCCGTCCGCAGAACCCACGGTAAATCCCGCGCCTTCGCCGGAGCCAAGCGAGGAGCCGTCGGTCGAGCCGTCGCCGGAGCCCAGCACAGAGCCCTCCGTCGAGCCGTCGGTCGAGCCCTCGGTGGAGCCCTCCGCCGCTCCTACGCCCGACCTGCCGGAAGAACCGGAAATTATCGACATCGGACCCGCGGGACCCTATAAAAACACGATCGTCAACGAGTCTTTTAAAGCGGGGGCGGAAAACCCGTTCGGCGGGTGGAACCGCAACGCCGTGTATGCGATCGACGAAACCAAGTCCGCCTGGAACGACGGCAGCGGCTCGTTCCGTATTTCCGGCGTATCGGAAGACGGACACAGCAGTATCGCGAACTATCTTTCCTATTCTTTTCCGGTATTTCGCGGCAGAACGTACGCCCTTTCCTTTGCCTACGCGGGGAAAAATACCGGGGTCGGAAGCACGCCGGATTGTGCGACCGGACTGACCTATCACATGCCCGACCGCGTGGAAGACGTGAAATATTTCCACACGTTCGACATCGATTATACCAACCTTTCGGGCGGTAAATTCCAGTGGGCGAACTACTCGTTCGCCGCGCAGGAAGACGGCACCGTAACGTTCATCATCAAAATTTACGGCGTTTCCAAAGCCGGCACCTACTGGTTCGACGATTTTAAGATCGAAGAAAGCTGCAAAGAAAAGATCGAGCTGAAATTCTTCAACAAAACGGGGAAGGGTGACCGCATTTATCGCATTCCCGCCGGGATCAAAGTCGGCGTGATCGACGAACCGGTAAAAGAAGGCAGCGTTTTCATCGGCTATTTCACCGAAAGAGGCGAAATTTTCAACGCGTATTCCCCGTACGAAGCTTCGCAGACTTTCTACGCCCGCTTCGTGGAAGAAGAGGGCTATCTCGCCTTTGCGGAAGAAGTGGGCATTCCCGACCTTGCGGAAATTCCCCACCTATACGTCGACACCGAAGGGGGCGCCGAAATTACTTCCAAAACCGAATATATCAACGCCGCGCTCCGTGTGGAAAGCGAGGCGCACGCGGAATATAACGTTTCCGCCACCACCCGTATCCGCGGCAGGGGCAATTCCTCCTGGTGGTGTATGGATAAAAAATCGTACCGGCTGAAGCTGGACGATAAAATGACCAACCTCTGCGGGCTTTCGGGCGATAAAAATTACGCGCTGGTTTCCAACCACGCGGATAAAAGCCAGATGCGCAACTATCTCGCTTACGGACTGGCGCGGGCAAACGAAAACCTCGGCTGGACGCCGGAAGTCCGCTACGTTTATCTCACGCTGAACGGCGATTTCCGCGGGTTATATATGCTGGTAGAAACCATTCGCGAGGATAAAAACCGCGTCGATCTCCGCGGCACGCCGGAAAACGATCTCGATACCGGCTTCCTGTTGGAGCAGACTCCCGCAAACCGCGTGGCGGAAGATCCCGATCCCGAATCGGTTTATATTCAGGCGGGAGGAATTTATTTCGAAGTCAAGTCGCCGGAACGAGAAGATTTCCTGACGGAAGAAGCCTTTCAGGAAGTCATTGCCGACGTTACCAACCGCATGAACGCGCTTTTCACCGCCATTTCCGGGCAGGATCGCGCGGGATTTTTGAAAGTCGCGGATGAAAAGACCTTTATCGACTTCTGGCTGATCGAAGAACTGTTTGCCAATTTCGACAGTATGCAGGCGAGTATTTTCCTGTACAAAGCCAAGGGCGGAAAAATCTGCATGGGTCCGGTGTGGGACTTCGATATCGGCATCAACAACGTTTCCTACGTGAATATCGACCCCCAGTCCTGGTACTGCGCAAACGCCTGCAAAATTTTCCGCGATCTGCTGCAGGAACCCGAGTTCCGCAAGAACGTCGCGGCAAGGATCGTAGAACTGTACAATACCGACTGGCAGTATCTGTTGAAGTCTGCGGCAGACGTCAAAAACGCCATCCGCCCGGCGTGGGACCGGAACTACACCCGCTGGGATTATAAGGAAAAGGTGTTTGAAACGCCGTCCTGGATCATCGCCCTCGAAGGCTTTGACGATCAGGTGGAATATATCCGCACCTGGCTTTCCAAACGCATGGAATTTTTGTACGGTTACGGACTGATCGGGCTTTGGTAAGCGCCTTTTCAAAACGGTAGGACGGATTTTTAACCGGAAACCGGATTTTTCAGGGAAGAGTCTGAAAATTTCTCTGATAATTCAGGGTTTGTTTATAAGATTTTTCGATGATCGGGGCGGGGGGGGGG
>CAKQSI010000054.1 GCA_934272745.1 uncultured Clostridia bacterium | reverse complement strand
AGGACGGCGTTTCCAACACTTTCTCCATCGTGCCGAATGCCCTCGGCAAGTCCGAAGCGGAACGGGAAAACAACCTTGTCGCCATTTTAGACGGATATTTCGCGCAGGGCGCGCAGCACCTCAACGTCAACGTCTTAAACCGCGAAACCCTGATGGAAGCGTACGAAGATCCCGACAAATATCCCATGCTGACCATTCGCGTGTCCGGTTATGCGGTCAACTTCCACCGCCTGTCGAAAGAACAGCAACTGGAAGTCATCCGCCGCACCTTCCACGAACGGGTGTAAGGGGGCAGGGCTTTTCCGGAAAGTTTTTCGGGGGAGCGCTGCGGATAAATTTTTCGGATCCGGAAGTGTTTTGGAGTAGCGTTTCGGAACGGTTTTTGTAGGAACGCTGCGGAACGGCTTCCGGGCAAGTGCTTTGGATACATTCTTCGGATAAAATTTCAGGCGCGCCGCCCGCTTATTGTAAGCGGGCGGCGCGCCTCGTTTCTAAACAAAATCGTCGTAGGGGCGACCATCGGTCGCCCGGCGTTTTTGTTTATTGCTGTATATCGTGGAAAATGCCGAACCAGTATACCTGATTTACCGTTGCAGATGTGGCTTCTTCGGAAACAGAAAGTCCCCGATTACGCCGATCGTTCAACTCCAGCATTTTTGCAAAATTGTTTTTGTCTAATCTACGTCTTTGCGTGATTTTAGACGAGTTGCTATGATTTTTCGCGTTTTCAATGTAAAGATCGCCGTTTTCGGCATACACAAAAAACCAAAGCGGAGTTCGATTTGTTTTAGGCGTCGTTTTGACGTCCCGAGGATCGTGCAGAAAAGATTCGTAAACGGTTTGCCAGTTCATATGATTTTTTCTCCTTACAAAAAATATTTAATCTTTACGGTAGTCGAATACCTGCAGGGTGGCGCAAATAAAACTACGTCGTTTTTCGACATGCTCTTATACATTGCGTCGCACACGGAGGGCGCTCTGTTCGATACGCCAAAATGTTTTTGAATATCGTTGCAAATACATATCAACTCTTTTTCTCCCCGCTCAAATGCTTGTCTTTTCATTTCACCGATATACTCTTTTACTTCATCGGTAAATTTAGTTTTTTTCCCTTCTTGTCTGACGCCATAGTTAACTTTATCTTTTTCCAAAGCATCAACTCTACTTTCAAGGGTTTTAACACGGTCTAAAAGTTCAATTATAATTTTTATCGTAATTCATTATGTTTTTCCTTATGTTTTATTTAAGTATAACATAATTATTTTTTTTATCGTCAAGTGTTTTTACATAACTTTTAATAAAAAATGCAGTCGAGCGACCTCGACTGCATTTTAATAGTTTTATTAAACGAAAAATATTGCCGTAAGATTACTCTTCCGTAAAAACCTCTTTGCCGAGACCGCATACTGGGCAAACCCAGTCTTCGGGAAGATCTTCCCACTTAGTGCCGGGAGCGACGCCGCTATCCGGATCGCCGAGAGTTTCGTCGTAAACGTATCCGCAAGGACAAACGTATTTCATATCGCGTTCTCCTTATTTTCCGAAATATCTGTCGAGCAAGCCTTTGAACGCTTTGCCGTGACGGGCTTCGTCGCGAGCCATTTCGTGTACGGTATCGTGAATGGCGTCCAGATTGGCTTTCTTCGCGCGGGTCGCAAGGTCCACCTTGCCGGCGGTCGCACCGTTTTCGGCGTCAACGCGCAGTTGCAGGTTCTTCTTGGTGGAATCGGTCACCACTTCGCCCAAAAGTTCGGCAAATTTCGCGGCGTGTTCGGCTTCTTCCATGGCGGCTTTTTCGTAGTACAGACCTACTTCGGGATAGCCTTCGCGGAAAGCGACGCGGGACATCGCAAGATACATACCCACTTCGCTGCATTCGCCTTCAAAATTCATTCTCAGGTCTTTTTTGATATCTTCGGGGACGTCTTTCGCCACGCCGACGACGTGTTCTGCCGCCCAGGTCATTTCGCCTTCCATTTTCTTAAAGGTGGAACCCGGCGCTTTGCAGACGGGGCAGAATTCGGGCGGGGTATCGCCCTCGTGAACGTAACCGCAGACAGGACATACGAATTTCATAGTTTTGTTCTCCTTTTTGTTTTTTTGACGTTTGATTTTTTTATTTTCGGGGAACCCTTTCGGGATCCTTTAAGAAGAAGTCTTGCAGCAGTCGCAGATGCCTCTGTAAACCAGCTGAAATTCCCCTTCGCTTTGACTTTGTAATTCCCGAATCAGCGCTTCCGGCAAAAAAACGTCGGTTACGCTTTTGCACTTTTCGCACAAAAAATGTGCGTGGGGGACGGTGGTACCGTCGAAATGTTCCTTGTTTTCGCCGGGGATCGTAAGCGCTTTGCCCGCTGCGGAAAGTTGCCTTAAGTTGCGGTATACGGTGGCAAGGCTGACGTTTGGCAGCTCTTTTTTTACCATTTCGTACAGCGCTTCCGCCGTCGGATGCACCGGATTTTCCCACAGCGTGCGGAGAATGATCTCCCGCTGGCGGGAATAATTTTTCACTTATTTTTCCTCCCGGTAATTTTGCGGCAAAACTCTTTATAAGCCGTTGCCTTTTCGGAGTTTTCCGAACGGCGGTTATTCCGGCTGCCGCAAGCGTCTGTTTGCTAAAACGATAACGATTATCGTTTTGTGGTTTCATTATAGCAGATCGAAAAGCGGTTGTCAAGTCTTTTTTCAAAAAAATAGTAAAAATTATTATTTTTTATTTTTGCGGAATTTCTGACAGAAAATATATCGGGAAGAAGGGGGTTGCCGCGTCCGGACTTGTGACAGTCCATGGTCTGCAAAATCCGACAAATTTCCCAAAAAGAAGGGCAAAAGCCCGCCAAATCCGTTCCAGTGCTTGCAATATGGCGGAAAATGGCGTATAATAAACAGCATGAGTATCACGAGCCATTATTTATCGGACGGGCAAAATATCAAAATCTGCGTTACCTGCGCCTTCGGCGTGGAAGCGGTCACCAAACGGGAACTGGAACGCCTCGGCATTACGGACGTCAAAGCCGAAAACGGCAAAATCGTCTTTTCCGGCAGTGCGCGGGATCTGGTGCGGTGCAATCTGCATCTTCGCACGGCAAACAAAGTTTTTTTCGTCCTCGGCAGTTTTCCCGCAAGGACGTTCGACCAACTGTTCGACGGCGTGTACGCCCTTCCGCTGGAAGACGTTCTGCCCGCAAACGCCGCTTTCCCCGTCGCGGGAAAGACGGTCAAAAGCGACCTGTTCGCCTATTCCGCTACGCAAAGCGTCATTAAAAAAGCGATCTGCAAGCGGCTGATGGACAAAAAACACCTTTCCGACCTGCCAGAAAACGGCGCGCGTTACGCGATCGAGTTTTATTTATACGAAAACAACTGCCTGCTGCTGTTAAACGCCAGCGGCGACGGACTGCACAAGCGCGGTTATCGCGCCGTGGTGGGGGACGCGCCCTTAAAGGAAACGCTCGCCGCCGCCATGTTGGAACTATCGGTCTGGCGCCCGGGCAAACCGCTTGCCGATTTGTTTACGGGCAGCGGCACCATTCCCATCGAAGCCGCCCGCATTGCGCGGAATATCCCTGCAGGGTATTATCGCAGGTTCGATTTCGAAGCATGGGGCAGCCCTTACGTTTCCCTATTAAAAGAAGAACGCGCGCGTGCGAAAGAAGCCATTCTGCCCGCGCAGGACTTCGACATTTACGGCTGCGATATCAGCGAGGAACAGATCGCGCTGTGCCGCCTGCACGAAAAGGAAGCGGACGTTTCGGGCTGTATCCGGTTCGAACTCCGCGATATGCGGAAGTTTACTTCCAAAGAGCCTTACGGCGTCGTCGTTTCCAACCCCCCGTACGGGGAACGGCTGGGCAAAGACGAGGAAGTTTTCCGCCTGATGGAAGACTACGGTAAAGTGTATACAAAACTTCCCGACTGGAGTTGTTATACGCTGTCCGCTTTTCCCGATTTTGAACGGGCGTTCGGCAAAAAATCGGACAAGCGCCGTAAATTGTTCAACGGAAATATCGAATGTACCTATTTTACGATGCTCGGTAAAAAGCCGCCCAAACCGTAAAACAGATTGCCTGCGCTCCGAAATGCAAGGAGGAAAATCCTGACGAGCGGATATTCTTCCTTATTTATCGGAATCCATCGGATATTCTTCCTTAAAACCCGCAAAAACGCGCGCTCGGTCTAAAATAAAGTCTGTTTGCCGACGGCGCCGAACCGAGAAGCAACGCCGCCAAGGAGAACCAAAGTGCAATTTACCAACCGAGAAAAAACGCCGCTAAGGCAGGTGATGCGCCTTGCCGCCGCTATATCTAAAACCACGACGACGGCGCTTTTGATCTTTGCCATGCTTTTCTCCTTTTCCGCGTGCGACGGTACGGGAAATACCCCCACGCCGGCGGTGAGCGCGCAACCTTCCGGGGATCCGGGGCAAAGCGCGCTGCCTTCGTTGCCGCCTTCCGCAAAGCCGGGACAGAGCGTCACGCCCGGCAACCCTTCGCAGGACGACCCCGCGCCCGTCCCCACGGACGAACCTTTGATCGAACCGACCGCGATGGAAAAATTTCTGCGGGCGTGCGAAACGCTTTCTTCCGTGCCTTATTATCACATGGACGGGGTCGGCGGCGTGAAAAACAAGATCGCCACGCAGGATGTACTTGTCGCGTTTGAAAAGGACGGGGAGCGGTATAAAAACGAATCTTTTTCGTCCGGATTCGTCAACAAAGCCACGCTGATCGAAGTAAACGGCGGCGATATTTCGGTAAAACGCGGAAAAAACAAAGGGGGAGCCGGCGAGTATGGCGCCCCGACCGCCTACACGGCGGAAGATTTCCGTTCGGTCTGGGGCGGCGACGCAAAGGCGCCCTGGTGCTACGTCATTACCGAAGAAACGGTTCTGAACCTCACCGAAAGTCGTGACGGCGACCATACCGTGCTGAAACTGGAACTGGATCCCGTTTCCGCCACGCGCGAATACGTCAAGCGCATGGCGCAGAACGGCGGGGTGGAAACCAAGTCGTTTGAATACGTCACCCTGACGTTCCGGCTGGACGAAGCCGGGCGGTTTGTTTCGGTTCGCGCGGACGAGCGGTATACCGTCAGCATCAAGGTCACGATCGCGAAGATCAACACGACCTGCGACGGCTGGCTGGAACAGACTTTCGTTTACGAAAAATAACGCGGCGGATTTTCGCTCCGGCGGCAATGAAGCCGAAAAATAACGCGGCGGATTTTCGCTCCGGCGGAAAAATTCCGAAAAGAAAGCGGCGCCATGATAAAAGCGGCGCCATATAAAAATTCCTTTCATATAAGCCCGCGCACCCAACTCCAAACCAACTTTAACTAACGTCTCCAAAAGGAACCCTATGGAAAAAGAACTATTTATATCTACCCTGCGCGAAAAAGTGCAGCGGGACGGGGTGGAAGACCTCGTTTCCTACCTTGAAAAGAGCGACTTTTTTACGGCGCCCGCTTCGTCCAAATTCCACTGCGCATACGCGGGAGGGCTTGCCGATCACAGTTACAACGTATACTTGCGTCTCGTAAAGATCGCGGGGGAGGAAGCCGAAAAGGGCAACGCTCCCGCCTATTCCGAAGACACGCTTGCCCTCTGCGGCTTAATGCACGACCTTTGCAAGGCGAACACCTATAAAATCGACTACCGGAACGCCAAGGAAGACGGCGTCTGGGTCAAGAAACCCTTTTACGCCATCGACGAAAAATTTCCTTTCGGTCACGGCGAAAAATCGGTCTATCTGCTGCAAAACTTCCTGAAGCTGACCGCGGAAGAAGCGCTTGCCATCGACTGGCATATGGGAGGGTTCGACCAGCGCGTGAAGGGGGGCAGTTTTGCCGTTTCCGCCGTGTACGAAAAATCGCCGCTTGCCGCCATGCTGCACGCCGCCGACCTGCTCGCCACATACCTTGACGAAGAAAGAGGAGAATCGTTATGAGTAAAGCCGACCTGATTTTTATCGAAAACTGCAAAGACATCATCAAAAACGGATTTTCAGACAAAGATCTTCCCGTGCGCCCGGTCTGGGCGGACGGAACGCCCGCGCATACCGTAAAAAAGTTCGGGATCGTCAACCGTTATAATTTGCAGGAAGAATTTCCCATTCTCACCATTCGCAAAATCAATTTCCGCGCCGCGGTAGACGAAATTTTGTGGATCTGGCAGAAAAAGTCCAACAACGTCCACGATTTAAGCAGTCATATCTGGGACAGCTGGGCGGACGAAACGGGCAGCATCGGCAAAGCATACGGTTATCAGCTCGCGAAAAAGTCCGTTTATAAGGAAGGGGAGTTCGATCAGGTCGATCGCGTGCTGTACGACCTGAAGCACAATCCCGCTTCGCGCAGAATCATGACCAATATTTACAATTTCGACGACCTGCACGAAATGAATCTTTACCCCTGCGCCTACTCTATGACTTTCAACGTGTCCGGAAACGTGCTGAACGGCATCTTGAATCAGCGCAGCAATGACATGGCGGTGGCAAACAACTGGAACGTCGTTCAGTACGCCGTGCTTCTTGTCATGTTCGCCAAAGTTTCGGGACTGGTTCCGGGGGAACTTCTGCACGTCATTGCGGACGCGCACCTGTACGACCGACATATTCCCGCCATCGAAGAGATGATGAAACGCACGCCCCGTCCCGCGCCGAAGTTGGTGCTGAAGCGCGACGTTAAAGACTTTTACGATTTCACCGTGGACGATTTCGAGTTGGTTGACTACGATTTCGATCCCGAAAAAACACGTTTCGAGGTAGCAATCTGATGAACGCCATCGTCGTAGTGGATCAAAAGTGGGGGATCGGCAAAAACAACGATCTGCTGTTTTCCCTGAAAGAAGATATGCGCTTTTTCCGCGCCAAAACGCTCGGGAAAGTGGTTATTATGGGCAGCAACACCTTAAAATCCTTCCCCGGAGGGAATCCCTTAAAAAATCGGACAAACATTGTTTTGTTTCCGGACGGAGCCCCGCGGGAAGACTGCCTGATCGTCCGGAATTTAGAAGAACTGAAAGCCGCCCTCGCGCCCTATCCTACGGAGGACGTTTTCGTCATCGGCGGGGCAATGTTTTACCACACCATGCTGCCGCACTGCACGGATATTTTCGTCACCAAAGTGGCGGCGGACGGGGAAGCCGCAGTGTTTTTCGATAATTTAGATAAAGACCCTGCGTTCGTTCTTGCAGATGTGGGGGAGGAGCAGGAGGAAAACGGTATCCGTTTCCGCTTTACCCGCTATCACAACACCAAAGTACAGTCGTTTTAAGGAAAATCACAGACCGTTTCCTTAAAAGCAAACAAAAGGAGAGGCGTTTATGGAGATCGCACCCGTCGAAAAAACCGATTATTTCGCGCTTTCCAAATTGCTTTCCTACGACGCTGCGGAACGCGGCATGCGCTTTCCCGCGGCATTGTCCGAAAAGTGGATCCTCGCCGTAGAGCGCGGCGATCTTTCGGTGTTTACCGTAAAGGAAGGCAGCGTGCTCGTGGGCTACGGTTGCTTTTCGATGGGCTTCGATTACGGCAGTCTGGAACGGGCGGCAACCCTCGACGGCTGGTATCTTTTGCCCGATTTCCGCGGCAAGGGCTACGGCAAAGCCATGCTGGAGTTTTTGGAAAACGCCGCAAAAACGTTGGGCGCAAGGATCTTGTTCGTCCGCCCTGCGGAAGGCGCGCTGCTTTCTTCGCTCGGGTTTACCTACGGCGCGGAACCTTTCGCAAAAAAGCGGCTGTAATCGGAAAACGAGGGGCGCTTAAAGGGCGGTTGTGACCGAAAAACGCGATACGTTCGCCGAAAATCGGTAAAAACGCGGCGCAGCCGTTCCGCAAAAACGCGGCGCAGCCGTTCCGCAAAAACACGGCGCATCCCGCAGGCAAAACAAAGTAAATTCCGCAAACAACAAAGCATATCCCGCCATACGCCCTCTGTCAATAAGCCATACGAGCGGCAAAACGGCGACAAATCAATACGCAATTCATGCAAGGAGAGAACTTATGAAAGTTTCCGAAATCCCTTACGAAAGACCGGACGTCGATCAGCTGATCAAAGGCGCCGACGAATTCTGCAAAGCGTTCAACCGGGCGCGCAGCGCCAAAACGCAGTACGCTCTGCTGATGGACTACTTCAGGAAAAACGAAATGGCGGACACCATGTTTTCGCTGGCGTATATCCGCTACTCGCAGAACACCAAAGACGAGTTCTATAAAGCGGAAAACGACTTTATGGACGAAAATATGCCCCGCCTTTCGGTGTCCCAAAACAAGGTTTCCAAAACCGTACTGAAAAGCCGCTATCTGGACGAACTCAAGACCATGATTCCGCCCGTCTGGTTCAAAAATCTGGAAATCGACGCCGCTGCCATGGACAGAAAAATTCTTGCCCTTTCGGTAAAGGACCGCAAAAAATCCAGCGCGTATTCCGAACTGATGAGCGGACTTACCGTAAAATTCCGCGGCGAAACGCTGACCCCGGCAGGCTTGGGCAAATACTATCAGAATCCCAACCGCAGCATCCGCAAGGGCGCCTTTACCGCATACGGAAAACTGCTCAGGAAAAACGGCAAAAAACTGGACAAGATTTATGCCGATATGGTCAAAATCCGCACCGAAATGGGCAAAAAAATGGGGTACGAAAACTATATACCTCTGGGGTATCTCCGCATGGGACGCAACTGTTACGACGCAAACGACGTTGCCCGCCTCCGCGCGAATATCTTAAAGTATATCGTTCCCCTTGCAACCAAAATCCGCAACAAGCAGAAGGAAACGTTAAAGGTCGATCAACTGTACCTTTACGATAAAGAAATGTTTACGAGAAAGGAACCCAAGCCCGTGCTTTCCGTAGACGAAATTTTCAGCGAAGGCATTAAAATGTACGACGCTTTAAATCCCGAAACGGGCAAATTGATGCACCTGATGGTGGATTCGGAAGCGTTCGACGTTCTGGCAAGAGAAGGCAAATGGGGCGGCGGCTACTGCACCGAACTTGCTGCCTACAAATTGCCCTTTATTCTTGCCAATTTCAACGGCTCGGCGGACGATCTCGGCACGCTGACGCACGAATTCGGTCACGCGCTCGCCGCGTACGAGTCGTTCAACATTCCGTACCCCATGCTCCGTCAGGGCGGAATGGAAACCTGCGAAGTGCATTCCATGAGCATGGAACTGTTCACCTATCCGTATATGAAGCCTTTCTTCGGCAAAAACATCAACGAATATTACACCGCGCACCTTTCGTCGGCGGTGACCTTTCTGCCGTACGGCACGCTGGTGGACGCTTTCCAGCACGAAGCGTATGCGCACCCCGATATGACCCCTGCGGAACGCAACCGGACGTGGCTTAGACTGTGGAACGAATTTTTGCCCGACATTTCTCTTGAAGGTATTCCCGGCATGGAAGACGGCAGGCAGTGGCAGCGGCAGGCGCATATTTTCGAGTCGCCTTTCTACTACATCGACTACGTGATCGCGCAGATCACCGCGCTGGAATTCTTTGCTCTTTCGGGCAAGGATTACGACAAGGCGTTTGCCACCTATCTGGAATTTTTGAAGAAGGGCGGAACGGACAGCTACTTGGGACTTGTCAAAGCCGCCGGGCTGAAGAGTCCGTTTGAAGAGGAAACCTTCCCCGAAATCTGCCGCGCGGTAGAAGAAAAACTGGGGCTTTAAGCGCGGTTTTATAGGAAAACAGAGATATATTGCTTGGACAAAATGACGTAAGCGGAGAACAAATATTTTTAATGCTTACTATGAAAAATACAAGGCTCGCGGGATTCCTTCGCGAGCCTTTGTTCATTACTTGAAACTGCAATTATGAAATTCAATTTTAATGATGTCAAAGTTTTCATGTTTTGACAATGGAAAGGATATTGCTGTGCAGTTAAATAATCGATACGATTATTTTAAGCGAGAAGCGCAAAACGTCGGTTTTGCGGAAAACCTGTAAGGGTGCAAACGTTTTGGCGTAAGACAAAGCGTGTACTTCCCGCAATTTTCGATGTGGTTAAGGGTGCGGGCGATCCATGATTGCCTCTTAGGGAATGCGTTAAATCCCTTACGTTTCATCGGGATATCGGCGCCGGGGATTGCGGTGACGGATACTATGGATTAAAGTTATACAGGAGGGCGCCCGCCGCAAATTTTTGCGGCGGGCGCACGTTGCCTTTTCAATTTTCGCCTTACCTTATAATTTTACCGGTTTTTTCCGCACGGGGCGAAAGGAGCGCGAACAACCGGTTTTTTCCGCACGGGGCGGGGAAAACGCCCCTTGCGCTGCCATTTATAAATCGTTCCCCGCACGGGGTTTTGCGGGGACGCCGTTTTTATCAGGTGTGGACGGGCGTGATTACAAGGTAAGCGCTCGTTCCGTCCGCGGGGACGGTTACAGAAGATCCGGAAAGCAGCGCGACGTACAGCGTGTCGCCCGCGGCAAGGTTCAACAAAAGGGCGGTAGAATATCGTCTGCCCGTGGGATCGATCGCTATTTCGGAAGAGGGTTCTACCGCTTCGTTGCGATATAACCCGAGGATTGCCGCTTCGTCCGCACTGACGGTCAGTCCGTAGTCGATGAGGTACAGTCCCGCTACGTTTACGGTCACTGCATTGTTTGCCAGCGTGCCGTTTTCCAGTACCTGCTGGGTAAAGGCGACGCGCGGCGAAGTTGTCGAAAGAGTCTGCGCGGTGTTATTGGAAAGGAATACCGAAGCCATATCCGCCGTTGCGGAAGGTCCGGTAGCGCCCGTAGCACCTGTTGCCCCGGTAGCACCCGTGGCGCCGGTCGCACCTGCGGCGCCATCGGCGCCGGTAGGACCGGTAGGTCCGGTCACGCCCTGGATTCCCTGAACCCCTTGCGCCCCGGTGGCACCCGTTGCACCTGCTGCGCCGTCGGCGCCGGTAGGACCGGTAGGTCCGGTAACGCCCTGGATTCCCTGAATCCCTTG
>CAKQSI010000053.1 GCA_934272745.1 uncultured Clostridia bacterium | reverse complement strand
TTGAATGCGCGAAACATTTTTTCCCCTGTCCTGAAAACTTTTTCTTGTCGTCCACACGCGGTTATTTATACGAAATGCACGATTTTTGCAATACGTATGGCAAAATTCGGCACGCTTCCCCTTTCCGGACGATTTTCCGGCGACCTTATAATCCGGATGGCGTTTCCGCCGGCACGCACGATCTTCTCCGCTTTAACAGGTCGATTTTTACTTTTCCTGCAAGCTTTTTATTCCGCCGGAGGGAAAAGATCCGCGCTCGGCACAATGGCACCCGCGGCGGTCAGAGTCCTTTTCAGCCGGTGGAGATCCACCTTGCGTACTTCGCCGTTTTCACAAAGGGCGGCTGCGGTTCCGCAGACTTCCCCCATACCCATACAACTGGCTTTCACCCGCAGGGCGCTCATCACTTCGCGGTCGAACGAAGCGCATCGTCCCGCAACCAACATATTTTCCAGCCCCTTGACGATCAGCGACCGATACGGAATGGCAGGCACCACCCCGTCCGGCAACGACTGCCCGGCAAGCGCATGCCCTTTGACGTTGGTATGTAAATCGATATTGTAATAGCCGTAAGAAAGGCTGTCTTCAAACAACCTTCCGGTCAAAAAATCCTCTTTGGTCAGCATATAATCGCCCACGATACGGCGACTTTCCCGCGGGGCGGTATAAGAAGCCGGCGGATAGACTGTAATGGGCGTTTCGGAAGAGGCAAAACGCAGCATTCGTGCCATTTTACGGCGTCCTTCCACCTCCGCCTCCGACTGACTTTCGGCGCTGGAAGCGTCCATCACGACGTGGTTTGCATTGTCGCCGCCTTCCTTGAAAAAATTGCCGATGGGCGCGTGGTATTCCGGCCAGAAATCTCCGTGCTCGATCTCCCCGCTTTCTCTCCGCTTTTGAAAATCCGCGCGGAGCTTTTCTTCTTTCGGCAGTTCTCCGGTAAACGTGAAAGTATAGCCGAACGTCCCCGGCTGTAAAACGTCCGATTTTTGGTAGGACGCACCCGCAAAAACAGCAACGTCACCATCGCCGGTCGCGTCGATAAAGGTCTTGGCAAAGCAGAGTTTTAAGCCCTCTTCGTCCGCGGCAACCACCGCCAAAACCCTGTCTTTTTCCTTGATCACGTCGGCTACTTTGGTATGAAAGCACAATTTCACGCCGGCAGCAAGACACATTTCTACCATTTCCGCTTCCGCCATCGCGCGGCTTATCTGGACGTTGGAACCGATTCCGCCCTGGCGCGTATCGTAATGCGCAAAGTCCGGAATGCGCGCAAAGCCCTGCTTTTCCAGATTTTTGCACAGTTCCCAGCCGATCCCCGCAATCACGGGGCGGTAATAGGCGTAAAAAATACCGATCTGCGGGTTTCCGCCGGCAGTCAGAATTCCGCCCAAAGCGCCGCCCTCTTCAAGCAGGGCGGTTTTTGCACCGTTCCGCGCCGCGGCAACCGCCGCGGTAAAGCCGGCAACTCCGCCGCCGATCACGACGACGTCGAATTTTTCTTCTCTTTCAATGTTTTTCCGATAGTTCATTTTTCACCTGTCTGCATTTTGTACCGAACCGCTTAGGCAGCCCCGACGTTTCGCTGAAACCGAACGAAAACGAAATCGCCGGACTGCTTTTTGTTTTTGTCCGTACGGTAACGTTCCCGATTTTGCATACCGTTCCGCATTTTTCGGAACGGTAAAGAAAAATGTTTTTCTTTGCTTTCGACACAATATCGCAATATATAAAGTATACCACGCAGCGTTTCATCTGTCAACGCATTGCCGGAATTTCCATCTCCTTCTTTTCAAACATAACGATCGTTATCTTCCCAGAAATACGCCGTTCAAAAAAACCGTCGATTTCCGCTGCCGTTCTTCGTTTCGCTTGACAAAAGTAAAATCGTCTTGTATCATATTCCCGTTTCCAAATAAATACGAAAAACAACGATTTTGCGCCAAGCGCATCGCAAAAGGATTCTGTTATGAAAATCAAATATCTCGGCACCGCGGCATACGAAGGCATTCCCGCAATGTTCTGCAACTGCGAAACCTGCAAAAGCGCCTTCCTGCGCGGCGGAAAAAATATCAGGACGCGTTCGTCCGCGCTGATCGACGATGATTTGCTGATCGACTTCAATCCGGACACCTTAACACACTATCAGACTTATCGTTTCGATATGGATAAAATCGACAACTATCTGATCACGCACGATCACAGCGATCATTTCTACCCGGAAGATCTGCTTATGGCGGGCAACGGTTATGCAAAGCAGAATCGACACAAGATTCATCTTTGGGCGGGGAAAGCCGCAATAGAGCACGCCATAGCCGCGGAAGACGGCGACGGCGGGCCTCAGAATTTTGAAAACGTCATCTGCCTTCACGAGATCGAACCTTTCAAAAATTACCGAATCGGCAAATATGACGTTCTGGCGTTAAAAGCAAACCATTCGGAAAATACTTCCCCCCTGTTTTTCGCTATTTCCGACGGAAAAAAGAAACTGCTGTACGCGCACGATACCGGATATTTTTCCGAAGACGCGTGGAACGCGCTTAAAAATTTTGCCGAAAACGGCAAGTTCGATCTCGTAACATGCGATTGCACCGGCGCATTGCAAAAGGGATGGAAAGATCATCATCTTTCGTACGACGTCGATCTCGAAATTTTCGACCGACTAAAAAAAGAAGGTGCCGCAGACGCCCGTACAAAGTTTGTCGTTAATCACTTTTCGCATAACGGCGGAGCCAATTACGACGATTTGAAACCGATTGCAGATCGGGACGGCGTTATCGTTTCGTACGACGGACTGACGATCGAGTTGTAAACTCCGCCCGCTGATCGATCTCGCCCCGCTTGACCGGTTCTACCCGCTGATCGATCTCGCCCGAAACCCAGGACTTCCTTTATCGGAAACGGCTGCGTTGCTTTCTCAGGCAGGCTGACAAACCGCCCGTAAACCGCGCCCGTAAAGGCATTTCTCCAACCCTTCGCATTGTCCTTCGGATTCGCCCGGCGGCAGGCAGAGCGATCTGCACGTCAACAAAGATTTCCGTAGATAAACTTACGGAGCGATTCGCTTGACGATTTTTCCGAAATATGATAAACTGATATAGTTTTGGAGGTATATCGAAGCGGTCATAACGAGGCGGTCTTGAAAACCGTTTGGGCGAAAGCCCACGGGGGTTCGAATCCCTCTGCCTCCGCCAGAACGAACCCAGCTGAACCCGTAAATGGGCGAAAGTTTGGGTTCGTTTTTTATAAAAAATATATTTTAATGGAATGCCGCAGCGCGAGCGTTTCCGTATCCGTCTGTTGCTTATGCTCGGAATACGGGCTTGATTCTTAACAAGTAGTAAACGGGATTGGAACCCCGTGCAAAAATTTATAGTTTCAGGCATTTACGTTTTTCGTTAAAATCCGTATTTTTACTATTTTTAACAACTCCTAAGACTTTTGAAAAATGAAATTGATATCACCCAAGCAAAAAAATATTGAAAAACCGGAAAAGACATGATACAATATAAAGTGTCTGATACCGATCTTTAATTACGGTTTCAGAAATCTCTGCCAGAATCATCCGGACGAAAAATGCATGTTTGTCATCATTGTCGGTTGCAGGCAAACGCATTTTTTCAGAAATCCTCGGCGATAATAAAAACAAGGAGCGAGTTATGAGAATGTTATCTTTGAAAAACGTAAGAAAAGAATATCATACCGGTTCTTTGACCGTACCCGCCGTAGAAGACGTTTCGTTCGATTTGAACGAAGGCGAATTCGTGGTGATTCTCGGCGCGTCCGGCGCAGGAAAAACAACTCTCCTGAACCTTTTGGGAGGAATGGACACGGCGACGGGCGGCGAAATCGATCTTGACGGAAAAAATATCACTTCATTCAACAAAAAGCAACTGACCGACTATCGACGTCGCGACGTAGGTTTTGTTTTCCAGTTCTATAATCTGATGCCTAACCTTACCGCGCTTGAAAACGTTGAAATCGCCGTTGAAATATGCGATGACCATCTCGACCCGAAAACCGTTCTCGAATCGGTGGGGCTCGGCGACAGGCTCGACAATTTTCCCGCAGAACTTTCCGGCGGCGAGCAGCAAAGAGTTTCCATCGCCCGTGCGATTGCCAAAAACCCGAAGTTGATATTATGCGACGAGCCGACCGGCGCGCTCGATTACGTTACCGGCAAAAAGATACTGAAACTTTTACAGGATTTGTCCCGCGAACGGAACAAACTTGTCATTATCGTAACGCACAACGCCGCGCTTAAAGATATGGCGGATAAAGTAATCAAGATAAAGAGCGGAAGAATCGAAAGTATCGAAACAAACGACAATCCTAAATCTGTCGAGGAGATAGAATGGTGAAAACATACCTTAAAACAGTCCGCAGGATGTTCAAAAAACATCTCATACGGCTTCTTTCTCTTATCGGCATCGTTCTTATCTCGATAGGTTTTATATCGGGTATCGGTTCGCCGACCGATATGATAAAGGACAGCATAGAGAATTATTATACAAAACAAAACGTAAGCGACTTTATCGTGAAAAGCAAGACGGGCGGTTTTACCGACGAGCAAATTTCCGCGGTAAAAAGCCGTTACGGCGAGAACAACGTAGAAACCGGAACGTCTTTCGATATCCGGACGGGCGAAAAGAGATCGCTCAGGCTGTACTTTCTCGACCTTGAAAATACCGGAATCAACAAGTTGGAACTTGTCGAAGGCGAAAAGATAACGAAAGACGACGAAAATTGCGTTTACGCCGAAGTAAAGGATAACGTAATAAAGGGCTACTCCGTCGGCGATAAAGTAGAAATAGATCTTGCGTCCGCACTTAACTTGCCGTTCGAACGTAAAATCAACGTGACGATTAAAGGAATAGTCAAAAGCCCGCTGACGTTCGGTAAAGACGGAGAGCCGAGTTATAACAACCCGGAAGACACCGAAATTCCCGACAACATGGCGGAAATAAACAAACTCGACCTGCTCGAAAATATCTTATACTGTCCGACCGGAATCTGCGATTCTCTGCCGGGAGGCGATCTTCTGCCAGAAGGCGATCTGTATATAAAAGCGGAAAACCGTAATTTGTTTAAATCTTTTTCCTCCGGTTACGAAAAGTACGTCGAAAAAGAAAAAATCGAACTGACCGGACTTTTGGGCGAAGACGTGCGTATTATTACGCTTTACGACAATTACAGTTTTAAATCGGTTATCGCCAGCGCGGACAAAGTGCGCGGAATCGGCAATATTTTAATGATGATTTTCATCGCCGTAACGCTTCTCGTCGTATTATCATCTATGATGCGGCTTATGGACGAAGAACGTTCGCAAATCGCCTGTCTGAAAACGCTTGGATACGGCTCGGTAAGTATCGTCGTCAGGTACGTTTTCTTTGCGCTCGTCGCGCTGGCGGCAGGCGGCGGTATGGGCTTTTTTGTCGGATACGGCGTTTCGTGGCTGATATGTTTCGCTTTCGGTTACAGTTACGTTATGCCGCCGATATCGGTGGTGGTCAATCCGAGTTATTACTTTATTTCGCTGGGCGTAGTTATCGCGGTCACGTTGATTGCGGTATTCTCCATCGGCATGAAACTTGCGAATCACTCCCCCGCCGACCTTCTGCGACCGAAACCTCCGAAAAAAGGAAAGAGAATTTTGCTTGAAAAAATTCCGTTTATCTGGAAACGACTTTCGTTTAAGCATAAATCCTCGATGAGAAACGTATTCCGGTATAAAACGCGGTTTTTTATGATGCTTGTATCGGTAGCCGTTTCGGCAGGACTCGTTTTTGCGGGGCTTGCCCTTCTCGATATGTGCCTGTTCGGCGATTTCGGTTCGCCCGCGATTATCGGAATAGCGGTAGTCGTGGTTGTTTTTGCCGGACTTCTGACCGCCGTGGTAATAAACACGCTTACAACCATAAATATCAGCGAAAGAGAACGGGAAATAGCGACGCTTATGGTTCTCGGATATCACGACGGAGAAATCTGCGGCTATATTTATCGAGAAATATATATCAGCGTGTTTTTGGGGATTCTCGTCGGGTATCCCACGGGAATAGGTTTTGCGACGCTCGTTTTTAAGACGATAGGGTTCGGAACGGTCGGCAACGTAAGTTGGTTTATGTGGCTGCTTGTGCCGGTCGTCGTATTCGTGTTTACGCTGCTCGTAACGCTGATATTAAGACCGAAAATAGTAAAAACCAGAATGAACGAAAGTCTGAAAGCGGTAGAATAAAAAATTTTAACGAATCGAGGTAAAAGCTATATGTTAAGAAAGAAGTTTTCTGTTGTTGTTTGCGCGATGTTTTTAGCGATAACCTGCGCCGGTCTGGTCGCATGCGGAAGTAATGATCCTGGCGGAGAAAGCCAAAACCCTCTCCACGACAGCACGAAATGGTTTACCGAAGAGGAATTGTCGGCAAAAGGACTTGCCGGTCTGACCGCGCCGACAGGATTGTCCGGGGAGATGAACTCAAGCGACGCCTGGTTTAATGACGGATATTCGTTTTCGCAAGCTTGCCCGGACGAAGCCACGTTCAAAACGAATGCGGAAACGTATTTTTCGTATTTGAATACACATTACGACGGCAGATTCGGCAAACCGAGAATCGAAAAATTCAGCATGGATACCAACGAAAACTGGTATATCATAGAACAAAAGAGTAATTTGTCCGATTATTTCGATGATAATCCGAGCAAATTATACAAGTTCTATTATATAAGAAACAACACTTTGGATAACGGCTATTTTGTAAAAGGCTCGGTCTGGATTTTTGAAATCCGGTATGAATTCGATACCGCTTCTAACGGGTATAAATTCAAACTGTTTATCGAAAGCGCCGATTCCACGCGTAACGGGACTTTTTCGAACTACTATAAAATGGGCTGAACGATTGCGCCCGCTATAGCATACCGCTATAGCATACCGATGGAATCGTTAATGCTTGCAGAGTATTATGAAATTTTAATTTCAGATTTCGTTCAAACATTAGCGCCGGCTCGCGGGAAACCCCCGCGAGCCGGCGCTATAAGAATGTTTTGGCAAATAGCGTTTGTTATTGATCAGAGCCGTCCGCACCCCCTGCGAACGGCTCGTTGTTATTTGTTCATCTTATTTCTTTTTGGTGAACAACGCTTTGATTTTTGCTCCGAGAGTTTTGAAGAAGTTGCCGATTGCACGACAAGCGGTTTTTATACCCTTGCCCATTGCCGTAAAGCCTTTCTTCAATGCCACTCCCAAGTCTGCAAAGGTCTTTTTCTTGACTGCAAACCAAAGAACGGCAAATCCGCCGATTCCCGCGACCGCGACCGAGCCGATTACGATACCCGCAATCGCCCCGCCCGAAAGTCCTTGTTTTTCGGTCGTTGGCTTGGCGTCCGGTTCCGGCGTCGGCGAAGGAGCCGCCGGAGATGGCGTCGGCGAAGGAGGAGCCGCCGGAGATGGCGCAGGCGTTATATCTTCATATACGGCAGTAAAGGTTTTTACGCCCGTTACCGTAAAGGTATATGCTTTTTCGGTACTGACGATTTTTCCGCTTTCGTCCTGCCAGCCTTTGAACACTTTGCCTTCTTTATCTTCTGCCGTTACGGTTACTTCATCGCCCTCTTTATACGCTCCTGCGCCCGTTCCGCCGTTGACTTTGATTTCAATCGACGGAGCCGCTTCTATATCTCTGAAATGCGCTTGAATTTTAACGTTTGCTGCAGGCATTACAAAGGTTGTCGGAGAACTCGTTGCGCTTGCAAACACAATCGTAACTCCCGCCGTTTCGCAAGTCCATTTGTCAAAGACTTTGCCTTCCGGCGCAGGGTTTGCGGTTATAGTCACGGTTTCACCGGCTTTTGCAACTTCTTTGTCTTTCGTGCCGTCCACCATTTCTATTGCAAACTTTTTAATCGTCAAATAGGTTGCCTTAAAGGTCACGTCGCCGGCAGGCATCTGGAAAGTTAGCGTTGATTTTGCTAAATCTTCATCGGACAACGTAATTCCCGTAACTTCCCACTTGTCGAAGTACATATCGGCTTCGGGCGCGTTTGCCGTCACGGTCACGTCCTCTTGATATTTTGCCGTAGGCGCGCTTGCCGTTCCGTCTTGGACGGTAACTTGGTAAACAACGTCTTTGTACGTTGCTTCCATTGTCACGCTACTTGCAGGCATCTTGAAAGTAACCGTCGATTTTGCCAAATCTTCGGCGGACAAATCAATTCCCGAAACAACCCACTTGTCGAACGCTTTTCCCTCTTCCGGGGCGTTTGCCGTCACCGTGATTTCTTTTTCATAAATTGCCGTAAGCGCGCTTGCCGTTCCGTTTGTTACCGTTACGTTGTAAGTAATATCTTCAAACAACGCGGTCAACACAACGCCATTTTCGGGCATCGTGAACGTGATTTCTTCCTGTGTAAGCTGCGCCGTGTTAAGTACCACACCCGTAAACGTCCAGCCGGCAAACGTTTTGCCTGTCGGCACCGTCACTTTTACTGTTACCAACGTTCCGGCAGCATATTTCCCGCCGCCGGTTCCGCCTACAACCGTAACGGAATTCAAAGCGACTTTCACTTCGGCATAAGCACTTGCTTCGCTTGTGCCTGTTTCTTTATAGCGAACGTAATACGTTCCTTCGGCAAGTCCCGTTGTTTCGCCGTCCGCACAATCGTATTTGGTTGCAAAAGCCGTATCGGTGGAATATTCCATATCGGCGGTCGTTCCCGTAATCTTGCCGTCCGCCAAGCCGTCAGCCGACGGCGCAATGCCCGTGAGACCCGTAGGCGGCGTTTTTGTGCCTTTGACTATTTCAAAATAGACGACGACGGAGTTTGTTATGTTATAGTTGCCGATTTCGTTGTCTTCGACAGTCAAAGTTGCCTTGCCGACGTCCTTGTTGTTTAACGACACGCCCCTGTATTCCGAGCTAGGCAACTCAACGTTACCGGTGGGCGTTATACGATACACCGTATATTCGGGTTCGATGGTATATCCCGTACATTCATACTTTGTTTTGGTAAGTGTCACTTCTATGGTGACGTCCTGCCTCTTTATTGTCCAAGCAATATTTTTCGGGTCGGTAGTTCCGTCCGACCACTTATACCCTTTTTTCAGCGTCACAACTGCCGTGTATTCCCCGGCAAAGGTATTTTTGTTGTTGCTGACGGTGTAGCCTTCGCCGTCCGTAACCGTAAGCAACACTTTTGCTTCGCCGTCATAAACGAACTGCGTGACGGACGGCACGGGTACGTCTATCGCCTCACCCGATACGATGCTGAAATCAACATTGTTTTTGTTGGGGTCTATGGTGATGTCGTACTCGCCCACAGCAAGATACTGTTCGGGGATTTCGATGTATGCGCGCACCGTTTCCACGCTTTCGGGCGTGCCGCTGATTGCAACGGTAAGGCTTGTTGCGCCTGCTTCGACTTTGGTTTTGATTTTTGCAATAAGCCCCGACGGCATATTCTTAAACCAAGCGGTTACGTCGGTGTTTTGCGCAATTTCGGTAAAGGTGTCTCCCGTCAACGTGACGGTGAACTCGCTCTCCTCGATGGCATAACCTTTCATACCTTCCACGTTGACGTCGCTCGTCGTTGCCGTGCCTGCTCCCGCGCCATACACAAACCGTAATATCTTCAAATCAACGTTATTCTCAGCTTCATAATAGTAAGCGTCGCTGTCATTGGATGACTGCGAACCTTTCGTGCCGTATTCGGCTTTTGTCCCCGCTCCGAGTTTTATGTTGTAAATTCCATAAAAATTATAGCCGGACGCATTGATGGTAACACTTCCGCCTTTGCTAAGGTCAAAAGTACTAACGTAAGCGTTCAAAACGCCTCTGTCATTTTTGTTCGGATTTATCAATCGCACGACGGACGCCCCTTTTATAAACACCAGATTCGTCAGCTCAGCTTTTCCCGAAATGCATGAGCGCGATTCGATATAAACGTCGCTGTCCAATATGCTCAGCTCGGCATTATAAAGTTTAATACCCGCTATCCTGTCGGCGGCAAGATCGGTTGGAAATCCTAAAGTGGAAATATATATCTTGCTTTTTGTTATCGTTACGCCCTTAAACGTTGCGGAAGGGGTTGCATAACCATTTACTGCAATGCCTTGCTCTGCGTCAACTATGCTTATGTCGGCGTTCTTTATCACGCAATCGTAATAAGATTCTATTCCCGCGCCTTCTCTCGGCATTTTTATAGTGAGTTTTGCTCCCGATATTTCTATTCTTCCGCCGCCTTTCTGTCTGTCATTTGCTGCATAAATGCCCTTGGCTTCATTAGCTTGCGCAAAATTCACCGTGCAAGTATGTTCTATATTTTTCGTGCCCGTTCCCGAAAGTTTAATATCGCCGTTTTCAGAATAAATTCCGTACACAACCTTATTGGTGCTGTAAAATTCGGTATTTTTATACTTGCTGCGGCATTTGATGTCCAAGTTTGCTTTTTCGGCAACGGTGATATCTTTAGTGGCAAACATACCGCAAGAAAAACCGTTTGAAGTCAAATTGACGTTGACGTTTATCTCCCCGTTGATTGTCAGGTTTTTGGCGTATAAGCCGTAAAGCGCTTTGCCGTATTCGGTGGTGATTTCGTCACCCGCACCGCTGATATCTATATTGATATTGAGCGTTCCCTTGCCCGTAACGGTAAGATTGCCTGCGGCATACACGCCGTATTGATTCTCGGTTACGGCGCTGTCGTTCAGCGTTATGGTATTCGTAGTCCCGGGTTCAAGTGTTACCGTAACGTCACTTTCCGCGGTAAACCTTATGACTCCGCCGTTATATCCGTTTAGCATCAGCGTTTTGGCACCAGTAGAATAGGCATAAGTTCCGCCTGTGTCGGTTATATCGCCTGCGCCGTCAATGATAAGTCCGCCTGTCGTTCCCGCTGTGCCTTCCGCATAGACCGCAAAAGTCGGGCTTGCAAACACAATACCGAGCATAAGCGCAAGGCACATCGTAAGACCGAGTATAAGCGCTAATATCTTTGATTGATTCGCCTTCGTGTGTGTCATAATATTGTCTCCTTTTAATTTTTGTGGGGATATGTTGCATAAAACGCGACTTTACGTCGCAAATATGCTGCATTAAGTCGTTTA
>CAKQSI010000052.1 GCA_934272745.1 uncultured Clostridia bacterium | reverse complement strand
GGGCGCCGGCGATCTAACGACGATTGCAGATCTTCATTCCACGTTGCCCATAGGCGCGATCATCAATAATCGCAAATCGTTATCCCACGCTTTCCGCATGGTCAGCCATCAATGATTACAGATCGTTATCCAACGCTTTCCGTAGAGGCGATCAGCGATCGCCCGCAATGAAAACCGCCGGGGCGCCGAAAAATTTTCGGCGCCCCGGCAGGCAGAATAAAAAGATACCGTTTCCCATCTCTGCGACCGGGAAAACAAAATCTGTCCTGACGGCAATTTTTACTGACGATATTCCGTCAATAACGACCTGCAACGTCAACGAAAATTACGAGCAACAACCCGCGCGGCTTTACTGAAAATACCGCATAGTCTGGCAGCAGATTTCACCCGCGGCGTTTTTCCATACCAGAGTCATACGCGCGTTGTCTTGATTCGCGTTACCGGTCGGGGCGCCTACCAGTTTAGTGTAATTTTCGATCCAGAGATAGTAATTCTCTCCGTCCTGCACCGCGTACAGCAGAATGCCGGGGTCTTCCACCCACTTACTGTCCCAGTTCATGGCGCCGTCGTCATAACCTTTCAGTTCGCTGAAACCTTTGTTTCTGGTATTGAAACCGATCTTATCGGGCGCGATTCTGCGGTAGGTCAAACCGCCCTCTTCTTTCGTCACGTCGTCGAAGACGAAACTGTCGAAAATTTCCTTATCAATGGTAAAGATCTTGCCGGTAGTGGCGGAGTCTTCTTTCAGTCCCACGACGCGCAGCTTCCCCTCGGTCACCGGCCAGACGAATTTCGCGGTAGAAGCGCCGTTATTCCATACGAACAGACAATCGTCCGCGACCCAGCCGCCGTCCTTGTCCGAAAGCGCGTAAATATTGGACATCCACAGATAGTAGGTGTCGCCGATCTTTCTCGTAAGCAGTTGCAACTCGAAAATGCCATTGTCGTAAACGTTCCAGGCAAAATCGTAGCCTTTGGCCGGAACCTGAAACCGGAGGCTTACCTTATCCAGCGCTTCCCAGCCGGTATCAAGCTTCACGCCCGTCTTGGCAAGTCCCTCGTACATTGCCTGATCGATGGCATAAATCGCGCCCATCGAGCGGTAGTCGCTTGCAAGGAATCGCAGCGAAAGCACGCCCGTTTCGTCGTAAGTCAACCCTTCCGCGTTATAAAGCGCTTTCAGTTCGTCGTCGGTCTTGCCCAAGGGATAAGCCTTTACGGGTTTTTCCGGCTGCGCGGGGTCTTGATAGACCGGATTTGCCCCCTCGTCTAAGTATTTGAACTCCTGCATGCAGAAGGCTTCGTCTGCGTTAAACCAGTAGATCACGCCGTAACCGTGCGGGTTGTTCTGCGCCGCGCGAATGGAGTTCAGTCCGCGGAACCACAGATAACTTTGTCCGTCGATTTCGGTCACGTACAATCCCACGCCGTCGCCCATGGCGGAAGCAAGGCTGTTGTACGCTCCGCCCGCAGAAGCGGTAAACGTGTTCAGAATAGGCAGATATGCGCAAAGCGAGCAGTACAGGTGACTGATCATTCCCACTTTGTCCGGCGCGATCTCGTTCCAGACCGTATCTCCCGCGGTGACGGTTTCGCCGCTTAAAACAAAACTCTTCCGCATTTCTTTGCTGATCGTAAACGCTTTTCCGCCCGCTTCGGGAACGGTCACGGCAAGGTCGGTTTTTACCAGCAGGTTGTCTTTAAACACGAGATCGATCGAAGGATTATCCAGCGTGGCTTCCGCGCCCCAGAGGAGCGGCATGGACTGCCCGTCCTTCATCCCCATTGCGATCCAACTGGCGTTGGAATCGCACCAGAAGAAATAGGTTCCGTCCACTTCGCGCAGGTACAGCGTGCCGTAGTAGGCGGTGCCGCCATTCAGCGTGCTGTTGTTCCAGGGAACCAGCCCGCCCGCGTTAAGGTAAAAATTCAGACGGTTCAGCACCGACCATTTGCCGGAATTGTCCGTTTCGGACGTGACGAACGTGCGCATGCTGTCAAAGGTCTGTTTAGTAATGGCAAAGATCGTCCCCTGCGAGGAGAAGTCCATGCCGATATATACCGCCTCGATCTCTTTGGTAAAGGAAACCGCGTTCCACTTTTCGGTCAGTTCTTCGTCGGTCATGCCGAGGGGTTGATACACCGGTTCCGCAGGTGCGGGCGGTTCGGTGGGTTCTACAGTCGGCTCGACCGAGGGTTCCACGGTGGGTTCGACGGTCGGCTCTACGGTGGGTTCAACCGTAGGTTCTACAGTCGGCTCGACGGTGGGTTCCACGGTGGGTTCCACGGTCGGCTCGACGGTGGGTTCGACGGTCGGTTCGACGGTGGGTTCGACGGTCGGCTCGACGGTCGGTTCTACAGTCGGCTCGACGGTGGGTTCCACGGTCGGTTCCACGGTGGGTTCCACGGTGGGTTCGACAGACGGTTCCACCGGGACTTCGCCGTAAACGGGGTTTGCGCCCTCGTCTAAGTATTTGAATTCCTGCATGCAGAACGTGCCGTCTGCGTTAAACCAGTAGATCACGCCGTAACCGTGCGGATTTTTCTGCGCCGCGCGAATGGAGTTCAGTCCGCGGAACCACAGATAACTTTGTCCGTCGATTTCGGTCACGTACAATCCCACGCCGTCGCCCATGGCGGAAGCAAGGCTGTTGTACGCTCCGCCCGCAGAAGCGGTAAACGTGTTCAGAATAGGCAGATATGCGCAAAGCGAGCAGTACAGGTGACTGATCATTCCCACTTTGTCCGGCGCGATCTCGTTCCAGACCGTATCTCCCGCGGTGACGGTTTCGCCGCTTAAAACAAAACTCTTCCGCATTTCTTTACTGATCGTAAATGCTTTTCCGCCCGCTTCGGGAACGGTCACCGAAAGATCGGTTTTTACCAGTAAATTGTCTTTCAAAACCAGCGTAACGGCAGGATTTTCCGGAACCACGGCATTGCCCCAGGAAAGACGGAACGTATCTCCGTCGCGGAATCCCATCGCAATCCAGCTGGCGTTGGCGTCAAAATACAGGAAGTATGCTTCTCCGATCTGGCGAAGATATAAACTGCCGTAGTACTCCGTGCCGGCGCTCAGCGTGCTGTTGTTCCAGGGGATGATATCGTCCCCTTCGCCGATATAGAACATCAAACGATTCAGTTGCGACCATTTGCCGGAATTATCCATTTGCGACGTAATAAAGGTGAGCATACTGTCGAACGTCTGCTTGGTAATGGCAAAGATCGTCCCCTGCGAAGAGAAATCCATGCCGATATACGCCGCCTCGATCTCTTCGGTAAAGGAAACCGCGTTCCACTTTTCGGTCAGTTCTTCGTCGGTCATGCCGAGAGGCTGATAGACCGGTTCCGCAGGCACGGGCGGCTCGGTGGGTTCCACCGAAGGTTCAGTTGTCGGCTCGACCGAAGGTTCCGCGGTCGGTTCGACGGTGGGTTCAACCGTAGGTTCTACTGTGGGCTCTTGGGTAGGCGCAACCGTCGGTTCCTCTGTCGGTGCTTCGGTCGGTTCTACCGTAGGCGCCGTGGTCGGCGCTTCCGTCGGTTCTACCGTAGGCGCCGTGGTCGGTGCTTCCGTCGGTTCTGCCGTGGGCGCCGTGGTCGGCGTTTCCGTCGGGGTTTCGGTGGGAGCGATGGTCACGCTTGCCGAAACGGATTTGGACGGTTCTACGCTGGGCGCAGCAGGGTCCTTCGGTCCGCATGCGGCAAGCCCCAAAAGAGCAAGCGCCGCGATGACGGTGATACATAGTAACTTTTTCATAATTTTCCTCCTTCTTAGGATTACTTTCGGTTTGGTAAGGTTTTCAGAGATCCCGTTCGTTATCTCTGTGCATTGCTTTCAGTATAACAGCGAATTATTTATACTTCTATAACGGTCAGCGCAAAAAACAGCAATTTTTCGTCAAAAATGCAACCTTTCGGGCAGCACGCTTATCGGAGTTCTCCGTCACCCCCGCGCGGCGAAAACGCACGGGTGATATAAATAGCGCCCGCCCCATGCACGGCGAAAACGCACGGGCGATACAAGCCCCCGCACGTTTTCCACCGGATATTATTATCTATGCACCATGGTCTGCTGGCAAAGGTTGCCCTCCTTATCGTACCAGCAGAGAAGCGATCGCCCTACCGGCGACATGCGGGGATCGATCAGCCAGGGCAGATCGTCATACCCGCGCAGCCACAGACGGTACACGCCCTCGTCGTCTACCGAGGCATACGCCGCTACTTTTTTAGAGCCTGCGTCCGAGAACAAAATGAGATATTCCAGCGGATCGGCAAATTCGCTCAGCGTTTTCTGGAAAACCGAAATGATACCGATCTTTTCCTTATCGATCTCGTACCACACGCGTCCGTCCAGATAGATGCCGTTTCCGGTATAGACAAAGCTTCCGAAAATCGCTTCGTCAATCGTAAAGATCTTTCCTTTCCCGTCCAGCGTATCGGCGCCGTCCTGATCGACGCGCTGCATAGAAGCCGATTCGCACACGAAATTGAACGTAAAATCTCCGCCGGGATAGGTAAACTTCAGTTTCGGCTGATTGATCCAGCCGCCGTCCGAATCGGACAATCCGACGATACAACTAAGCCACAGGAAGTATGCGCCGTCAATTTCCCGCACGAAGGGCTGGTTTTCCCAGTACCAGTCGTTATACACCGACCATTTGTACGAAGTCCCGTCCAGAATAAAGCCGGTCTTGGTTTTATCCACCGCTTGCCAGCCGCCCTTTCCGGCGCCGGTCAAGGGCATTTTTTCGTATACGTCCTTCGTAATCGCGTACAAACTTCCGGTCGAACGGTAGTCCGCGCCAAGGTAGGCGGCGGGCGCATCTTCGGTCAGTTCCGCGCCGCGATAAGCCTTGACGAGATCCTCGTCCGAAAGTCCGTTCGGGAGATATTTCGCCTCCACCGCGGGCGGCGTGACGTTTTCCAGCGGGTCTCCGTTTTCTTTGATGGAACCGGGATCGAAGTCGGTGGAACCCGGTCCGGTTTTGACCGTTTCCTGTTGGAATGCCGACGTATCGCAGCCTTCTTGCAGGCGATATTCAAAACAAACGGCTGTTTTTGCCTGAGACGTCACGGTAAAGCCTGCCGCAAGTTCCGCTCCGGTCGCGGTGCGAAGCGTCCCTTCCATATCGTCGATATTATAAATTTCGTACGTCGCCGCAGGGTCCAGTCCTTTCAGAGAAACGGTGATCGTGTCGTTTTTACGGAAGTAGAAGATGGTTCTGCCGATCCCATTTTCCGGACTGTCGTACTGCAGGGCGGCGGTCTTTCTGGTCGAACCGACGTAGCCCGTCAGCGGATAATAATCGTAAAACAGGAAGGGCGTGAAGGTTTCCCAGTCGGAAAGGGCGTTTGCCAGCATTTCGGCGTCTTCGGCTTTGGTAATTCCCACGCCGATGGAATTGCCGATGTGCGAGCGCACGTCGTAACTGTTCATATCCGGGGAGGAGAAGCCCGTTCCCCAGTACATAAACCACATAGAACTGCCGTAAGTCTGCAACTGCGCGCTTTCGATATCCGCCCAGTAGTCCGAACGGGTGTGCATATACGACAGCCGTACGGTATCGAGATCGTTCCGCTGCCCGCCCGAAGCGCACGCGTCCACGTACAGCCCGGGATTTTGCTTTACCACCTCTCTCAGAACGGTAAGGTAGCCGGTGCAATATTGATTTTCGGTATAGCCCACGCGTTCTACGCCCTGTTCTTTGGCGTATTTTGCGTCCTGCGCTTTCCAGAACGCCTGCGGGTCGATGTTGAAGTCCTGACGATAATGATCGATGCCGTATTCTTTGATTTTTTCGCAAAGAAGTCCGATGACGTACTGCACGGTTTCTTCCTCGGCGTAGTTGATCAGCATATTGGTGCGGTCGGGAAGCGACGAAATGTCGGATAAGGCTTTGCCGGAGGAATCCAACGCGATGATGCCGTTTGCGATATCTTTCAGCGCCTCTTCCATCGCGGTGCCTTTCTGGATACGTTCGGGTTCAAACCACACGGCAAAATCCAGTCCCGCTTCGTGCGCAAGGTCGGCAAGGGGTTTCAACCCGTTCGGGAAAGAGGAATTCGCAAACCAGTTGCCGGCGACTCTGCCCTCTTCCCAGCCGATATCGAGGTTGAACCGGTCCAGAAGGTCGGTCAGTCCCGTTTCGATATACATCTGCATAAGTTCCAGATCTTCCGTTTCCGCGTTGTTGGGTCCCATGAACATGGCGCTTTTTTCTTCCATATGCACGCCCTCTTCGCGGAAGAGGTTGCAGTAATACAGCCATCTGCGATAGACGTTCTGCCCGTTTTCGTAGTTCCCTTTATAGAAAAGCAGAACCGAGCCGGGATAGCGCATGCTTTCGCCCGGGCGAAGGTTTAAGGAAGTTTCGTACTGCCCGGCGGTCAGTTTTATCCCCTTCGCGGTTTCGGAAAAGTTGGCTTTCCATTGCCCCTGCCAGCTCATAATGGCGATGGTGCCGGTGTTGTTGACCTTGTTTTCCACGTTGAAATAAGGAATATAGGTGCTGGTACTGCCTCTGCCGCTGGTGACTTCGAAATTCTGATCTTCTTTGATGAGCGAAGTGAGCGGTTCGAAATCGGTATAGGAAATGGTAGAACCGCGGTTTGCGTGCAGATAGCGCACACCGTCCGCCCGCTCCACCACGTGGTTGAACGAGAGTAAATTGGTCAGAAGTCCGCTGTCTTTATCCCCGACGTTTTTCAGCGTGGCGTTCCATTCCACCACGGGATAGTCCACGTAGGCGGTAAATTCCACGATCACCTGCAGCGCGGGGGCGTCCTCGGTTTCGTACACCACGGTGGAAATAATGCGTTCCGACGGGCGGGCTTCGGTGGGGAAATCGATCACGGTTTTGCGGGATTCTTCCCGCTTTTCCCATGCGAAAGAAGCGGAAGATCTGCCGTTATAGTTAAAGGTCACGGGCGGCGTATACATCTGCGAAATGTTTTCGCTCAGCCAGGACTCCGCCTCTTCGTAGTCCCCGTATTTATGTACGTAATTATCCGCGGGATAACGCACCTCGTCACCCGGCTCGGTGGGACTTACGGAAGGTTCTTCCGTCGGCGCCGTGGTCGGCGAAACGGAAGGCGCCATTGTGGGCGATACGGACGGCTGCCCGGTGGGATTTTCCGTAGGCTTGGTTGTCGGGTTTTCGGTGGGATTTTCCGTAGGCCTCGTCGTCGGGTTTTCGCTCGGCTTCGCGCTTGCGCTTTGGGAGGGCGCGGGCGAAACGCCGGGCGTCTGCCCTCCGGAGCAGGCGGAAATCAAGGTCAGAATTACGGCAAGCAGAATTGCCGTAAAAAGGCGTAAAAAGGTTGACTTCGGTCTTTGATATGTCTTCATTTTTCTCTCCGAATATTCGTTTTTTGGTGGTACGTCCCCTTAATTCCGGGAACGCGATCAATTTTCAGAAACGCGCAAAACCGTGGGGAACGCGCAAGTTTTCGGCAGCCGTCGACGCCTGCAGCCGGCACGCTGCCGTGCCAATTCAAAGGCGCCGCTTTGCTTATTTATTAAAGCGCCTCCCGTATTTTTCATTTTACGGGCGCCGTCAGTTTCCGGGCGAAAACGTGATTTCTTCTATCGTGACGGTCGCACGATAGACGGCGATCCACACCGGGGAAGCATAGACGTTTTCCGCCTGTTCGCCCGTAAAATCGGCTTTTTTACGATACACGCCGCCTTCCCCGGAAACGAGGTCGGTCTGCGCCTTTTCGGTGGCGTAGAACGCGAGTTCTTCGTCGTCCAGCCATACGCGGATCTGCAGATATTCCACGCCGCCCACCTTTACGTTTTTGACCCGATAGGAAAGTACGACCGATTTGCCGATATATCTTTCAAGGCTCAGATCGCAACTTGCAAACACTGCCTCGTCATGCCCTTTGGCGGAAACCGTACATTGCCCCGTGTCGGTCAGGCGAAGCACCAACCCCTGCGGCCAGTCGGCATTTCCCACCGCGCCGCGCAGGTTGAACATCACCACGCCTTGCAAACTCTGAATGGTCATACGCACGGAAACCTTTTCTTCGTACACGTATTGCGAGGCGGCAAAGCCTAAGGATCCTTCGTTTTTGGTCACGGGTTCGGCAAGCAGTTTCTGTTCTCCCTCCGCCGCGGCGGAAATTCCGATCGTAATCCGTTTTCTTGCCGCGTTGCCGTAGGAATCGCGCACTTCGTAAAGGGCGATATACGCTCCCGCCGCGTGCAGCGTAACGCTTGCGCCCGGCTTTATCCCCTCTTTCTTTTCCGGTCCCGTAATTTTTACCGTAATTTTCCCGGAAACGTCGCCGTCCAGATTGTCGGTTGCCGTCGCTTTGGGAAGCAACACCGCCCCGCCGGCAGTTCCGAAGAGTTTTTCTTCCGAAGCAAGCGTTAATTCGGGCGGGGTTTTATCCTCGTTTGCCGCAACGAAAACACGTTCCGCATGTCCGACGTTGCCCGCTTTGTCCGTTGCCGTATAATACGCCGTATAGGTACCGGGAACAAGCGGGATAAACCCGCCGTCCGCAACTTCCGCCGCGTCACCGTTTTCAGACAGCACGGTAACAAGCACTTCTTCTCCGCCGTCCGCCGCAGCGGGGAAAAGAGACACTTTCTTTCCTACCGCAACGATGCCGGACGAAACCTTGGGCGAAATCTGCGGCGGGCAAATGTCTGCCGTAAAGGCGGTTTCGTCCTTTTCGTACACCGCGACGCCTTTGATTCGCATATAGTCTTTTTCGTGCGGGGAAGCGGTTTCATACGTATCCATACAAAGCCAGCCGGCGCCGTTTTCTTCCCAAAGGGAACGGAACGTTGCCGCTTCCAGCACGCCTTCTCCCGTTTTCGCACCGGGAACGGCACGGAAAATGAACGACGCGTCCTCTCTGCCGCCCGCAGGCGTTTTATCCACCCAGCCGTAAATTTCGATAGCGGCGTCTGCGGCGGAAGCGCTTTCGCCCACGTTTTTCCACTGCACGTACAGCGTGTGGTCTTTACCGTCCAGCAGTT
Organism: uncultured Clostridia bacterium; assembly: GCA_934272745.1. Taxonomy (GTDB): domain Bacteria; phylum Bacillota; class Clostridia; order Christensenellales; family Borkfalkiaceae; genus SIG402. Next base: position 2,249 of record CAKQSI010000052.1, on the reverse strand, counting down.
CGCCGCGATAGGCGCGGACGGTTTCCATCGCCGCGTCCGTTGTCCGTTCCACGCGGGAAACGATCTGTTTTTTCTCGATTCTCAAAAACAAATAGTCCGGCCAAAGCCCCGTGGTATCGCCCGGAAACGAATCCCGGTCGCGGCTGCCGCGCGCGCTGAGCGAATAGAACATCTGTCCGTTGTTGCCCGGCGGGTCGGCGTTGAAGGTGATACCCGCATATTGTTCGTAAATCTTGCCGGACTTCAACGCCCAGCCGACGGTATCGGCAGCGGAGCCGAACGCCGGCGTATGCCCGAAGCAAAGTTCTCCGTAGCGGTTCCACCAGGAAATCCCCTCGGTACCGTTCACCGCAAACAAATCTTTTTGTCCGATCAGGTTGACGGCAGGTCCTGCCGAAACGGAAACGCGCACTTCCGGGTGGTCGTTAAATTCGTTGCCGGCAGCGTCCTTTACCGAATATTTTGCTATGTATTCCCCTGCGGGGAGCACGACCTGCCAGTCCGCCGCTTCTCCGCGGAACGTATACAAAACAACATTTCCGTTCAACGCGTAAACGTCGATCGTGACGCGATCCGAGATGTCTTTTCCGGAAGGCTGATCGATGGCGATTGCCTGCGGAAGCCGCACCTTTTCTCCTGCAGCCGCCGTAACGGTTTCTCCGCCGGACGCAGGGTCGAGCGTAAGCGTCCCCCCCTCTTTGTCCTCTTCCACCGTAACGGAGACGGAAGCGGTTGCCGTATTCCCCGCCGCGTCGGTCACGGAAAAGGTCAATAAATAATCTTTCAAAAGCGCGGAGGAAACCGACAATTCGATAGGTTCGGTCTGCTGCCGGTCTTTGAAAATGGTTTTGTTGACCGTCTTTTTATCTTTTTTCAATTGATAGAACCCGACTTTGACTTTATCCGTCAGATCGCCGTCCGCATTGTCGGTCGCAATCACTTTCGGCAGCGTCGTCGGCACCCCTTGCACGATGCTCCGCGGCACGTTTCCGGTATCCAGAACCGGCGGCACAATATCGGGATTTCCCGGCTTTGCGGAAGGCGTTACCGGCACGTCCGGTTCGGACGGCTGCACGGAAGCGCTCGGCTCGGTCGGCAAAGCGGAGGGTTCGCCATGGGACGGGGCGGGCGAATCCTCGCTCGGGGTCGTTGTGGGAATTGCCGGCTGAGCGGAAGCGCCCGGCTCGGTCGGCAAAACGGACGTCGACGGCGCGGAAGGATCGTCCGGCTGTCCGCTTACCGAAACGCTTGGCGATCCGGACGGCGTCGGGGAGACGTTCCCGCCGCAAGCCGCACACGCAGCAAGCACCGTCAAAGCCGCAGCCAGTGCGGCAATCATGCGTAAAACTCTGTTTCTGGTCATATTTCCTCTCTTTCCTTTCGGAATCTTTTTTGTTATTGCTTGTTCCGGATATCCCGACGTTTAAGTCTCTCCGGCTTTGGTACGAATTAGTCACATACGTCCCCTTGTTTTCGGGAACCGCATACTTATTTTACGGGTTTAATGAGAAGTTTTACGGGTTTACCGAGAAGCGCCGCCATTCCCCGCGGCGGGAACCGCTTTCCGGACAGAAAGCAACCTTCCCTTTCCGGCGCGCAAGACCGCGTTTCTTCCCGACGCAAAAGGCGACCTTCCCCGTCCGGAGAAAATCGTTTCCCCGCAAAAACCTAATTCTGCTCCCGGCAGATAAAGGTCTGCTGGCGGATCAGCCCGTCCTCGCCCGTCCAGCAAAAAAGCGCTCTGCCGACCGGGGACATTCGTTCGTCCACGTACCAGGGAAATGCGGTGTAATGCTCGATTTTCAGATAGCACTGCCCGTCTTTTCCGCGCGCGGCGAATATTTTCACCTCGTCCGGCACTAAGGGCGAAGAAAGCCACAGTACCGATTCTTCTAGCGGCGAACTTTCCGGCGGATATTTGCGGAAAGTAGACACCATACCCACCTGTTCTTTCGCAAGCGCATACCAGATTTCTTCCCCCAAGGTATAACCCTCGCCCGTAAACGGCAGGTCGGAAAACAGCGCTTCGTCGGTCAGAAAGGTCACGGTGCTGCCCTCGGTTTTGACGCGGGTCAGCCGGTCGCGCGATTTACAATAAAAGGTGCAGCGCGCTTCCTGCCGCGTGCCGTTTTCGGGTTCGTACCAGTACAGCAAAAAGCGGTCGCGATCGAACCACCCGCCGTCCCTATCCGACAGCCCCACCACGCACGAAAACCACAGATAGCACACGCCGTCCACCTCTTTCGCAT
>CAKQSI010000051.1 GCA_934272745.1 uncultured Clostridia bacterium | reverse complement strand
CTTCGGCGCCCCCGCCTTTTCTTTTTACATATTTTTCCCGCCTCCGACTTTCTCACGGTCTTTCGTTTTCCCTGTCATCGTCGACGTTCTTTTTTCGTTTCAGTGCATTTTTACATCGCGTTTTTCCACGTCTTCCCGCGCTTTTGTTTCCGATTGCGCGGCGGCGCCCTTTTTAATCGGTTTTTCAGCCGCGTTTCCTATGCTATAAACGGTAAAATTCCACACTGCAGGGATAGTTTACCCCTGCCCGTCCGCATATTTTCCCGCCAAACGGAAACAATTGTATTTTATAACCGGTTTTCTTTAAAGCCCATTTTATTTTTGAGGTAATATTATGACGGAACCCCTTACTTCCGGCGGCATTTCAGCCGTCGCAACCGCGCCCGGCACACCCCTGCCCGCCGCGCCCCATCCCGGCGCCACCGAAACGGCGACCGCCCCGCTTTCCGGAAAAAAAGACGCAAAAAAGACCTGCCGCGCGGCAAAACGGTGGCTGAAACGAACGTACAAAAGCCGGAAGCGCGCCCTGAAATCCGCGCCGAAGTCCGAAGAACGCACAGCCGGACTCCGCAGCGCAAAAGCAGACTTCTGGCAGAAAACGCGGCAGGTAAAAGCCGATTATAAAGCGGAAAAGCGCGCAATTTCCGCCCGCAAAAAGCAAGAAAACCTTGCCGCCCGCACGGCAGAATTCGCCGAAAAAGAGCAGACGTATGCCCAAAAACGGGAACTTCTTGCCCCGCTGATCGAAGAAAAGCGGCTGCAAAAAGCCGCGAAAGCCGAACGCCGGCAAAAAAAGCGGGAAGCCGTCCGAAAAGTCAACGCGCCGCCCGTTTTAACCCCGCTGGAGGAGGTCGGCAACGCCGTCACGCACGGCGTGGGGGCAATTTTTTCCATCGTCGCAACCGTGCTGATGCTCGTCCGTTCCCACACCGCGGCAGAAATTATCGCAGCCCTCACCTACGGACTTTCGCTCACCTTTTTGTTTTTGATGAGTTGTCTGTACCACGCGTTCAAAAAGGGGTCTACGGTTAAACGCGTCTGGCGCAGGTTCGACTATTCGTCCATTTATCTTTTGATCGGCGGCACGTTTGCGCCCCTCTTTCTGGTCGATCTGGGCGGAAAACCCGGCACGATCTGTTTCATTCTGCAATGGGTCTTGATTGCCACGGGAATCACGTTTGTGGGCGTTTTCGGTCCCGGAAGGCTGCGCTGGCTGCATTTTCCGCTGTATTTCGTGCTGGGCTGGAGCGGTCTGATGCTGGTACCGCACTGGCTTTCCACCTGCCCTGCGCTGTTCTGGTGGATCCTTGCGGGCGGACTTGCCTACTCCTTCGGTATGATTCCTTTCGTCCTCCGCGGAAAGCGCGCCGCGCATTTTGTCTGGCACTTTTTCGTGCTGGTGGGCGCGGCCTTGCAATGGATCGGCATTTACGCCTACGTTTTCTGCGGTTGAACCGAAGTGAAAATACACAATATTTAACACGGAAAACAGGCACCGCAATCATTGCAGTGCCTGTTTTTCATAATTTTTCATCAAACTTTCCGTTATTCTCGCAAAATTATTTTTCCTCTTTTGGGTTCGGAAAATTTGATTTTTTCAGTTCCGTAATACGACGCTCGTCGCTTACGGCTCGCCTCGGGATCAAGACGAACTTTTACAGATCGTCCGCGTCCTGTACGGGTTTTTCCGCGGGATCAGACGAAACCCCGGTGTAACTTCCGGACGGGTCGAACGCTGCGGAACGCATTCCCGCGGCTTCTCCTTTCCGTCCTTTTTTCTGCGCTGAGATATCGCGCTTTCGTGCCTTATTCCTCATTTTCAGTCGGAATTCTTGCTGTTTTTCGTCTGGTTTTTGGTCGCGCGGCTCTTTGCGCTTCTGGTGCCGCAGCCCTTGCCGCCGCAGCCTCTGCCGCAATTTTTGGTCGTATTTTTCATAAAAACATTTCCTCCTTGGTTTTGCCGCCGAACGCGGCTTTTGGTTCGCTTGGTTTTGCCGCCGAACGCGGCTTTTGATTCGCCCCGTCCGCTTTTAAAGAACGAGGCGTTTTGCTTCCGCCGGTTTTCCGGCAAGCGGAACTTTTCCCTTCGCCGGCTTACCCGGCGAGGCGTTTCACCGCCCCGTCAGCCTTTTTCGGGCGCGGGAATTTCCACGTAACCTTGCTTCTTTCCGCAAAGCGGGCAGGTCTGCCACGCCGACTTCGCTTCCGCGGTATAACCGCAGTAGGAGCAGCGCCACGTCTGTTTTTCGTCTTTTTTATACAACGTTTTGTCTTTTACCGCTTGATAAAGCGTGACGAATTTTTCGTGATGCGCCCTTTCTACTTCGATCACCCGGTCGTAAAGCGCGGCGATATCGTCGAACCCTTCTTCCTTTGCGACGTCGCGAAAGGCGGGATAGACCGTTTCCGCCTCGTTTTCTTCAGACGTTGCGGAAAATTTCAGTCCCTCTTCCAGCGTCCCTGCGGAATAGGGATAGCCTGCGGTGAATTCCACGTTGGCAATCTCCTTTCCCGCTTTTTCGTGCATCATATCGAAAAACGCTTTCGCGTGGGCGGTTTCGTTTTTGGCGACGGTTTTGATCTCGCTTTCCAACGCCTGCAAACCGGCTTGTTTTGCCAGTTCGGCTACGAATTGATAGCGCATTCCCGCCTGACATTCCCCCGCAAAACTGCGGGCGAGGTTTTGAAAAGTTTTGGTTTTTTCAAATTGCATTTTCTTTTTCTCCTCGAAACGAAGGGGGTTCAATCCCCTCGCAATCAAAGTATGTGCCGGAGCCTCTTTCGCTATGCGGAATTTGCCTTTCCCTTTTCAGGGAATTTTTTCCTGAATAACGGCTCCAGCGCCGGCAGGCGGCTACATAATTTAAGCCCCGAAACGCCGGGCGAGAGCAAAAACGCTAAAATTCAGGGCGGGCGGCAAAATTGCCGCCCGCCCCTTTGGCGCGGTATTTCCTATTGTCGCCCGGCGCAGCATTCCGAATTGCCGCGCCTCTCCTTGGCATTCCCGATTTGCCGCCTTTTGCGGCACGCAAATTTGCACACCTTTGGAATAGCATTCCGATTTGCCGCCTTTTGCGGCGTTCTACGCCGCCCTTTCCTTTGGCGCTCCGACCAATCAGTTTTGTTCTTCTTCCGCAAGCGCGGCATAAATCGCCTCGGCAAGCGTTTTGCTCTCCTCCGGCGAGATTGTGGCGAACTCCGCAAGTACTGCGGAAATTTGTTCCACGATCTCTTCTTTTCCGGCGCCGGCGGAGAGCGCGCTTTGCAAGGTTTCTTCCACCGACTTTGCCGCCTCGTCCAGCCGTTCCCCCGAAACGCAGGTTTTCAGCAGGATCAACAGCACCGTAGTGCGCGTGCCGTCGTCCTTCCCGCGGAGGAACCGCTTATACAAAACGTAGTACACGGTGGAGACCGTGCCGATTTTCGCGCCCAGCGTTACCACGGCGGGGAGCGTGCAAGTGCCTTTTACCGCATGCACTGCTGCGGCAAGCAGAAAACCGAACGCGAACGGCAAAGCGGTCAACGTTTTTTTGCCGGCGTTGGTTTTTCTTTTGACGATCGCGGTGAAAAGCGAACAAACCGCGCCCAGAACGAGAGTGATGACGTCGTACTTTCCTAAAGTGCCTAACAGTTGATAAATCGTCATTTCTTCCTCCTTGCGGGGGAAGACCGATCCTTTTTATTCTAAGAACGCCGCCGCGGACGCCATGACGATATAAGCGCGCGCCCGTCTTCTTTTTCCGCAGCCCGCCTTGAAATAACTCCTCACGTTTCCTCCCCCTTCGACCTGCTTGCAATCAGATCGGCGCCATTATAGCGCGGGGGAACGCCCGTTTGCAAGGTTTTGTTCCGTTTTTTTTCTGAAATCGATATGCGCCGGTGAGAACTTTCGTTGAACCGAAAAACACCTGCGAACCCGCAAGAATGCCTTTGCGCCGCCGAAAGTCCCGGAAGCCGACAGTCAATCAACGGCGCCGGGCAATAACGTTTCATTAAACTAAAAACGACGTCCGGCGGGCGGGAGAGAAATCCTCCGTGCCTGTTCCACTCTGCAGGCAAAGATAAATTTTCCGCACTTATCCCGCCCGGCGATAGATAAACTTTCCATACTCTCACCCGTCCGGCGATAGATAAACTTTCCATACTCTCACCCGTTCGCGAGAGGAGGCGCAACCTTGTTTCACCCCGCCCGGCGTGCGGAAAACGCAATCGTCCTCTTCCTTTTCCCCACACGCGCGGCGGAAGTTTTATTTTATCGACAGCCGTTTATCCCGCCCGGCGGGCAGCCGGCAAATTCTCCGCGCCCTCCTTTTCAAACATACGCACGCAAAGGACGGTCATATCGTCCTTCAGCACCCCGCCGGAAAGTAATTTTGCCTGCTTCAGCACGCTTTCGGCAAGTTCCTGCGGGTTGCGGCGCCGCCCGTTCTTCAGAAAATCCAGAAAATCGCTGTCGGAAGCAAACGCGTCGGTCACGCCGTCGCTGGCAAGCACCAAAACGTCGCCGGGCGCAAGCGTGTCGGACGAAACTTCCGGGCGGATATCGTCTAAAATGCCGAGCGGCAGCGAGTTTCCCTGCACCAGCGAAACGCCCGCTTCCTTCAGAACAAACCCGTACGGCGCGCCGATTTTAATAAAATCGCACCTGCCGGACGATAGCGACAGCGTGCAGACGTCCAGCGCCGCAAAACTCTCTTCCGCCTTGGCGGAAAGCAGTTTGTTGACCGTTTTTAAGATGACGTCCGAGCAAAATCCGGCACGATAGAAACTTTCGATCAGGGTCATTGCAGACGAAGAAACGGCGTTCGCTTCCTCGCCGCTGCCCATGCCGTCCGAAACCGCAACCAAAAATCCGTCCGTCCCCAGCCGCAGCACGGAATAGGTGTCGCCGGAGCGTTCGCTGCCCTCTTTTTTGGCGGCGGCAATGCCGAACGCCGCGTCGTACCGCGGCGCGGAAGTGAAAGAAACCATCGTGCGCGTGCGGTCTGCTTCCTGCGCCTCGGCAGGAACCATCTCCCGCCCCACCGCCCGGGACAGGCGTTTCGTTACATAAGGCAATCTTTTGACGTCCGCCTCTTCCAGAATCAGGCTGACGGCGCCGTCGTTTTTAACCATGACTTCCGCGGGAAAGACCCCTTTTTCGGCAAGCGTTTCGTATAAAACGCGCTCCTTTTTGCGGTCGTAGGAGTACGGCAGCGCCACGGAAGCGGACAAATTTTCCAGCACTTCCGCCACGCCGCCGGCTTCCGCGCCCACCAGTTTCCTGCCCGTTTCCGCATTTTCGCGGTCGTACGCCGCGCCCATATAGCGCGAAATCAACTGGTTCGCCCCAAACAAAAGATTGTTGGGAAACAGACAAATCTGCATGAGATTTTTCGGCAGATCGAGCATGGAAACCCGCCCTTTCGTCAGCCCGATCGCGATCGCTTTTTTGACGTCGGACTCTTTCAGTTCCCCGTTTTTGATACACGTATCGTGATTTTTGCAACGCACGCACACGTTTTCCATGGTTTCGGAAGCCAGCATCTCCGCGTCCTTTTCCTCGCTTCTTTTATAAAACGCCGGCACCGAAAACAGCGCTTCGATCTCCCGAAAGACCGAAGCCAGCCCCGTCAGTTTTGCCGAAAGCCGCGCGTGATCGCGATTGATCGCCGCCCGCGTCAAGGTCTTTTCCCTGCGGGAAGCGAGCGCTTCTGCGCCGCGTTCCAAAACCGATTTCGGCACCAGCACGTAAAACAGAGCCACCGCCCCGTAAGAAATCAGCACGGGCAGGGAAAATTCCGCCACCCCCGCCGCGAGGGAAAGCGCCGCGTAAATTCCCAAAACCGCAGCGCCCTGCGCCGCCCGCCCGACCGAAGACGCCGCCACAACCGCGACGGCATACAGAAAAAACACGCCGAGGACGGCGTAATTCCCCGTAAGTACCGCCTGCGGCAGTACCGAAACCACCGAAAACAGCGCGCCCGCCGCGCGGAAATAATAGGTGAAAAACAGCAGCGCCCCGCAGGAGATCGCCGCAATTCCCGGCTTACCGAGGTAGCGATATACGCCCGTGCCGAACACCGCGGCAAAAATCAGTGCGGAAAACAGTTGCATGGAATTGGGCTGAAAGTGCAGTTTGCGCAAAAACAGCGGGTGGCAGACGTACGCCGTCAGATAACATAAAAGGACGGTCAATCCCGCGTACGCCGCGCGCATGGAAACGCCCGCGGACTTGCTTCCGTACGCGACGTAAAAAGCAAGCGAAACCAACAGATACAGCAGCGATTCCGCACCCATTCCCGCCTTCTTTTTGCGATAAACCGCCAGAATCGCGGCAAGACAGGCGCCCGCCATGAGGCACGCCAAAAAAAAGCGCAGGTCTTTTTCCGCAAGGGAACCAAGGGCGAACTCCGCCGCCAGAACGAGCGGATTCCACCCCGAAATGCCCAGCGCGAACACCAGCGAAAGTCCGAGCGGCGCCGCCGGAATCGCCCGCCCCACGAAAAACAACGCCGCGCCCGAGGCAAGGTAAAACAGCGCCTCGCGATATTCGTATTTAGAAAGTTTCATTTTTTCTCCTTGCGGGACGGCGAACGGTTTGTCCCTGTTCTTTTTGAATGCGGGCAACGAAGATCCTGTTCTTTTTAATGAAAGACGAACGGCACCCCCATTCTTTTTAAGGCACGACGAACGGGGATCCCCGTTCTTTTTTGCGGCACGCGTTATCGTCGCGAAAGCCGCCACTCACTGCCCTACGGTTTCCTTTCCGTAGCCGCCGGGTGCGAAACCGGAACGCAAATTCCGCTTCGGCTCCCGCTCCCGAAATCCTGTTTCCGTAGCCGCCGGGTGCAGAATCGGAAACGTAAATTCCGCTTATGCGGCGGCGTAAGTTTTGGGGCAATCCCCGCGAAATACCCCCTTCCCAGTTTTGCCGGAAAGCGGCGGATTTTCCCACCTCGTTATCCCCCGCTTGTCCACAAAACGGCACCCTTGCATTGTACCATTTTTTGTCGCGGCAAAAATGGGCAAACTTTCCCGATTCCGGGCGAAGTTTGCGCTATTTTGTCGGTTTTATCAGGCAAAAACGGGGGACGGGCTTATCCACAATTTTACCGTCTGTCCACAGAAGGCAACGTGAGTTGTCCACAATTTTTGCGGGCAAGTGGATAACTTCGCCCACTTATCCACATTTTGCAGGAAAAGTTTTGCACTTTTCCACATTTTCCGCCACCACAAAAAGAAGTGGTGCTTTCCGCAAAATTTACCCTATTTTGTCATAAAACGAAAAAAATACGCTCCGTTATTGCCGGGTTCCCCCACCCGGCATTTTTTGCAAGGCGCCGCACGTCAGCCGACCGCCTCCGCAGGTTGCTGTTCGGCAACAGGCGCGCCCCGCAAGGCAATGCCTTGCGGGGCGCGTTTCATTACAAAATAAAAACAGGGGCAAACCCTGCTTTCACTTTATCTCCGTAATTTTATTAAAAAAACGCCGCGCATTTACCGTAAAAGTTTGCCTCATTTCTCTTCCCGCAGGCACACAGCGTACGGCGCGCCGCAAACCTCCCCGCAAAAAAAGCGCACCCCGGTCGGCTGCGGCGCACCTGCGGCAAAATTCAGCGCCGCAAGATCGGTTGCAATGCCCCTCCCCAGACTTTTCACGAAACTTTCCTTTTTCGTCCACAGCCTTATAAACGCCCGGTCGGGATCAGGAGAAGCCGCAATTTCCGCCCGCTCCGTTTCCGCACACACCCGGCTTTTCACCGCAGCGGAAACGGCGCGCACCGTCTGCACGTCCACCCCTACGGGGCAGTCGGAAACCGCCGCCATTGCAACGCCGTCCGTATGCGACAGGTTGGCAAAAAGCCCGGAAGAAAGGCGCGTAAAACTGCCCGGCAAAAATGCCGGAACGCCCGCGCTTTCCGCTAAGAAATCCTCGTTTTCTGCCGCGAAATCCGCATTGCCCGCCGCAAAATCCTCGTTTCCTGCCGCGAAACCCCGGTTATCCGCCTCCTTCGCGCAGCCGTTTACCGCAACCGCCAAAACGTCGCCCCGTTCCTCGATTACCGAAAAAAGATCGATTTTTAAGGGACGTCCTCCCGAAAATCGTCCCTGATAGACCGCGTTTGCCAAAGAAAGGCACAGCCGCGCGGCAAGACTTTCTTTCCTGCCGTTCTCATTCGTACAAGATAAAATCCGCGCCCGCGTATCCTCGTCCAGTCGCGCAAGCGTGCGGCTGAAATCCGCTTCCGTAAGACCGGACAGGCGGACGAACGCCACGACCGTACTCATTCGCCCTCCTTTGCCCTTTCCAAAGTTGCGGCTTCTGTCTCCGAAAACAGCGCCGCGTTCCAGCGGAAAAAGAGGCGTTCCACCAAAACGACGAGGAACACCAGCGCGCCGTAGTACCCCAGCGCCGCCGGAATTTGCCAGGGGCGGCTTGCGGGGAACAAAAACTTCGGCCGCAGCACCCGCCAGAAAAAGAGATCGGCGCCCCCTTCTTTATAAAAAAGAACCGCCCAAAGCCCCATAAACAGCACTAACGGCAGCACGCCTCCGCCGGGCGCGGAAAACCGGCTTTCCGCAAGCGAAAACCAGCCGAGCGTCAGCAAAATTCCGTGACAGACGACGGCGGTAAAGAACGCGTTGTGCGGCAGTTTGTTCCAGATGCAAAAGCCCAGCGCGCCGTACCCAAGGAAAAATCCGGCGCCGCACAGAATGCCGAGCACTGCCGCCGCGGGACGGCACTTTTTGCCGCCGAAAAGGTACAAAAGCGGCACCGCAAAATAACTTTGCGCCGAAATTTCGATGGGCGGGCAGAACTCCGTCGTCAGATTTTTTTTGACGTAATAGACCGTTTTATACAGCAGCAGCGCCGCCGCCAGCACCTGCAATACGCCGCCGCGCCGCTTACACTTCCGAAGAACCAGACACAGCCCGAAAACCGCCGCCGCGCCGAAAATCGCGTACAGATTGTATTTCATATCCTTTTTCTCTCCTTGTTCGGACGGATTCCGGGCGTTTCAGTCAGGCGCCGGACGTTTTGAGCAGACTCCGGGCGTTCCGGGCATTCCGACTGTTCCGGGCAGGCTCCGGGCGTGCCGGACGGATTCCGGGAGCAAACACGAAATTGCAACTGCTTGTCAGGCAGTAAAAACCGTTTTTTCTATCCTATCATACCTTTGCCGATTCGTCAAGAATATTCTCCGCCTTCGTTTCTCTTCCCGGTTGACAAAGGCGCTTTTCCTTAGTATAATATAGAAAAACTATAAAATTTTTCAGGAGGAACGCCGCCATGAGAAAGCGCCGCCTTATCTTCATCTTGCTTTTTGCCGCGCTGTGCGCCGCGCTTTCGGCTTGCGGAACCCAACCTCCGCCGGACCCGCCCCACACGCACTCTTTTACGGAAGTCCCCCTCCTCCCCGCAACCTGCGAAGCGGACGGCGTAAAAGCACATAAAAAATGTACCGATTGCGGAAAATTATTCCTTGCAGGCGCCGACGGCGAACTTTCCGAAGCGGACGAAGCGTCGCTTACAATCCCCGCATTTACCGCCCATAATTTGGTAATCGTGCCGGAAAACGCCCCCACGTGCAGCAAAATCGGAAACCGAAGTTATCGGAAATGCACCCTTTGCGGCAGAACCTTTCCCCTCGACCGCGACGATGAAGGGACGGAAGCAGACTTTCTTCTCCCCATCGACCCGGCGACGCACAGAGCCATGCAGACCGTTCCGGAAGTCCCCGCGACCTGCGAAGCGGACGGCGTAAAAACGCACAAAAAATGTAACGATTGCGGGAAATTATTCCTTGCGGATTCCGACGGAAACCTGATCGAAACGGACGAAGCGGCGCTTGTGATTCTCTCATTTTCCGCTCACAACCTGATAGAAGTTCCGGAAATCGCGCCTGCCTGCAACAAAACCGGTAACCTTTCCTATCGAAAATGTACCGTCTGCAAACGGTGTTTTTTCCCCGACCGCGACGATGAAGGGACGGAAGCAGACTTTCTTCTCCCCATCGACCCGGCGGCGCACAGAGCCCTGCAAACCGTTCCGGAAGTCCCCGCGACCTGCGAAACGGACGGCGTAAAAGCGCACAAAAAATGTAACGATTGCGGGAAATTATTCCTTGCGGGTTCCGACGGAAACCTGACCGAAACGGACGAAGCGGCGCTTTTGATCTCCTCTTTCACCGCCCACAATCTGGCAGAAGTGCCGGAAAACACACCCACGTGCAGCAAAATCGGGAACATCGCCCACCAAAAATGCACTCTTTGCAAAAGGCTGTTTTCTTTGGACGGCGAGGACGAACTTTCGGAAAGCGAGGCTATTCTCCCCGCGCGAGGCTCGCACGAAATCAATCAGGACGGCGTTTGCAAAACCTGCGGCGCCCGTCCGGAAACGATCCGGACTTCCGGCGATAAATGGAATAAAACCAACAAACAGACGGTCAACCCGCAACTTGCGGCAAACCCCGGCACCTTTGCCGCGCAGACCAAAAGCGGCGCTTCTTCCGCCCTGCTGCGTGAAAACGCACTTTTTTGCACCTTGCGCGCGCAGCAGTCCGAAAAAACAAGCACGTTGTTTTTCCGCCACGTCGCGGCAAAAGAAAAAGGCACGGCGTTTGTCGGCAGATACACGCTGATTTTTGATTTTGCGGTGACCGGAAACGCAAACGGCAGCGCAACGAGCGCGGAAACTGCCGCGGACGGCAGCGCGACGAGCGCCGCCACCGAACCGGACAACCGGACCAACGGCGCCGCGGCTCAAACGGGCGCAGGTAATTCGTTTACGAGTGCCGCGGGCAATTCACCAATGAACGCCGCGGGCGAAATCCCGCTATATTTCGGCTTCTCTCTGCAAAAATACGTTGCGGCGGACGCCGAAAACGCCGGGATTGCGCTCATTCCCGCCGAGGACGCTCTGCGCACGTTTACCCCGGGCAAAGTTTACCGGTTCATTCTTTCCGTCACCACGGACGGCGAGGCGGAATACGTGCAATTTTCGCTGAAAAACGCTGCGGGGTTCGGCGCGGAAGTCGTGGTTTTCAACGTCATGACGGCGTTTGAAGAAGAGGGTTCGCAAACGGCGGCGCTGGAATTTTCTATGCTGGAAACGGACAGAACGCCGCAAGTTTACGACAAAACCCGCCCGACCTACGACGTTATAAGTCTGAATTGCAAGGTGACGAACGCAAACGACACGGGAAACAAGCGCTGGCAGGTGCGTTGCCCGCTGATTGCGGACTATCTGAAAGACCTTGCGCCCGACGTCGTTTTATTGCAGGAAGTGGCGAAATCGCAGTACGAAGATCTGAAAACGCTGCTGCCGGACTACGCATCGGTCTGGTACGGCAGATCGACGGGAAGCAACCCGGAAGGGCTGGCGATCTTCTTTTCTTCCCGGTTTTCGTTGACCAAAGAAACGCGCTTTTATTTAAGCGAAACGCCGGATAGTCCCGCCCTTTCCGGGCAATGGGGCGCCGCTTACGAGCGGTTCGCCGTACACGCCACGCTGTACGATTCCGTCGCCAAAAAACCGCTCGAAGTATTTAACGCCCATCTCGACAACTCCTCGAAACAGGCGCGGGAAAACGGCATTGCGCTGATTGCTTCCCGTGCGAACGCCACCGGGCATAATTCCGTAATCGCGGGGGATTTCAACACCGATTCGGGCAGCAAATGCTATAAAACGCTTGCCAGAAACTTTACCGACGCGCAAGCCGCCGCGCCCGACAGCGACAGCGGACTGAGTTATCACAATTACGGAAACGGCACGGGTTGGACGACCAACATCGACTTCATTTTCTGCTCGAAAACGCTGACCGCGCTGGAATTCCGCATCCGGGACGAAAAGGCGCCGGGCGGCATTTACTACTCCGACCACTACGCCGTCTGGGCGAAGTTGACCCTTTCCTGACGCCCGCAAAAGCGGAACGTTCTCCTCCCGCGCAAGGCGGAAACTATTGCCCGCCCGCGGAAAGCAGCACCGCCTCCCCGTCCAAGCAGGAATGATTCCGCCCGAAAACCAAAAGATTGCCGCCCCGCAAAAGACGGAAAGGCAAACCCCGCTTCGGGCAGAAAAATCAAAATCGTCCCTTGCACGCACGCCCATAAAAACCAGATAAAACGCTGAAACGTTCCCTTTTTTAAGGGACGTATTGCGATTTTGGAAACAAAGCACTTTTCATTGCGCCCCAATGCCCCTGTGCGCGAACGTTTAAAAATCGCCCGCAAGCGTCGGGAAAAATCAAATGCCGCGGCAAAGCAGGCAAGAGCCGAGGAAAGAACCGCCCGCACCGGTTTTATCATCGACCGGAATTTTGCTTTTATACTTTTGTATGGATAGGGATTCCCTTCGTTATGACGTAAGCATAACCCCCGGCGGAGCCACCGGATAATCCGGTGGCTCCGCCTGTGGTTTTATAATCATCGCCCGGGTTTTCAAGTCCGGCACAGGGAAAGCATCATCGCCGGAAGCAGATCGTTATCGCC
>CAKQSI010000050.1 GCA_934272745.1 uncultured Clostridia bacterium | reverse complement strand
CTTCGCTTGACGTACGATCGGTACGCCAGCACTCCGCTTTGCCGGAAATCATCAAAAAATCTCCGCCTTTGGCAGAACCGATAGGGGCGGCTTGCCGCCCGAAAGGTAGGCTGTCGTTCTTTTCCGCCTTTTCCGGTAAATCTTCGCTTGACGTACGATCGGTACGCCAGCACTCCGCTTTGCCGGAAATCATCAAAAAATCTCCGCCTTTGGCAGAAATTTTGCGGGGCGGTCGCAGGCTCGGCACCCGAAATGCCCGGGTTGCCGCTCCGCCTTTTCCGGATAGTTTTGCCCGGACGCGGCGGGTTCTGCCTGCCGCCGCGCAAAAAACTGTTGTAAGGTAGCGGAAATGTCCGTTCAAACCATAAAATGCGCGTAAAAACGTTTGACTTATTTTTGAGGAGTTGTTATAATAAAAGAACCTTGCCAGTTTCTGCTTTACGCAGGAAAGGGCCGAATAAGACCAGGAGGTAAAATTTATGAACAGATACGAAATGCTTTACATCATTGCGCCGGCTACCGCCGAAGAAGCAAGAGAAGCCGTTATCGCTAAGTTCGAAAATCTCGTCGCGACGCTGGGTGGCAGCGTGGAAAAGACGGATAAGTGGGGCGACAAAAAGCTCGCTTACCCCATCCGCTTTAAAGACGACGGATATTACGTAGTGATGACCTTCACGGCGGAAGGCAAAGCCATTGCGGAACTTGACCGTGTCGCAAGACTGACGGACGAAGTGGAAAGAACTGTCATTACCAGAGCGTAAAGAGGGCTTTCTATGAATCAAGTCATTTTGATCGGCAATCTGACCCGCGATCCGGAACTTTCCACGACGCCTTCGGGCGTTTCCGTATGCAGATTCTCCCTTGCGGTGAACCGTTCCTATAAAAGTCAGGACGGCACGCAGGAAACCGACTTTTTCAATATCGTCGCCTGGAGATCGCAGGCGGACTTCTGCGGAAAGTACCTGAAAAAGGGCAGAAAAATCGCCGTTGTCGGCAGTATTCAAAACCGTTCTTACGACGATAAGGACGGAAACAAGCGCTACGTGACCGAAATCATCGCCTCAAACGTGGAGTTCGTCACTCCCAAGCAGGACGACGATTACGCGCAGGGCGCGGAAGAGACGGTCAGCCGTCCCAAGAAGGCAAAACCCGTGTTGGAACCCATTTCCGACGACGATATGCCTTTCTAAAAATCTGAAAAGGAGATCAGAGCAATGAGTGAAGAAAAAGTTGTTAAACGTCCGGTAAGAAAGCCTTCCAGAAAAAAAGTCTGCGCTTTCTGCCAGAAGAAAGTCGACGCTATCGACTATAAAGACGCCAACGAACTGAAGAAATATATCACCGAAAAGGGCAAAATTCTTCCCAGAAGAATGACCGGCGTATGCGCTAAGCATCAAAGACTGCTCGCCACCGCGATCAAGCGCGCGAGAGTTGCCGCCCTGCTTCCGTTCAAAGGGGAATAAGATTTTTATTGCCGGACTTTCGTCCGGAAAGTCGTCGCCGGCGGATTTTCCGCCGGCGATTTTTTATACCGCGGAAATAAAATTGCGGGCAAGAGTTTTGCCTTGGTTTTCCGCCGGCGATTTTTTGTGTAAAGAAAGCCGTCTGTTTGGGTGGTTTGGTCGTTTATATCGCATAAAACCGTTTGCCGAAGACGACCTGTCGGCGTTTTTATTGAGATTGGTTTCTATTGAGTTGAAGAGCGCCGCCCGCAAAGATTTTGCGGGCGGCGCTCTTCATTATAAACGGCATGCGGCACTCTTCATTATAAACGGCATTTTTTCAGACTGCAGCCTTGGTAAAGTCAACGAATCTGCGGCGTAGCCCACTGTGATTTCCGGAATCGGTGTCCGGCAAATTCTATGGCGCTGTCTTTTATGAAAAAGGCGTACGTTTCTGCACCGCCGCCTGCTATGGGTATGAATAAAAATTCACTTTTATAAATTCCGTTCTCTTTCTCAAAAAAATTTTTGAAAAATAATTGACGAAAAACCGCCCTTTTTCGGGGCAGAAAATCAGTTTTCCCCTCGAAAACCGTCGATATTTGAACAAAACAAGCGATTTTTGCCGTCTTTAAATAAAATATGAAATAATTTTTGAAAAATAGGTATTGACAACGAAAGAAACGCGTGTTATAATTTATTCAACAATTTAATAGCCGGAAAAAGCGGAATCTTCCTCCGGTTTCGCTTCGACGGCAAGAAAGGAGGGATCATTTATGGTAAACACTTCTTACCTGCGAAAGATCGAGCGCGTGCTTTTCCTCGCGATTCTGTCGATTGCAACCCTGCTGACCTTTGGTTTGCCTGCGGCAAAAGCCAAAGCGGAAGCGAATGACCTCTTACTTTCCGATGAACGGTACCAAGCGCAGATCGCGGTACTGAGAGAGATGACTGACAACACTTTTACGGCGGTTTCCGTCAAAGAATTGCGAGGGACGGGCGGAGAGCCGGAGTTTCTCATATTCGAGGGCTCCCCCGGCTATGCCGTGTATTCCGAAGCAGACGACGCGGTTCTGGAACTTTCGGCGGACGCGCTTTCTCCCTACGACGGGCTTTCGGGGGACAACCTGTACTATTTCGGCGACGGCGCCTATTACGTGCTGGAAGACGGGCAATTTTTGCACCTTACGACGGGACAAGCCTTGCTCGTCGCAGACGCGGAAGCGACGCTCGGCGTCGGACTGGACGATCCCGTTGCCGTGCAGAGTGCGGACGGGTATACCTACGTTACGGAACTGACGTTCACCGACGTGTCGCTTAGTTCGTTTAGCGGCGCAACCAATAGTCCGTTCTACAAAATGCGCAGCGCGACAGAGTTCGGGAATAATTTGTACGGAACGTGTACCGGCGTTGCCGCCAACATGCTGATGCAGTACTACAGCGACCAGTATTGTCCCGGGTTTTTGCCTTGTTCCGACGCAGATTTTACTTCCTTAGGCTGGCGCGGGTCGAAAGAAGTTTCGGTTGGCGGACAGATTGTAAATGCCTATTATGCTACGGGCGACAGCGTTGCGGAAAAACGGCATAAGTATATCTATAATAGGATTAAGGCAAAGGTTGGCGGAGCTTATTATGGTAGTGGCACGAGTTTATCTAAAACGCAAGAGGGAATGCAAGAAGTTCTCCGGGAAGCAAATCAAACCTCTTGGACTGTTGGAGTTGCAGGGACAAATTCAAACATAATAGCAAGCACAACAAAAAGTAATTTAATAGCGCGGTTGAGCAATAGCCCAGTGGTAGTCTCTATATTTATTTCTTCCAAGTTATATAATGGGAAGACGATATTCAATAAAATGCATGCATGCATTTTTTATGGGGCAACAACGGTTGGGGGTAAAACGTATTTTCTTGCTCATATGGGACATGACAGTGTTGATTGGGGAGAATCGACTGTGCAGCCATTGTATGCTACTATAGTGCCGGAAGATTACGTAAGAGATAATTATATCTATATGATTACTCCGGAATATTCACTTTCGCACAGTTTTACCGAGATCAATACCGCAAACGGATACCATACAATGCAGTGTTCCAACTGTGCTTATCGCGGGAACGCGTTTACGACGACGCATCCGTCGGTATGTAATTCTGCCGGGGACAATCAGCATATTACCCAATGCAAATATAATTATTGTGGTTATAATGAAACGGAAGCGCATATCATAACATATGTGGATTGCGGTAAGATGTCGCATAAACGAAGTTGTTCCATTTGTTCTTACTTTGCAATGGATTCACATTTATTTGTTCTTAATTCTTCCGGTAAAGGAGTCTGCGCTTGCGGTCGGATTGCGGGCAAGGGGGATCCTATTGTCATAGAGAAGAAACCCGAAGAAACAAGTTAAAAAGGAGAGAAAAGAAATGAGTAGGAGAAGCAGGGTTGCGATTGCTGCGATATTAGTACTGGCGTTTTGTGCGACCCTGTTTTCCGCCTGCGGCGGAAAACAGGAAAAACCGGAAAACTCGTACGTCCTGAAAGATTTGCCGGAATGGGTGAAAATGCCGGAACCTGCAAATAAATACGTCGAATCGGTTGATCTGCACGATGAAGATTCTGCCGGCAGCGAGTACTGGAAAGTCCGCGTCTGTTCCGCCGAGGAGCAAGCCAAAGGCAATATGTTTGAAACCGATTATTTCTATTTCGGCGAGCCGCAGGTCAATCAGCGTTACGCTTTGAAAATCAAAGAAAACATAACGCTTCCTAAAAATTTATATCTCGGCTGGTTAATGGTTTTTGAAACGGATGAGGGGATTTTACGCGCCTATACCGGGTATTACGTCCCTGCGGGGACGTTTGAAGGGCGGACGGAGATCGAAACCGCTTCGATCCCGGAGAGATATCCGGAAACTCTTTCCAAGCGCATGTTTGCGAATTGTATCAATTTAAAAACGGTGTATCTTCGTTCCTGGGAAACCTGGTGGATCCCGCGGGATCCCAAAATGATGGGCGGGGTCAAAGATCGGGACAATCTGCTTGCTCCGGAAATGTTTTTAAATTGTATCGCCCTTGAAAAAGTTGACCTGACCAGCGTTTCTCCTGAAAATCCGGCAACTATGGGGTTGAGAGTGCGTTGCTTTATGAACTGCGTTTCGTTAAAAAGCGTATCTTCCAGCGGGTTTGAAGAATATTATCGGCAAAAAGGTTGGCAAATACCCGAAGCCGGAATGTTATACGGTACGGATGCCTTGAAAAATTGCGCCAATTTCGGACTTGCCGGTGAATGGCAAACGTTGTCAGAAATGGCACCGGACGCCGAACGATGGTATCAAGAGATGGACGAACGCTACCATTATTGGTAAGGGGCTCGCGTAGCGTTTGCCGGAAATGAAAGATGGAAAGAAGAAGAGAGAAGATCAAAACCGTATTTATCCGGACAGCATAAGGAAATATGCAGAAAACGTATATTTCGTTCGGACGCCGTGGCGGAGGGATTGAGAACCCCTCCGCCACGGCGAAAAACCAACTGAGCGCGAGGGAGGTGCGCTTTATTCCCCGCGCATTCGGCAATTTGTACAAAGTTCCGTCCGGACAGGTCTGCGGAATGGGGAATCGGCAAACCGGGCGTAATAGAGAAAAATCCCGGAGAAATTAGCTAAAAAGGAGAAAAAAGAAATGAGTAGGAGAAACAGGGTTGCGATTGCTGCGATATTAGTACTGGCGTTTTGGACCCTGTTTTCCGCCTGCGGCGGAAAACAGGAAAAACCGGAAAAACCGGAAAATTCGTACGTTCTGAAAGATTTGCCGGAATGGGTGAAAATGCCGGAACCTGCAAATAAATACGTCGAATCGGTTGATCTGCACGACGAGGATTCCGCCGGCAGCGAGTACTGGAAAGTGCGCGTCTGTTCCGCCGAGGAGCAAGCCAAAGGCAATATGTTCGAAACCGACTATTTCTATTTCAGCGAGCCTGTCGGTACTCGGGATTATTATAAGTTGACGATAAAGGAAAACGTAACGCTTCCGAAAAATCTGTATCTCGGCTGGTTAACGGTTTTTGAAACGGATGAGGGAATTTTACGCGCCTATACCGGATATTACGTCCCTGCGGGGACGTTTGAAGGGCGGACGGAGATCGAAACCGTTTCTGTTCCGGAACGGTATCCGACCACCATTTCCAAGCGCATGTTTGCGAATTGTATCAATTTAAAAACGGTGTATCTTCGTTCCTGGGAAAACTGGTGGATACCGCGGGATCCGAAAATGATGGGCGGTGTCAAAGATCGGGACAATCTGCTTGCTCCGGAAATGTTTTTCAATTGCATTGCGCTTGAAAAAGTTGACCTGACCAGCGTTTCCCCGGAAACTCCCAGCGCTATGGGTTTAAGAGAACGCTGCTTTATGAACTGCGTTTCGTTAAAAAGCGTATCTTCCGGCGGGTTTGAAGAATATTACCGGCAAAAAGGTTGGCAAATACCCGAAGCCGGAATGCTATACGGTACGGACGCATTGACGAATTGCATCAGTTTTGGCTCCGCAGGGGAAAGCCCAACGTTAGTCAAAATGAGTCCGGATATGGAACAGATGTATCAGGAAATAGACGAGAACAATCATTACTGGTAATCGTTCCGCATAGCGTTTGCCGGAAATGAAAGATTAAAAGAAGAAAAGAGAAGATCAAAACCGTATTTATCCGGACAACATAAGAAAATATGCAGGAAGCGTATAACTCGTTCGGGCGCCGTGGCGGAGGGATTGAGAACCCCTCCGCCACGGCGAAAAACCAACTGAGCGCGAGGGAGGTGCGCTTTATTCCCCGCGCATTCGGCAATTTGTACGAAGTTCCGTCCGGACAGGTCTGCGGAATGGGGAATCGGCAAACCGGGCGTCATAGAGAAAAAGCCCGGAGAAATTAGCTAAAAAGGAGAAAAAAGAAATGAGTAGGAGAAACAGGGTTGCGATTGCAGTGACGTTAGTACTTGCATTATGTGCGACCCTGTTTTCCGCCTGCGGCGGAAAACAGAAAAAACCGGAAAACTCGTACGTCCTGAAAGATTTGCCGGAAGGGGTGAAAATACCGGAATCTGCGAATAAATACGTCGAATCGGTTGACTTGCACGATGAAGATTCTGCCGGCAGCGAGTACTGGAAAGTGCGCGTCTGTTCCGCCGAGAATCGAGCCAAAGGCAATATGTTTGAAACCGATTATTTCTATTTCGGCGAGCCGCAGATCAATCAGCGTTACGCTTTGAAAATCAAAGAAAACGTAACGCTTCCGAAAAACCTGTATCTCGGCTGGCTGTATGCACAGACGTCGAACGACGGAGCGGAAATTTCCGAGGGAAGATGCGGCTATTACGTGCCGAAAGAAACTTTTGCCGGTCGAACGGAAATAGAGTACGTTTCCGTTCCGGAAAGGGATCAGACGCTGACCCCGGGAGCGTTTATGAACTGTATCCATCTGAAGAAGGTGTACGTTCGTTCCTGGGAAAATTGGTGGCAGCCGCAGGATCCGGTAAACGTGGGTGGCGTAGACACCAGATCGCATCAGTTTCCGTCGAGAATGTTTTTGAATTGCGTTTCTTTAACCGAGGTGATATTCGGCAGCGTTTCGATAGAAAATCCCGGCGGGGTCGCGGCTTTTACGGAAACCTTTATGAATTGTGTTTCTTTGAAAAGCATATCGTTCCCCGGATTTTTAGAGCGAATCCAGGAAAACGGTGGAGATTGGAAAAAAACGAGGGTCAGAATTGCCGGGGAAGACGCGTTCAAGAACTGTATCAACTTTGGTCCGGCGGACGAAAATCAAGAGATAGAAACGTTTTTCCAGACGGAGTATATTCGTTTTCAATAATAGTAAAGGCTAAATAAAGCAAGAAGAAGAGAGAAGATCAAAACCTAACCTGCCGGGCAGAATGAGAAAATATGCAGAAAGTGCATATTTCTGCCTGTAGCGGCAGATAAGTAAAATCACGTAAGAAACAAACTAAAAAGGAGAGAAAAAAATGAACGATAAAAACTGCAGACGACTTACGACAATATTGGCTTTATTCATTGTTTTCGGAGCGGTGTTCGGCATTGCGGGCTGTCAAAAGAGCGGTTCTGCAAAGACGGTAATCACGCTTGGAGAGGAAATACCGGAAGAGGCAACCGTACTCGGCTGCGGGCGTTTGCTAACTGCGATACAATCTTCCGACGAAGAATCAGCCGGCTGTGAGTACTGGAAAGTACGCGTCTGTTCCGAAGAAGATCAGGCAAAAGGCATTCGTTTTGAAACCGACTACTTCACCTTTGGAGAACCGAAAAACAACGGATTCTATACCTTAAAAATCAAAGAAGGCGTTATTCTTCCCAGCAACCTGTATCTGGGTTACTTGTATTGCTTTGACGAAATTGAAGAAGGAAAATATCGCGACGCCGTTACGGGATATTATATTCCGGCAGGCACGTTTGAAGGGCGAACGGAGATTAAAACGCTTTCTTTGCCGGAAGAGAAAGGAACGTACGCGAAGCGATTGTTTGCCAACTGCACGTCGCTGAAAAAGGTGTATCTCCGCGGGTGGGAAACGTGGCTATACGAGGGGGAGCACCCAAGTATGTACCCGCCGACGGGAGTGTCAGGCGGAAATTCATATCGTATTTCCAGCCAAATGTTCCTGAATTGTTCAGCCCTGAAGGAAGTAACGTTTACCGGGGCATGCGAAGAGGCGAGCTATTCCGTCGCGGTCTATAAAGAAGGGTTTATGAATTGCACTTCGTTGAAGAAAATTACGTTTCCCGGATATATTTCTTATTTTAAGGGCAAAAAGAAAACGCTTGTGACTGCAGTTGCCATTTGCGGCGACGACGCATTTAAAAACTGCGCTAAATTCGGTCCGGCGGATAAAAACCAAAAGATTTATACGCACGAGTATCTCTACGGAGAAGAACCGGAGGATTAACGTCACGATGTTGCTTTAGAAATCGTTTGCAGTTTTTCATTTTTAAATTTGAACATTGAGAGAAGAAAAGAGAAGATCAATACCGTATTTATCCGGACAACATAAGAAAATATGCAGAAAACGGTATCATTCGTTCTGGTATGGTAGCCGAATACGGAAGGTTCTTTTACAGTAAAAACAGCCTGCGGAAATTGCCGCAGGCTTAATTTTGTTGGTATTTCAAAAACAGGCATAAAAAGCGTACGATAAAGCGCAAATGTGTGTTATAATAAACCAGTACGCAAAAAAAGAGGAAGATCCGTGCAAGAGATGCAAACAAAAGAAATCATTCATCTCCCGTTGCTTTTAGGGGATAACGTCATTTTTACCGCGGGGAAAAAAGTTCGCGTATGGGGAAAAATCGACCTTGCCAAAGACTCCGTTTCCGCCGGCGCAGCAAGCGACCTTATGGAAGGCACTGCTGCCGGCAAAGCGGACTGCGCGGCAAGCGGCGAGATCGCCGGCGCCCCCGATAATGGAATTACCGCCGGAATTACCACCGGCGCCCCCGATAACGGAATTACCGCCGGCGCGGCAAGCGGCATTGCCCTTAAACAGGGAGAGAACGTTTTAAAAATGAGCGAAAGCGTGACCGTGCGACTGAATAAAGAAGGGAAAACGGTGGCGGAAGTCACCCTTCCCGTCCGGGAAAAGACGGGCGCGTTTGACGGCTATTTGCCGGAAACCCCCGCCGGTACCGGCTACGAACTGGAATTTTCCGCTTGCGGCGCGGTGAAAACGGTCAAAAACGTGGCGTTCGGCAGGGTGATTCTTGCGGGCGGGCAGTCGAATATGGGTTGGCGTACCTTTCAGTGCTACAACAAAGATATGTCGCTGCTGTACGAAAAGGAAATTGCCGCGGCAAACGACAACGAAATCCGCCTTCTCGGCGTGTTGCGCAAGTTTTCCGCAAAGAAAACCGACGACGTGGAAGCCTCGTTTTCGGACGGGTGGCAGGTGCTTTCGCCAAAAGCCGCCTACGATTTCGGTGCGATCGCCTTCTTTTTTGCCGAAAGACTGCACGAATTAACCAAAGAACCGGTCGGGGTGGTGATGTCCTGCATGGGCGGGATTCCCATTCATTCCTGGATGAGCGAACCCTCTTACAAAAGACTGCTTGCGCAAGGATTTCCGCCCGTTTCGCCGCAAACGCCGGAAGAATTCCTGCCCGCCAGTTATTTCAACGGGTGCATTTATCCCTTGCGGAAATTTTATTTTTCCGGACTGATCTGGTATCAGGGCGAGGGCGATTACGACCGTTATGGCGAACGCCTGCGGGAAATGGTCTGCGGCTGGCGGCGGTCGATGAAACAGCCGCTGCCCTTTGCGGACTGCGGTATGCACACCATGGAAAAGGAAGCGGAGACCTACGCAAGGTGCCGCGATGCACACAAAACGGGGGTACGTATGCTGAAAAACGCGACGTATACCGCGATTTGCGATACCGGTCTGCCGCTGTGTCGCATCGGAGAAAAGGACGATCTTAACACGGGGACGGGCATTCACCCGTACGATAAAAAGGTGGTCGGCTACCGCACGGCGGAACGGTTTTTCGGCGCTTTCCTTGGCGGAAAAGGACTTTCGGATTCTCCCCAACCGGTTTTCGTCATGCGGGAAAGGGACAAGATCCGGCTGCGGATGAAAAACGTCGGCGGCGGCTTACTTCTGCAAAACGCCGCGGGATTTTATGCGGAAACGGGAGAAAGCCGCGTTCGCCTGACGCCCAGACTGATAAAAAAGGACGAGATCGAACTTTCCGGCGTGCCGGAGGGGGCGGAAGCACTATCTTACGGCAGGGTATTTGAAAACGAACGGGGCGCAAGGCCCCAAAGCATGCGCGACTGTTTTTCGGTGTACAATTCCGAAAACGGGGAACTGCGCTACCCGCTGGATTCTTTCCGGATACAATTAAAAGAAATATAAGCGGGCGTGCGCCCTGAAACGAGGAAACGGAAAAGGGCGGGTATATGCCTTGGAACGAAGAAACGGAAAAGGGGTCGGCGTTCGCTCTAAAACGAAGAAACGGAAAGGTACGTCCCAGACGAAAGGTTTCACATAAAAGAAAACGGCGCGCATATATTGGACTAAAGAGTGTTACCGCCTGAAGATAAAGGTAGCAGTCGGAGGTGAAACGATGTCGTTTTTTTGTAATTTTCAGTCGGACCGCTGTCCCGGTCCCATCAAGGGCAACCCTTCGTCCGGATTGACCGAAAAGGTTTGTCTGCAGGTGAAAAAAGTGTTCGACGCCTGCATTAAACAGATGCAGGAAGAAAACCTGACGGTGACGATCACCGATCCCGTCCCCGCCGATCCTACATATCCCCTGACCTTCGTCAGCGGCAAGAGCGTGCGTTCCTACGGCACGGTGGAAAATCTCGTCATCGACCTCTTGCCCGATCGTCCGCGCTGCGCGCGCGTACAGTGCACGGTCAACGCGCCGATCGAAGTGGTGTATGTGGACGCCAACGGGGTGGAAGGCAAGGGCAACGCCGTCATTTCCATTCCCGAAGACGTCATTTTGTACGTTCCCGCGCCGTCGATCATTCCGTACACGGTAGAAGCGGTGGTTTCGGTCGTTGCGCCCGAAGGGGAGTATACGTCCGGGTTGTCGTTTAACGTGTCGGCGTGCGTTTCGGTCATTCTGAAAGTGGTGATGGACGTGGAACTTCTGGTGCCGTCGTACGGATATTGCGCCATTCCGCCCTGTCAGGAATATTCGCAGGAGGTCTGCGCCGGCTTTTTTGAACTGCCCTTATATCCGGGCGGCGATACCGATTGCCCCGGTCGGGGAAACTGACCAAGGGCAGAACCCGCCGAAAGCCGCCGGGCTTTGCAAATTGCCGCCCCTAAGGCTTTTCACCCGGCGCCCGAAAGGAGAAGCCGGACGTAAAAACAAGCGTACAGAGAATAAGGGAAAGCGCTGCTTGGCGATAAAAAGCATAAAACGTAAGGGGAACCGGTTGCTGTTCCGGCAGAATTGCCGCCATAAAAGCGGCTTGCCGGCCGGAAAATTTGTGTGGCGGAAGTGTTCGTTTGCAAATCAAAATTCTGCGGAAAACGAAGTTTTGTCTATAAAATCCGGTGCAAAATTTGCAGAAAAAAGCCCGCCGGGCGGAAGCGTTCGCTTCCGCCCGGCGGGCTTTCCCTATTGCTTTAATGTCGTTTTCCCTTGCCGACGGACAGCCGGCAGGGGAAAGCGCTCTTGCAAAAATGATACAATATACCATAAAAGGCGGGGCTTTCAACGAAAAGGGGAAAGATGGGTCGGGGACTTTTGCCGACCGGCGTTTTATCGCATTTGCCATCGTGCCGCGTTTTTACCGAAAACAACCCGCCCGCGGGAAAGTTTCCGGGAGGGTTGCGCAAAAACAAAACGCCGGCAGAACAAACTCGTATCAAACCTTTCACAACCCGCCCGCAGGCAAACAGCGGCAGGACTTATGCGAAAAACGCCCGCGGGGGAGAACCCCGCGGGCAACGTTTCGTAACCGATCGGTTGTAACTTCTTGCAATTTTCATTTCCGTTTCCATCGGCGGCATTACACTGCCGAAACCCTTGTGCAAGGCGGCATTATATTGTCGAAAACTCATACAAGGCGGCAAATAAGGCGCGCTATACGGCAAAAACTCACGAAAAGCGGCGTTATACCGCAAAAAAACTTGCAAAAAGCACAAAGCAAACCCGCCGGACGAAAATATCGCCCGGCAGGCACGTAAGACAATAAAAATTTTTTACGCGTTGAAGGAATCTTTATACGTCTTGCCGAACTTGAAGACGGGAGCCTTGCTCGCGGCGATCTGCACTTTTTCGCCGGTAGCGGGGTTCAGACCGGTGTGCGCCGGCTTTTCTTTCAGTTCGTAGGAGCCGAAGCCTGCCAGTTGGATTTTGTCGCCCGCTTTTAAAGCGTCGGCAATGACGCCGATCATGGCTTCGTAGTATTTTGCCGCGTCTTTCGCGGTCAGATCTGCCTTTTCGGCAACGGCTTTGATAAATTCGGTTTTATTCATAGATAAACACCCCCTTGGAAAGTTGCACACAGTATAACACATAATTTCGTCCATTTCAATACTTTTTATAAATTTTTTTGAATTTCGGCAAAAACGGGCTTTGCTTGACAAAAAAGGGAAAAGCGTGTACACTATAAACAAGGTTCGATTCCGCCTGTCGGGCGGATTGCCGCGCGGGAAAGAATACGTTTTACCGGCGGAAGCGGAAAGGGGTTTTCTGCAAGGGAGAAAAGGAAATTTTTCCCGGCGGGAAACGAAACTTATAACGGAACCCCGAGCGAAAAAGGACTCGTAACGAAACTTGTAAGACTAAGACGAAGATAAAAGGAGGACGGTATGCAGCGCGACGACTACATCTTAAAACTGAACGACCCCAAAAAAAAGAAGCGGCTGAAATATGCGGCAAAACTTGCCAGAATTTTAGAAAAAGAAGACGGACACCGTAAGGAATCCGCCTGCTGCGGCTTTATTCATTCCTCCTACTCCTTTTCCCCCTATTCGCCGACTATGGCGGCGTATATGGCGTACAACAACGGATTGTCCGCCGCCGGGCTGGTGGATACCGGCACGCTTGCCGGCGGTGCGGAATTTCTTGCAGCGGCAAAGGAATTCGGCTTGCACGCCGTGGTCGGGGCGGGTTATTTCACGCTGCTACCGAAAGCCTATCGCAATCTTTGCAACGTCATCAGTCGCGACTATTCGCGCTTTATTTACCTTGCGGCGTTTGCCGTGCCCGAAGACTCCTATCCGCAGATGGACGCCTTTCTTTCCCGCTACCGTGCGGAGAGGGAACGGGGCAACCGCAAGGCGCTGGCACAGATCAACAGCCGCTTCCGCGGACTGGGGCAACTTTCTTACGAGGAAGACGTTCTGCCCGTGACGAACGCAGAAGAGGGCGGGACGATCACCCGCAGCCATATCATGCTGGCGCTTGCCCGCCGCGTCATCAGAATGGCGGGTACGGGCGACGCGCTCGTGGACTACCTCACCAAGGTGCAGAATATCAGTTTAAGTTCCCGCGAGGAACAGATGCTGCTTTCCCCCGTAGGGCGCAATTACGACTACGATCTGGGTAGGATTCTGTCGCAGAAACTCAAAGTGGACGACGAAGAATACGTCAGCCAGATCCATAAATTTATCGGCGCGACCATCGCCGCGGGCGGGCTGGTCTTTTACCCCGTGCGGGAAGCGGACGCGGTAGAGGGCGGCGAAAAATATATCGACGAAATGATTGCTGCGCTCAAACAGTTAAAGTTGCACGGCGTGGCGTACCGCGCTTCCGCCATGGGGCAGTACCTTGGGTATCTGGAGCGCAAGTTAAAGGAGGAAAACCTGCTTGCGATCGACGGAAACGACATTCACTCCGCGCGCGATCTGTTCTATACCGGCCCCATGACGGCGCTGCAGAAGGAGGGCTTTTACACTTTGGTCGGGAACGCGTACCTTGCGGGGCAGGACCCCATGGACGCGTTTTACGGACCGCGTACCGAAACGCGTCTGCCCGAAATCGACGACCGCGTGCGCGTCTTTTCCGAAGTGGGGCGGCGCACGTTTGAAAACGGTTCGCGGGGATAAACGGAGCGTTCCGCGCAGTTGTAAAATTAGATAGCAGCAGTGAAAAATGAATTTTTGCCCCGCGCGGCAGACGTACCTTCCGCCGCGCGGGGCAATCCTATGGATTTTGCAAGCGGCGGACTTTTGCCGCGGGCAAGGATAGGGCTTCACGCAGGCGGCGGACTTTTTGCCGCGGGCAAGGATAGGGCTTCACACGGGCGGCGGACTTTTGCCGCGGGCAAGGATAGGGCTTCACGCAGGCGGCGGACTTTTTGCCGCGGGCAAGGATAGGGCT
>CAKQSI010000049.1 GCA_934272745.1 uncultured Clostridia bacterium | reverse complement strand
TGCGCCCGAACGGTCGCGGAAAATGGCGAAAAAGACGCCTTTTCGGTAATTAGTGATGACGAATGGAATCCCTAGCAAAACGCTTTATCTGCCGCGGCGTGTATTTTTCCGTCCTATTTTCCCGCGCCGCCCCTGCGGCGTTTTTCGTTTCTAACAAGTTATAGCGCTTTATCGTTACTTCTTTATATAAGGTAACACCCCCCTTCCCCTCGCAAATGCCGCCGTATTTCTCCACCTTACCCGAAAGATCGCCGATTGCGCGGAAATTTGCGTTTGTATGGACGATCTTTTTTCCACTGTTTGCATTTTTCCATATTGTGCCGAAATAAATCCATAATTTTGCTATTGAAATGTCCGGGAAAGTATGATAAAATGTTAAAAGGAACAGTATCAGGGGCCAGGGTTTGACCGCAACGCCAAAACCCCGGAATCGGTTTTCGGAAACAGCAAACCCGGTCGGCATCCGGCGTTTGTCCGGGAAAATCCGGAGCAACAGCCCGGTCGATTTGCGTCCCGCGCCCCGCAAAACTGCCGCAATCGCAAAACAAAAACAGCGGATACGTCCGCACAAAACGAGGTATCATCGTATGATTACTTGGGAAAATCCCTCCAAAATCGCGGTTTCGAGAGATTCCGCCGCCAACTGCCGGCTTCTGCTTTTAAACGAGCGCGTCCTTTGCGATTTTTCGGACGAGAAAACGCGCAAGCGCTTTTCCGCCGGCGAAAACGTGGAAAAATTAGAAGCCGTCGCTTTGGACCAGAACGATATCGTGACCGTGGGCAAGACCGGACTTCGCGCCCATGCCACCACCAAAACGCACGAAAACAAAACCGTGATCTTCCGCCCCGAAAAAGCGCTGGATCTCAGCAAAACGCCCGCGTTGAAATTCGCGTTCTCTTCCTACGGGGGCGAGCACGACTCCACTTACTTCCGCGATATGGCGGAAAACAAAATTTCGCAGGGGGCGCCCGATCCGCTGCTGCTTTCGCACTCCTATCTCACCGCGACCATCACTTCCGGCGGCAAAACCGACAGCCGCACCGTATACCTGAACGCGTACGGCTACAACGTGGTTTATTTCAACTTTGCCGGCAGCCCCATAAAAGGCGCCGTGGACGAAATTTCCTTTACTCTCTATGCGGACGAAGATGCGCCCGGCTGGCAGGGAATTATGACTTTCGACACCCTTTTCTGCGGTACGATCGTTGATTTTTCGCTGAAAGGCGCAGGACTCGACAAGGAATTCCGCACCGAAAACGGCACGCTTCGTCACGAAAACGACCTTTTGACCTTTGCCGCGAAAAAGGGCGCCGTGCTGGAATTCCCCTCGCTGAAAACCGCAAAAGAAACGGTTTGCAACGTCGAACTGGCGATCAAAAACACCGTGATGCTGAACCTCAAAACCAAGTCCGGCAAGGCGGCGTTTACGCTTTACTTCATGACCGAAGAAAGCCCGGCATATTCCGAAGACAAGAAAAAGTTCTTCTCCTTTACCGGATTAAACGACTTTATGACGGTCTACTGCAACCTGTCCGACGTCCCCGCCGCAACCGGCAGACTGATCGGCTTGAAACTGGTCTTTGCCGAAGCCGAAGATCTGACCGTCCGCAAAATTTCCTTTGAAGAGGAAGAAAAAATTCTGCCCCACGCAGGCGTTCTTACTTCCTGCACGGCGGATAAAGCAAGCGAAACCATCACTCTTTGCGGTAAACTGACCGAAAAAGGCAAGACGGTGGAAATTTACCGTACCTTCCCCCACGTCCTCAGCGACACCGAGTTGGACGACCTGAAACTGCTTGCCACCGCCATACCCGATAAAACGGGAGCGTTTTGCGCGACTTTCCCGTGGAAAGCCGAAAAAGGCACGCTGCTTTCTTCCGAATTTCTGGCGGTTCTTAGGAAAGAAGACGGCACCTTCCTCCCCCTTTCGCCGCGCATGACGGTGGAAAACTGGCGGGATTTAGTGGAAAACCCGTACGCGTTTACTCTCCCCGCGTTTTCGGTCAAAGTGACCGACGCGCCTTTCCTTGCTGCCGGCGACGGATTTACCGACGATACGGACGCCATTCAGCGCGCGATCGATTATGTTCACGCGCAGGGCGGCGGCAGAGTGATCGTCCCCGGCGAAGAGAGTTTTTACGGCAAGCGCTACCGCGTAACCCGCTTGTTCTTGAAAAGCAACGTCGATCTGCACCTCGAAAAAGGCTCCGTCCTTTGGGAAAGCGACGACCTTTCCTATTACAAAGTGCTGCCCGCGTTCGGACATAACGCCGCGGTCACCGGCATCAACTGGGCGGCGAACAGCCGCTGCGGCAACCTGCCTTTGATTTACGCTTCCCGCGAAGAGAACGTAAAACTGACCGGCAAGGGCGTACTCCGCATGTGGGATCAGGCTTCCATCAGTCCGGACGGACATTTCGACTACATCGGCGACAACGTATGCGTAGGCTGTCAGGATCGTACCCACGTCACCCCGATCGGATTTATCGAATGCAACCGGTACGAGATTTCGGACGTCACGATGATCCGTTCCAGCGCGGCGCACGTTACGGTAAAAGGCTGCCGCAACGGTTTTATCGCCAACGTGCTTGCCACCGCCTGCAAATGCACGGGCGCGGACGGCATCTGGCCGTCGGGCGCCACCAACACGCTGGTTGCGTTCTGCCGCTTTAACATCAACGACGACGGCATTGCGTTCGGCGCCTGCTACAGCGACCCGCGCGACTTTTTCTGGATGCCCGCTTACCCCGGGAAAAACAAGAGCGTGGAAAACTTCGTGGTGCTGCACAGTTATTTCTACACTTTCTACTGGACGGGCAGAGCCATCTCGTTCTGCGTCTGGGGTACGGACGATCCCGATCTTTCCCGCACGGAAATCCGTCATCTGGTCGTAAAAGACACCATTTTGCAGGGCAACGTGGCAATCGGCGGCTATTTTGACAACCCCTACTACGGCAAGCAGCCGTACGACAATTCCGAAACCGACGACTACTCGCCCGTGTGCGACGTGTTGTTTGAAGACAACGATTACTGGAGCCGCACGACGTTCGGCCCCATGCGCGTGACTTCGGCTTTGACCGACTGCGGACTGAACTCCACCGGCGACTTCGTGTACGGCGACTTTATGAGAAGACCTGCGGAGCAGAATCCCTACTGGATCACCGGACTTGCCAACTGGTGCTACGACGAAAAGGCTGCCGTTTCGGAAGAATGCTTCTACGGCAAGCGCTGCGGGCGTATCGAGCCGATCCGCGGCAAGGAATGTAACCTGTACCAAGGTTTGTACCTCCTCGGCGGCTGGCATCGGTTTGAACTGAAAATCCGCGTCAACGGCAAAGCGCAACTGTTTGTGCGCGATTCCCGCACCAAACGCGTTCTGTTTACCAAAGACGTGGAAGGCGACGGTTACAGTTTCTCCTCCACCGCCCCTTGGCGCGACGAAATGCTGCGCTTTTTGCTGGACCGCGACCTGACGGTAGACGTCGGCGTGCGCGCGGACTTTGACGACTGCCTGCTTGTGATGTTTACCGACTGCAATCTGATCAGTTAAAAGCGGGATTTTTCAGGCTGGTTGAAATTTTTCAGGAAAGCGCCTCCTCTTTTGGCTGAAAGAAATTTTACTTTGGTCGGGGAAAAAATCCCGCTTTGGAAATTTAACCCCCGCGTTTGGAGTTTCCCGCCGGCGCACGTTCTGAAAACTTTATCGATAGCGAAAGAAAGGGGGGCGCCCGCGGCGGAAAATTCCGCCGCGGGCGCCCCCTTTTTTATTTTCGCCCAAAAATTTTTTGGACTTTTTTTGATTTTTCATACTGCTTTCATTTACCGGCGGTAAACTGTAGGTGTAAAAGAAAGCGGGCATACGAAAGCGAAAGGCAAAAAACAATTTCCTTTTGAAATTCGTTTCTTTCTTCGTAATACGGAAAAACCGTTTACCGCACTTTTAATAACGCTTACACACCTCCTTCAAAATATATAACGAAAAGCGGCGGGGCTGAATATCAGCCCCGCCGCTTTTTTGCGTTTTTCGTGCTTTGCCGTTTTACGTTATCTTACGTTTTATCGTTGTATCACACCCGGCGCTTCATTTGGTTTATTCTTCGCCACAAATTTTAGAGTACGATTGACAACCTTAAGTAGGGGCGATTCACAATCGCCCGCAGAAATCGAATCCCGCCGCCCGCGAAAATCAAACCTCCCGACAACAAAAAGCGTCAGGCACTTCCTATGCGGGCGACCGAAGGTCGCCCCTGTAAACGACAATAGATAGTTCCCCGTTAAAACAACTTTACGCTGAAGCCGTTTTCGTACGCCGCGCCCGGGGCAAGACGGGTCATATCGGGTTTGGTCGCCATATCGTCGATCACGCCCGCGCGGGAAGGCAGACTTTCCCACGGCTCGATGCAAAGATAGGGTGCGTCGGTTTTGGGCTTGTGCCACAGTCCGACGTATTTCATCTCAGGAAAGCGCACCGTAACGCCGTGCCCCGCGCTTCCCGCAAGAGTGACGGCGCCGCCGGCGTCCTTCAGCACGATCGCGTCGTGATCGAACAGGTCGTGCCGCAAAGAAAGCGCGCCGCGATTGAGCGCAAAATTATCTTCCCCGCCCGCAACAAAGCAGTCCTCGGTCATGCGGATCTGCTGCGGCTTCGCCCCGCGGGGGAAAAGTACGCGGTAGTCTTCAAACCTCTCGCCCGCGGCAAGCGGAACGCGAAATCCGGGGTGTCCGCCGAACGCAAACGGCAGCGGCTTATCGCCCGTGTTTTCCGCCCGGTACGTCACCTTTAAGGTAGAACCGTACAGCGCGTAGGTCACAAAGTAGCGGAAAGCATAAGGGTATTCCCTGCGCGTTTCCTCGTTATCGGTCAGCGCAAACGTCATGCGCGTTTTACTGCGGCGAACAACCTGCAACGTGGCATTCCGCACAAAGCCGTGCGTACCCATCCGGTAGGTCTTTCCGTCCGCGGTGTACGTTTTGTCGGTCAGCCGCGCGACGACGGGAAAAAGGTTGTACGCCCGTCCCGTCCAGTAGCGTTCGTCGCCCTGCCAAAGGTATTCCGTGCCCGTCTGCTTAAAATAAACGGACGAAAGTTGCGCTCCTTTGTCTTCCGCCTCTACGCGGATCATTTCGTTTTCAATGCCGAATTTCACCATACGCCTCCGTAAAATCGGGAATAGTCGCCTGCGCGTTGAGGTCCAGCCCCGCCCGCACGGACGAATACGTGTATTGCAGGTACCCTTCCGCGGCAATCATGGCGCCGTTGTCGGTACACAGTTTTTTTTCGGGAATATACAGTTTTACGCCCCGTTTTTTGGCTTCCTTTTGCATAATTTCGCGCAGGTAATCGTTTGCAGCCACGCCGCCGCCCATCGAAACGGTGTTAATCCCCGTTTCTTTTACCGCGCGGAAGGTCTTATCCCGCAGCACGTCCAACGCCGCTTTCTGAAAGGAGCAAGCCACGTCGGAAACGGGGATCTGTTCCCCTTTTTGGGTACACGTATGGCAAAAATTGATCACCGCGGTCTTTAGTCCGCTGTAACTGAAGTCGTACGAGCGGTCGCCTTTCAGCATTTTGGGGAGCGGAATGACCGGCTGCCCGGTCTTTGCCGCCTTCATAACGCCGGGGCCGCCGGGATAGGGAATCCCCAAGACCCGTGCGACTTTATCGAACGCTTCCCCCACGGCGTCGTCCCTTGTAGAACCCAGAACGTGCATTTTGGTAAAACCATCCACGCGGACGATAGCGGTATGTCCGCCGCTGGTAAGTAGAGTCAAAAAAGGCGGCTTTAAGTCGCTGCTTAGGTACCCCGCCGCAACGTGTCCGCGGATGTGATTGACGGCGATGAGCGGCTTATTTTCGGCATACGCTATGGCTTTTGCGTACGAAACGCCCACAAGCAGTGCGCCCAAAAGCCCCGCCCCGTAGGTCACGGCAACGGCGTCGATGTCCGCCATGGTCACGCCTGCGTCTTTCAAGGCTTGGGAATATGCAATGTCGATGGCTTCGGTATGGGCGCGGCTGGCGATTTCCGGCACGACGCCGCCGAACGGCACGTGCTCGGTTGCGGACGACAAAATCGCGTCCGAAAGCACTTCCCGTCCGTTTCTGACGACCGAAACCGCCGTTTCGTCGCACGAAGATTCAATTCCTAAAATCAATACGTCTTTTTTCATTTCGATTATTTTACGTAAGCGGCAATTGCCGTTCGGCAAAAAGCGGAAACTTTGCCGACCGTCTGCCGGACTAAGGCTCCGCGCCGCGAAAGCCGCGCCCAGCAAAAAGGCTTAACGCTCCGCGCCCGCAAGTCCGCGCTTTATTATTAAAAATGCCGCGACACGGTAGCAATGCTCCGCTTCGCGTTGCGCATAAAAGCAACGCCGCGCGAAAGTCCCGCTCCCGAAACGCTCCTTGCTCCACACTCTGCTTTCCGCTAAAAAGCCCGCCGCCCTTGGCACTCGCCGCAGGGTGCGGGCTTTTTTATTTGCGAACTTTAAATTATGCGGGCTTCTTTATTCAACAGGCTTTCCTGTTATGCAAACCAGTCAATTATACGCGCCTTTCTATTGCAGGCAACGCAAATATACAGGCTTTTCCTCTCATCAGGATTTTTTGAGATAATCCACGATAAACGGCTCGATATTGCCGTCCATTACGCCCTGCACGTCCGCCGTTTCGCAGCCCGTGCGGTGGTCTTTTACCATGGTGTACGGGCAGAAAACGTAACTGCGGATCTGGCTGCCCCATTCGATCTTCTTAATTTCGCCCTTGATGCTCTGCTCTTTGGCAAGGCGTTCGGCTTCTCTCCGCTCGATCAGTTTACTGATCAGCATTTTCATCGCCATTTCGCGGTTCTGAATCTGGCTGCGCTCGTTCTGGCAGGCGACGATGATCCCCGTAGGCAAGTGAGTGATTCGAATAGCGGATTCGGTCTTGTTGACGTGTTGTCCGCCCGCGCCGCTGCTGCGGTAGGTATCCACTTTCAGTTCGTCGGGAGAAATTTTAATGTCGCCCTCTTCTTCGATTTCGGGAATGACTTCGACCGAGGAAAAGGAAGTCTGCCGCCGCGCGTTGGAATCGAACGGCGAAATACGCACCAGACGATGCACGCCCTTTTCGGCTTTCAAATACCCGTAGGCGTTGACGCCCGCCACGCGGAAGGTCACCGATTTGATGCCCGCTTCGTCGCCGTCCAGCCGGTCGAGTTCTTCTAACTTATAGCCCTTTTTATCGCAGTACATCATGTACATGCGGTACAGCATTTCCGTCCAGTCGCAGGCTTCGGTACCGCCCGCGCCGGAATGCAGCGTCACCAGCGCGTCGTTGGCGTCGTACTTGCCGCGCAGCAGCGAACGGATCCGCATCTGCTCCATTTCTTCTTCGGCTTTTTTCAGTTCCTGCTCCAGTTCGTCCACCATGCTCTCGTCGTTTTCTTCCAGAATGAGTTGCAGCATGGCGTCCGATTCTTCCACGCTGTTTGCCGTTTCGTCAAAGGCTTCCAACTTGTTTTCGAGAACGCTGATTTCTTTTCCGATGTGTTTGGAACGCTCCAGATCCTGCCAGACTTCCGGCTTCTCCTGTTCCTTTTTGAGTTCGTCCAGTTTCTTGCGCTGTTCGTCGATGTCGAGCGCGGCGGAAGTTTCTTCCAGCACCTTACGAAGGTCGCGAATGCGCATCTGGTACTCGTCTACTTTGATCATAATGCTCCTTGTTTTTGGGGAAATCCGCATTTTTGCGGGAAAATAATTCCGGGGTTCTGTGAAAAAGCCTTTTACGGCGCAAGCCGTACGGAAAACCGACTGCAGCGGAAAATCTCTCCCGGAAAGCAAAAATCCGCCGCCGTTACAGGTGTTACCGCAATGCGGCGCAGTCGGGTTTATCCGGCGCCGCCCGTTACAGGTTTTTACCGCAGCAATCCTTGTACTTTCTGCCGCTGCCGCAGGGACAGGGGTCGTTCCGTCCCACCTTTTTCTGCGACTTGGCAATGACGTTGTCTTTGCCGTTTGCGGAAAGGTTTCTGGCAGGATCTTCTTTTACCGGTACTTTTTTGAGTTCGGCTTTGAGTAAAAGAGAAATGGTGTCGCGCTGAATGTTTTCGACCAGTTCGTCGAACATCGCGTGTCCTTCGCGCTTGTAGGCATTGACCGGGTCGTCGTTGCCGTAGGCGCGGAAGCCGATACCGCGGCGCAGTTGATCCATATCGTCGATGTGGTCGATCCACTTGGTATCGACGGTTTTCAACATCACCTGCCGTTCGAATTCGTTATAGTCGAAGCCCTCTTCCTTATACCGCGCAATCTTTTCTTCGTACGCCTGTTCGGTCGCCTCCACCAGTTTTTGCATGACGGTAGCGGTGGAAAGGTTACGCTGCATTTCTTCGGTCAAAAAGTGCGTATCCTTAGGCAGCAAGCGGTCTTCGATGGCTTTGTTGACCCGTTCGTTATCCCACTTGGAGGGTTCAAACGTCATGTTTTCCACCGAACTCACAACGTAGTTGACGTAGTCGGGGATAAGTTTTAAGATGTCCGCATGGACGTTTTCGCCTTTCAGCACTTTAAAGCGTTCTTTATAAATCACGGCGCGCTGGGTGTTCATGACGTTGTCGTATTCCAGCACCTGACGACGGATACCGAAGTTTTTGCCTTCGATCGTCTTTTGCGCGTGTTCGATCGAGCGGGAAAGCATTCTGCTCTGCAGACATTCGTCCTCGTCCACCTTAAAGGCGTTGTAGATCGCCTGCAGCCGTTCGCCGCCGAAACGCTTGGCGAGATCGTCTTCCAAAGAGATAAAGAACACGGAAGAACCCGGATCGCCCTGACGTCCGCTACGTCCGCGCAGCTGGTTGTCGATCCGGCGGGATTCGTGCCGTTCGGAACCGATAATGCAAAGACCGCCCGCCTCGATGACCTTTTTCTTTTCCTCGTCGGTTTCTTTTTTGAATTCGGCGTACAGCGCGTTATATTCTTGACGCACCTTTTCGCCTTCCTCGCCGATGTCGGCGATATAGGAAGTGGCAAGTTCGATCAGCGCGTTGTCGATGCCCTTGGCGCGCAGTTTGCTTTTTGCCATATATTCGGGGTTGCCGCCCAGAAGAATATCGGTACCGCGCCCTGCCATGTTGGTGGCGATGGTCACCGCGCCGAGCCGCCCTGCCTGTGCGACAATTTCCGCTTCGCGTTGGTGATTTTTGGCGTTCAGCACGTTGTGGCGGACGCCTTTGCCGATAAGAAGGCGGGAAAGTTCTTCCGACTTTTCGACCGTAATGGTACCCACCAGAATGGGTTGTCCGGTCTTATGCCGCTCGAAAATCTCGTTGATGATGGCTTTCTGCTTGCCTTTGACCGTGCTGTAAATGCAGTCGGGTAAATCCACGCGGGCGACGGGGACGTTGGTGGGAATTTCCACGACGTCTAAGCCGTAAATGCTGCGGAATTCCTCTTCCTCGGTCTTGGCGGTACCGGTCATACCGGAAAGTTTGTGATACAAGCGGAAATAGTTCTGGAAGGTAATGGTCGCAAAGGTTTTGTTTTCGTTGCGGATGGGCACGTTTTCCTTGGCTTCGATCGCCTGATGCAAGCCTTCGCTGTATCTTCTGCCGATCATCAGTCGTCCGGTAAATTCGTCTACGATGATGATTTCGCCGTCCGAAACGACGTAATCGTTATCGCGTTTGAAAATATAGTTGGCTTTCAACGCCTGCTGCAAGTGGTGGTTGAGATCGGCGTTTTCGATGTCGCCTAAGTTATCGAGGTGGAAGTAGCGTTCGGCTTTTCTCGAACCTTCTTCGGTGATCTGCACGGTTTTTTCTTTCAGGTCGATGGTGAAGTCCTCTTCCTCTTTCAGCGTTCTTACGAAACGGTTCGCCGTCACGTACATTTCGCTGCTCTTGTCCCCTCTGCCGGAAATGATGAGCGGCGTTCTCGCTTCATCGATCAAGATGGAGTCCACTTCGTCGACGATGGCAAAATTGAGTTCGCGCTGCAGCATGGACTTAAGGTCGGTCTTGAGATTGTCGCGCAGGTAGTCGAAGCCCATCTCGTTGTTGGTACCGTAAGTAATATCCGCGCGGTACGCTTTCTGTTTTTCGGGTTCGTCCATATCGTGCAGAATGACGCCCACCGTCAGCCCTAAATAGCGGTAGATTTTGCCCATCCATTCGGCGTCGCGCGCGGCGAGGTATTCGTTGACGGTGACGATATGCACGCCTTTGCCCGCAAGCGCGTTGAGGTAGGCGGGCAGCGTGGAAGTCAGCGTTTTTCCTTCGCCGGTCTTCATTTCGGCAACGCGCCCCTGATGAAGCGCGATACCGCCCATGATCTGCACCTTGAAGTGCCGCATTTTGAGAACGCGCCAGCTCGCCTCTCTTACGACGGCGAACGCGTCCGGCATGATCTCGTCCAGCGCGGATTCCTCGTCCACGCCGCGTTTGGTGCCTTCCTGCCGCTTTTTGATTTCCGCAAGGCGGGCTTTTAGTACTTCGGTCTGCCCTTTCAGTTCCTCTTCCGTCATCGCGGAATATTTGTCTTCCAGCGCAAGAACCTGATCCGCCAGTTTATTCAAGTGCTTTAAGTTGCGGCGGTTTTCGCCGTTTGCAAGATAGGAAAAAAGTCCCATAACTTCGCTATCCCTCCGTTTGGTTGCAAAAGATCGCTTTCTGCTTTTTACTGCAAAAACGCTATGCTTAGGCATTATACCTATCTATTATATATCAAACGCGAAAAAAAGTAAAACGCTTTCTTCCGCTTTTTTACTTTCTTACCGAAAAACGACAAAAAATTGCACCTTTTTCCAAAAAACGGGCGGGAACGCGCGGGGAACGTTGACTTTTTTCCGGCGTTGGGATATAATAGTCTTTACAGAAAGGCGGCGTGAAATCGCCGCTTCTGCAACCGACAGTAAAAGAAGGGAACGTTATGAAAAAATTCTTTACCAGCGAAAGCGTAACCGAAGGGCACCCCGATAAAATCTGCGACCAGATTTCGGACGCGGTGCTCGACGCGATTTTAGAAAAGGATCCCCTGGCAAGAGTCGCTTGCGAAACCACCGTCGCGACCGGACTCGTCCTCGTCATGGGCGAAATCACCACCGAAGCGTACGTCGATATTCCCGCCATCGTCCGAAAGACGGTGAAAGAGATCGGCTACGACCGTGCGAAATACGGCTTCGACGCCGACACCTGCGCGGTTCTTACCAACATCAACGAACAAAGCGCGGATATCGCTCTCGGCGTGGATAACTCGCTGGAAAAGAAAAACGGGGGCGACGCCGCGGATCAGATCGGCGCCGGAGATCAGGGCATGATGTTCGGCTATGCTACCGACGAAACGCCGGAATATATGCCGCTGCCCTTAGTCCTCGCCCACAAACTGACCATGAAACTTGCCGAAGCGCGCAAAAGCGGCGCTCTGCCCTTCCTCCGTCCGGACGGAAAGTCGCAGGTCACCGTGGAATACGACGGCGGCGTGCCGAAGCGCGTGGACGCGGTAGTCGTTTCTACCCAGCATTCGCCCGAAGTGGATATGGAAACCCTGCGCGAAAAGGTGCTTGCGGAAGTCATTCACGCGGTCATTCCCAAGGAATATCTGGACGAAAACACCCGCTATTTCATCAACCCCACCGGTCGGTTTGAGATCGGCGGTCCCAAGGGCGACACCGGGCTTACCGGAAGAAAGATCATCGTAGATACCTACGGCGGCATGTGTCCGCACGGCGGCGGCTGCTTCTCCGGCAAGGATCCCACCAAGGTGGATCGGAGCGCGGCGTATATGGCGCGTTATATCTGCAAAAACCTGGTTGCCGCCGGGCTTTGCAAGGAAGTCACGCTGGAAGTCGCTTACGCCATCGGTGTGGCGAAACCCGTTTCTCTGTTCGTCAACACGCACGGTACGGGCAAACTTGCCGACGACGAAATTGCGGAGATCGTCGGCAAAGAATTCGACCTGCGCCCCGCGGCGATCATCGAAACGCTCGACCTGAGAAAACCCATTTACCGCAACACCGCTTCTTACGGTCATTTCGGAAGAGAGGGCTTCTCGTGGGAAAAACTCGACCGCGCGGACGATCTGAAAAAGTATCTCCCCAAGGCGTAACCATTGTCCAAAAAATGAAATTTCGGCGCGGCTTTCTTAAAACAGAAAGCCGCGCCGCTTTTTTTGACCGTAACGGGCGTTTGCCCATAACAATCCCAACCCTTTGCACCGAAAACAGACGTGCGTCCCCAAAAATCCGGAACCGCGCTGCAAAAAAAAGAAACGTTTTTCGTCACAATGTCTGATAGACCTTTGCATTTCCTATTATATAACGTTTTCCCCTGTCATATAATGCGTAGCAAGCCTATGCGCCCAGATCTGCATTATCCGGATAAACCGGCGCCCGCCCGGGGCTTTGCCCCGGGCGGGCGCATTCGTTTTGTTTTATAGAAATCAGATTGTCGTTTTTCCGCGGCGCTATTGCCGCCCTGTCCGGTATTTGCGGTAACCTTTTCCTTCAGCCGGGCAAGTTTGAAAAATCATGGGGCAACCGCCCGATAAACCCTTACAGAATTTCCAGCGTTTTGTGGAACGCCTTGCGAAATTCCAGTCCGGCGGAA
This sequence comes from uncultured Clostridia bacterium, assembly GCA_934272745.1. Classification (GTDB taxonomy): domain Bacteria; phylum Bacillota; class Clostridia; order Christensenellales; family Borkfalkiaceae; genus SIG402. Next base: position 2,716 of record CAKQSI010000049.1, on the reverse strand, counting down.
GTCGCGTCGTGGATTTCCAGCGTAGCGTCGCCGGTGACTTCGGTCTTCATGATGACCGAATCGCCCAACACGTCGCAGTTGATGCCGGTCACTACGCCCGAAGCGCTGCGATCCAGACTTTCCGCGATCTTCAGCATCACGGCAAGTTTTTTAATCGCGTCCACGTCTTCTTCGCTCACCAGCGCGCGGAAGCGGGCAAGATCCTGCAGGTTGACTTCCCCGTCCTTATGGGCGCCGATAACGAAACCCGCCATTGCCATTTCGCGATGGCTGACGCCGTAAAGGTTGCTGTTCATCGCGATATACATGCTGTGCTTGTGATGATTGTAAAACTTGACGCGCAGCCCCGTGTCGTGCAGGCTGGCGGCGATTTTTAAAATTTTAAGATACTGCCGCGGGAACTTGTGCAGCACGCGCAGTTGTTTGAAAAGCTGCACCGACAGGTTGACCACCTGATCGACGTGCGCCGTGTTCATGTGATAGGCGTAAGCGATGGTCTTGAGGCTGTACCCCATAACGTCCGAAATGGGCTTTTCGATGGTGGACGGCATCGTGTAATTGAACAGAATGCCCTCTCTCAGTCCGTTGCCGGAAATGACGATCTCGTTGAAATTCGTATACGAAAGGAAGGACTTCACAAGCGCCATTGCCGCGGGCAGAATATCCGCACGGCTGGAAGAAATGCCCTTGATCTTTTTCTTTTTATCGAGATCCAGAACGCGCACCATATTGTACACGTTGTCGAAATCTTCTACCGGCAGGTGATAATTGTGAATGGTATCCAGCGGATAGCGGCGTACCATTTTCGCAATGCGGCAGACGTTGCGGAAGGAGCCGCCCACGCCGATAAACTGCGTTTCGGGGTCAAGATCTTTCAGCCATTCGATCTTTTGCAACTGTTCGGTAAAGAATTCTTCGATCTTTGCCGCCTGTTCTTCGGGCTTTAAGCCGCCGGGGGCAAACATGTCGGTCAGCGTGACCGCGCCGAACGGCAGCGTTTCGTGCGCTAAGATGGTTCTTCTGTTATAATACACCAGTTTGGTGCTGCCGCCGCCGATTTCCAGAATCAGTCCCTTGGGGATATCCATGGAATTGATGACGCCCTGATAAACGTACGTCGCCTCTTCTTCGGCGGAAAGCACTTTGAGTTTGATACCGCAGGTCGCCGCCACTTCGTCCAGAAAACTTCTCTGGTTTTTGGCGCGGCGCACCGCAGCCGTTGCAAACGCAATGATTTTTTCGATCTGATAGGAATCGCAAAGTTTGCGGAACATTTTGATGGTTTTGATGGTTTCCGCAATGCGCGCAGGCTTCAGAAATCCGTCGCGCTCCATATCCTGTCCCAGACGGACGCTCTCTTTCATCTCATCCACGACGACGAAATGGTTCTCCTCCACGAGTTCGACGATTACCAGTCGGGAGGAATTAGATCCTAAGTCAATAATACCGATTCTTTCCACTGTACACAACCTTAAATAAAATTTTCTCGCCTACGATTATACCACAGGTTTTGCCGTTTGTATAGATGTTTTTGAAAAATTTTCTTTGAAAAGTATAATTTTTTTCCGTTTTTGTCAGTCGCAGCGCAGGGTTTTCGTTTCAAAATTGCGGAAAAAAGCGGCTTTTTCTCGGGAACCGAACGCCCCGGCGCCGCGTTTAACGGAAAAGCGCCCGCCGCGTTTCCGTCTTTCTATGCGCCGGAAATACCTGCGGCGCCGGACATATGTTTTTTGACGCAGTCCGGGAGAACTTTGCCGGCGTTTGTCGAATTTTCCGCTCCCTTGCAAAAGCACGCATATTTACGCCGGCGCATAAGACGAAAAAGGACAATTCTCCCCTGCCGGGAAAGGATAAATCTCCCCCTGTCGGGAAAGGATAAATTGCCCCTGTCGGATTGCGGCAGTCGTTTTTCCGCTTTCCGGTATTTTGTGGGGGGATTGAAACCTTGCCGCCGTAAACGGCAGTCACGCGGCAGACGAAACTGCCTCGTCGGTCGCGCCGCCGAATCATTTTACCGCCGTAAATGACAGGGCGGCAGACGGTCAATTTTCTTTTCCCGTCACCAAGCAGATTTCCCGGCGCGGTAAATTTCCGCTTGCCGTACCGAATAGATTTCCCGCAAGGTGCCGCTCTTTGATTCAGGGTTTGAAATAAATAAGGCAGGGCGTCCGTCCGGAAATTTCCGGACGGACGCCCTTTATCGTTGATAATTTTTGATAATTTACGATGATAATTTACGATTTCCCTTCGGGCGTTCTCGTTTCTGACCGCTCAATAACGCCCTTGAGGTACACGCCGCATTGATTGCCGCGTTTTTATATCGTCGCTTCCCGCTTTACGGGCGGAAGGGGTCGTTATCGTCGGAATTATTGTTCGTGCGGTTTCCCGCAAACGGCGAAGAATCGGTGCCGACATTCCCGTTTTCGTGGGACGTGGTACCGTTTTCGAGATCGGCAAACGGAGAAGACGACGTATCGGGACGATCGAATTCCGAGAAAGGAGAAGACTGTCCGTTTCCCTGTCCGCCGGGGTAATTCGGCTGGCTGCCGTTCGGCGCCTGCCCGCCGCTCTGGCTTCCCGGATAAGAGGGTGCGTCCCAACCGGTGCCGTTATTTACGCCGTTGCCGTAGGGGTTCTGATTACCGTTTTGGTTCCCGTAAGGCGCCTGCCCGTTATTGCCATAGGGCGCCTGCCCGGTACTCCCGTAAGGAGCGGA
>CAKQSI010000048.1 GCA_934272745.1 uncultured Clostridia bacterium | reverse complement strand
ATAACTTATTTAATGATTTTCCGGGCGACGCCGGAACCAACCGTTCTGCCGCCTTCACGAATAGCGAAACGGGTGTAAATTCTGCGCGTTTTCGCCCGGATTTTCCCTTTTGGGTATGTAAAAAGGCCCTTCCCTTGCGGGAAGAGCCTTGTTTTACGATAAATTACCGTAAGATAACTTATTTAATGATCTTCGCAACGACGCCGGAACCAACCGTTCTGCCGCCTTCACGAATAGCGAAACGAAGACCTTCTTCGATAGCGATCGGGTTGATCAGCGTAACTTTCATGGTCGTGTTGTCGCCGGGCATAACCATTTCAACACCGTCAGGAAGTTTGATGGTACCGGTGATATCGGTCGTTCTGAAATAGAACTGGGGACGATAACCGTCGAAGAACGGAGTGTGACGTCCGCCTTCTTCTTTGGTCAGGACGTAAACCTGCGCTTCGAATTCGGTGTGAGGATGGATGGTACCGGGTTTCGCGATAACCTGTCCTCTTTCGATGTCTTTACGGTCGATACCGCGGAGCAGAGCACCGACGTTATCCCCTGCCATTGCTTCGTCCAAAGTCTTACGGAACATTTCCAGACCGGTGATGACGGTGGTGGTGGGCTTTTCGTGCAGACCGACGATTTCAGCGGGGTCGCCGACTTTAGCGATACCACGTTCCACTCTGCCGGTAGCAACGGTACCACGACCGGAGATCGTGAACACGTCTTCGACAGGAAGAACGAACGGCTTGTCGTCTTCACGGACAGGATCGGGAATGTAGCTGTCGATTGCGTCCATCAATTCGAAGATGGGTTTGCAGTCGGGCGAATTCGCGATGGTTTCGGGATCGGAAGTGGAAGCGACTTCCAGAGCCTTCAGAGCGGAACCTTTGATGATGGGGGTCTTGTCGCCGGGGAATCCGTAGCTGGTGAGCAGGTCACGAACTTCTTCTTCGACGAGCATCAGGAGTTCTTCATCGTCAACCTGATCGCATTTGTTCAGGAATACGACGATATAGGGAACGCCTACCTGACGAGCAAGCAGGATGTGTTCACGAGTCTGGGGCATCGGACCGTCGGTAGCGGCAACAACCAGGATAGCGCCATCCATCTGAGCAGCGCCGGTGATCATGTTTTTAACATAGTCGGCGTGTCCCGGGCAGTCAACGTGAGCGTAGTGACGCTTCGCGGTCTGGTATTCGATGTGCGCAGTGTTAATCGTAATACCTCTTGCCTTTTCTTCCGGAGCCTTATCGATCTGGTCATATCTCATCTTTTCCGCCTGGCCTTTGGACGCCATGCACATAGAGATCGCAGCGGTAAGGGTCGTTTTGCCGTGGTCAACGTGGCCGATGGTGCCTACGTTAAGGTGCGGTTTGCTTCTGTCAAATTTTGCCTTAGCCATTTTAATTTCCTCCAATTAAAACTTCAATTTTTTTTGTTTTTATCAATTATTCGGCTTTTTTGCCTCTTTCGCCGATAATCTTTTCGCCAATGCTCTTCGGTACTTCGGAATAGTGGTCAAACTGCATCGTGTAGTTGCCGCGACCCTGCGTTCTGGAACGGAGGTCGGTAGCGTAACCAAACATTTCGGAAAGCGGAATGAACGAATCGATGACTTTGACGCCGTTTCTGTCTTCCGTGCCGCAGATGGTACCGCGACGGGAAGAAACGTTGCCCATCAGGTCGCCGAAATAATCTTCCGGCGTGGTGATTTCAACCTTCATGATCGGTTCGAGCAGGACGGGATTCGCTTTCTTCATGCCGTCCTTGAACGCCATGGAGCCGGCGATCTTAAACGCCATTTCGGAAGAGTCGACTTCGTGATAAGAACCGTCGTAAACGGTGGCTTTGAAGTCCACGACTTCGTATCCGGCGAGGAAGCCGTTTTTCGCCGCTTCTTCGATACCTTTGCAGACCGGCTGGATATATTCCTTGGGAATGGAGCCGCCGACCGTTTCGTCCGCGAACTGGAAGCCGGAACCCGGTTCCAGCGGTTCCAGACGGATCTTACAATGACCGTACTGACCTTTACCGCCGGACTGACGGATATACTTGCCTTCTGCGTCCACTGCCTTGCGGAAGGTTTCGCGATAAGCAACCTGCGGTTTACCGACGTTTGCCTCTACCTTGAATTCGCGAAGCAGACGGTCAACGATGATTTCCAGGTGAAGTTCGCCCATACCGGCGATGATGGTCTGCCCGGTTTCCTGATCGGTATAGGTCTTGAACGTCGGATCTTCTTCCGCCAGTTTGATGAGCGCGAGCGTCATCTTTTCCTGACCGGCTTTGGTCTTGGGTTCGATTGCGACCTGAATAACGGGATCGGGGAATTCCATCTTTTCGAGAATGATGGGGTGTGCTTCGTCACAGAGCGTATCGCCCGTCGTCGTATCTTTCAAACCGACGATCGCGCAGATATCACCGGAATTGATCTCGCTGATCTCTTCTCTGTGGTTTGCGTGCATCAGCAAAAGACGACCGACTCTTTCCTTTTTGCCCTTAGTGCTGTTGTAGACGTAAGAGCCTGCGGAAAGGGTACCGGAATATGCACGGAAGAACGCCAGCTTTCCTACGAACGGGTCAGCCATGATCTTGAACGCAAGTCCCGCGAAGGGTTCGTTGTCGTCCGTCTTGCGGACTTCTTCCACGCCGTCCGGCGTAACGCCCTTGACGTGATCGACGTCGATCGGGCTGGGAAGATAATCGATGATCGCGTCCAGAAGCATCTGAACGCCTTTGTTTTTGTAAGAAGAACCGCAAAGAACGGGCGTGCATTTCATCGCGATCGTGGCTTTGCGGAGCGCGCGCTTGATGTCTTCTACGGGAAGGTCGCCTTCCTCGAAGAATTTTTCCATCAGCTCGTCTTCCTGTTCGGCGGCGGTTTCTACGATGGCTTGATGCAATTCCTGCGCCTTGTCCATATATTCGGCGGGAATATCGGTAACGCTGAACTTCAAGCCCATCTCGTCTTCGTAGATTTCGGCTTTCATGTTAATGCAGTCGATAATTCCGCGGAAGGTGTCTTCCTTGCCGATCGGGTATTCGATCATCAGGGGGTTCGCCTTCAGTCTTTCGCGCATCATCTTGACGGCGTTCTCGAAGTTGGCGCCGTTGATGTCCATCTTGTTGACGTACGCGATGCGGGGAACGTGATACTTGTCCGCCTGACGCCATACGGTTTCGGACTGCGGTTCGACGCCGCCCTTTGCGCAGAACGTCGCAACCGCACCGTCGAGTACGCGGAGCGAACGTTCGACTTCTACGGTGAAGTCAACGTGTCCCGGGGTGTCGATGATGTTGATGCGGCGACCCTTCCAGATGCAGGTGGTTGCGGCGGACGTGATCGTGATGCCGCGTTCCTGTTCCTGCACCATCCAGTCCATCGTAGCGGCACCTTCGTGAACTTCCCCGATCTTGTGGGTTTTGCCCGTGTAGAACAGGATACGTTCGGTCGTCGTCGTTTTGCCGGCGTCGATGTGCGCCATAATACCGATGTTTCTGGTGTTTTCCAAGCTGTATTGTCTAGCCATATACGTCACCTAATCTTTTTACCAGCGGTAGTGAGCGAACGCCTTGTTCGCTTCCGCCATTCTGTGCATATCTTCCTTCTTCTTCACGGCGCCGCCTGCATTGTTGAAGGCGTCCATCAGTTCGGAAGCAAGTTTGTCGCACATTTCTCTGTCGCTTCTCTTTCTCGCGCAGTCAACGATCCAACGGATCGCAAGCGTCTGTCTTCTTTCCGGACGGATTTCGATAGGAACCTGATAGTTGGAACCGCCGACGCGGCGCGCCTTGACTTCCAACGAAGGCATCACGTTCTGAATCGCCTGATTGAAGATTTCCATCGGCTCCTTGCCCAGTTTCGCGCTCATTTTGTCGAACGCGTCGTAAACGATGCCCTGTGCAATGCCTTTTTTGCCGTCGTACATTACCTGGTTTACCAGTTTGGTCACGACTTTGTTTTTGTAAATCGGATCGGGTAATACGTCTCTCTTCGGGACGCTTCCTCTTCTTGGCATAATTTTGTCCTCCTCTAATTATTTTTCGGGGGGCTTCCCCTAAGCGTACAGCTATCGCCTTTCCCCTGCCTTTTGGCGGGGGCTGCGAACCTTCTGCCGGTCAAACCGACATACTGCCTACCTTGTCGATATTTGGAAAATTTCATCGATTTCGGAGTAACGGTACGATTGTTGAGTGATAATGGTTACTTAACGATCCTTATTTGGGGCGTTTTGCGCCGTAACGGGATCTTGCCTGTTTTCTCTTCGCTACGCCTGCGGTATCGAGCGCGCCGCGAATGATGTGATAACGTACGCCGGGCAGGTCCTTAACTCTTCCGCCGCGGATCAGCACGGAACTGTGTTCCTGCAGATTGTGTCCTTCGCCGGGGATGTAGACGGTACCTTCCTGCTTGTTCGTCAGTCTGACTCTTGCAATTTTACGCATTGCGGAGTTCGGCTTTTTAGGAGAAGTGGTCGTAACCGACAGGCAAACGCCGCGTTTTTGAGGACATTTGTCCAGAATCGGGCTCTTGCTCTTGTAGGTGATCTTCTCTCTGCCTTGTCTGATCAGCTGATTGATAGTAGGCATCCTTGTGTTAACCTCCTTGTTTTGATGAAATATTTTCCAAACAGCGGCAGGGCCGCTAATTAAAGAAAGCGCGTTGAAAGTTTACTGCAAAACGCCGCGTGTTTTCCGCAAGAAAGCCGCTTTTGAGGTATCAATCTTCCCTTACGGTTTCCGCAAGAAAGCCGCTTCGGCTCGCCTAAAGAAAGCCGCGTTTCGGGAGAACGATTTTCTCCTTTGCTCTTTCCGTAAAACAACCGCGAAAAAGGCAACCGCTCCCCCTGTCTTCGGGAAACCGGACGCCTGATTTTGCAGAATAAACCTTTTAACTCCGATATTTTAACATCTTTCCGCCCCACTGTCAACTTTTTTAACGGTTTTCTTGCCGCAAGGCGGAAATTTTATACGTTTTGCGCGGATAAACCGGGCGGCGGCTTCGGTAAAGACCGAAAAACCGGAGGGAAATTTCCCCTCCCGAAAAACCCGGAGCGCCTCGGCGGATCCCCACATTTCCGGTCGCCTTTCCCCGTCTTACGCAACCGCGCGAAAGGATAAAGAGAAACGGAAAAGACATCCTTTCCGCGGGGCAGTCCGCCCCGCGGGGAAAAATGCGATTATTCCTGAACGTCGGTTACGTTGAGTTGCGGGCTTAAGTTTTTGTATTCGCGTACGCCCGTACCGGCGGGAATGAGCTTGCCGATGATGACGTTTTCTTTCAGACCGATCAGCGGATCGATCTTGTTTTTGATCGCCGCGTCGGTTAAAACGCGCGCCGTTTCCTGGAAGGACGCCGCCGAAAGGAAACTTTCGGTTGCGAGCGCGGCTTTGGTGATACCGAGCAGCATCCGTTTCGCGCTGGCGGGTCTGCCGCCTTTTTCCAGCGTCTTGAGGTTTTCTTCGTCGAAGCGGAAGACGTTGACCAGTTCTCCGGGCAGGAGATCGGTATCGCCGCTGTTTTCAACTTTGACCTTTTTCAGCATCTGGCGGACGATGATCTCGACGTGTTTATCGTTGATATCAACGCCCTGTCCGCGGTAAACGGACTGGACTTCGGACAGCAGATAATCCTGTACGCCCTTGACGCCGCGGGTGGTTAAAACGTCCTGCGGGTAGAGCGAGCCTTCGGTAAATACCGCGCCCGGTTCCACACGGTCGCCCGTCTTGACGAAGACTTTAGCGCCGTACGGCAGCGTATATTCTTTGGTGTCGCCGTCGTCTTTTTTCACGACGACTTTCTTGACCTTGTCTTTTTCTTCGACGTGAACCACGCCCGAAACTTCGCAAAGCTGCGCGACGCCCTTGGGTTTTCTCGCTTCGAAAAGTTCCTCGACTCGCGGAAGACCGCGGGTGATGTCGCCGGTAGAAGCGATACCGCCGGTATGGAAGGTACGCATGGTCAGCTGGGTGCCCGGTTCGCCGATGGACTGCGCGGCGATGATGCCGACCGCTTCGCCCACGCGGACGGGATCGCCCGTGGACATATCTTTGCCGTAGCACTTCGCGCAGACGCCGTTTTTGACGCGGCAGGTGAATACGCTGCGAATGACCACTTCTTCGATGCCGGCAGCGACGATTTCTTTCGCCTTGGCTTCGGTAATCATGGTATCGGAAGGAACGATGACCTCGCCCGTGGCGGGATTCACCACGTCGCCGACGGGATATCTGCCGGTCAGACGGTCTTCCAGTTTTTCGATGACGTCCCCTCTTCCGCCGTCGGAAGCCACGCCGTAGATCGCCGTGACAGCCATGCCCTTGGGCTTTTCGCCGAGGGAGGCGAAGCAATCTTCTTCACGCACGATGACGTCCTGCGAAACGTCGACCAGTCTTCTCGTAAGATAACCGGAGTCGGCGGTTTTCAGCGCGGTATCGGTCAAGCCTTTACGTCCGCCGTGCGAGGAGATGAAGTATTCCAGTACGGTCAAGCCCTGACGGAAGCAGGATTTGATAGGAATTTCGATAATTTTACCGTTCGGGTTGGTCATAAGACCGCGCATACCCGAAAGCTGTTTGATCTGCGCCATGGAGCCGCGGGCGCCGGAGTCCGCCATCATCCAGATGGGGTTGAACTTATCCATTGCGCCTTCCAGTTTGTTTTCGACTTCCTTGGTCGCGTCCGTCCAGATATCGACGACCGCTTTATAACGTTCGTCGTCGGTAATGAAGCCGCGGTTGTACATCTTTTCGATGCCGAGGACCTCTTTTTCCGCGCTCGCGATGATGTCTTTCTTGTCGGCAGGCATCTTCATATCGAATACGCTGGTCGAAAGCGCGCCGATGGTGGAGTATTTATAACCCAGCGACTTGATGTCGTCCAGAACGTCCGCCGCGCCTTTCGCTCCGCGCTTTTTGAAGCACAGATCGACGATCTTGGAAAGATCTTTCTTTTTGATGGTCTTATCGACTTCATATTTTAAGAAGTCTTCGTCCTTTTCGCGGGGGACGAGTCCGATATCCTGCGGGATAATGCGGTTGAAGATAATCCGTCCCGCGGTGGTCTTTACCGTGCCGGTCAGGCTTCTGCCGTCGGGCAGGGTGACGGTGCGGCGCACTTTGATTTCGTCCTGCAGGGTAAGTTGCGAGGTCTGGTACGCCATCATGACTTCGTCTTCCGAAATGAAGGCGGGCGCCACGTAGCCGTCCACGCCGTCCTTTTTGCGGTCGATGGTCAGGTAGTAAGAACCGAGAACCATATCCTGCGAAGGCGACATAACCGGCTTGCCGTCCGAAAGTTTTAAAATATTGTTGCTGGAAAGCATCAGAAAGCGTGCTTCCGCCTGCGCCTCGATGGAAAGAGGCACGTGAATTGCCATCTGGTCGCCGTCGAAGTCGGCGTTGAACGCGCCGCAGACCAGCGGGTGCAGTTTGAGCGCTCTGCCCTCGATGAGGACGGGTTCAAACGCCTGAATGGACAGACGATGCAGCGTAGGCGCACGGTTTAAAAGAACGGGATGTTCTTTAATGACGTCGTCCAGCACGTCCCAGACGATGGGTTTGCAGCGTTCGACGGTGCGTTTCGCGCGTTTGATATTGTGGCTGGCGTTCATTTCCACCAGTTTTTTCATGACGAACGGCTTGAACAGTTCGATCGCCATTTCCTTAGGAACGCCACACTGATAGATCTTCAGTTCGGGTCCGACGACGATAACCGAACGACCGGAATAGTCCACGCGTTTGCCGAGCAGGTTCTGACGGAAACGACCCTGTTTGCCGCGCAGAAGTCCGGAAAGGGACTTAAGTTCGCGGTTACCCGCGCCGGAAACCGCTTTGCCGCGGCGACCGTTATCGATCAGGGCGTCCACCGCTTCCTGCAGCATTCTCTTTTCGTTGCGGATGATGATGTCCGGAGCCTTGAGTTCCAGCATCTTCTTTAACCGGTTGTTGCGGTTGATGACTCTTCTGTATAAGTCGTTCAGGTCGGAAGTGGCGAATCTGCCGCCGTCCAGTTGCACCATGGGGCGCAGTTCGGGCGGAATAACGGGCAGCACGTCCAGAATCATCCATTCGGGACGGTTGCCGCTTTTGCGGAACGCTTCTACGATCTCGATGCGTTTTACCGCGCGGAGACGTTTTAATCCGGTGTTGTTGCCGTTGATGATTTCGCGCAGTTCCGCACTTTCTTTCTCGAGGTCGATCGCCATTAAAAGTTCTTTGATGGCTTCCGCGCCCATGCCGACTTTAAAGGAGTTTTCGCCCCATTTTTCGACGGCTTCTCTGTATTCCACGTCGTTGATGACCTGTTTGTATAAAAGGTCGGTTTCGCCCGGATCCAGCACGACGAAGCAGGCGAAATACAGCACCTGTTCGAGAGCCTTGGGGCTCATGTCGAGGATCAATCCCATGCGGGAAGGAACGCCTTTGAAGTACCAGATGTGCGAAACGGGGGCGGCAAGTTCGATATGCCCCATACGTTCGCGGCGGACTTTGGCGCGGGTGACTTCTACGCCGCACTTGTCGCAGACGATGCCCTTGTAACGGATACGCTTATATTTACCGCAGTGACATTCCCAGTCCTTGGTCGGTCCGAAGATCTTTTCGCAAAACAGACCGTCGCGTTCGGGTTTCTGCGTTCTGTAATTGATGGTTTCGGGTTTGGTTACTTCTCCGTAAGACCATTCTCTGATCTTTTCGGGAGAAGCTACGCCGATCTGAATAGAATCGAAATTGTTTAATTCAAACATACACGCTCCCTCCCCGTGTTATTCGTCGTCCGAAGTATCGAAGTCGTCGAGATCGTCCAGATCGTCGTCGCCGAACATCGCTTCGCTGTTGAAGAGATCCGCGTCGAAGTCTTCGTCTTCCGCAAGGATAGAGGCTTCGCTGTCTTCTTCGGTTTCCGCCGCCGCGTCTTTTTCGTCGAAGCCGAGGTCGATTTCCTTGACCTTATCGTCTTCTCTCGGCGTGCCGTAATCGGTATCGTCGTCCATCAGGCTGCGCAGATCGATCTCTTCCTTGTTTGCCGTAAGGACCTTCATATCCAGCGCCAGAGACTGCAGTTCTTTTAAAAGAACCTTGAACGATTCCGGAATGCCCGGTTCGCTGATGTTGCTGCCCTTTACGATGGATTCGTAGGTCTTGACGCGTCCCACGACGTCGTCGGACTTGACGGTCAGGATTTCCTGCAGAATGTGCGCGGCTCCGTACGCTTCCAGCGCCCAGACTTCCATTTCGCCGAATCTCTGTCCGCCGAACTGCGCTTTACCGCCGAGCGGCTGCTGCGTGACCAGCGAGTACGGACCGGTACTTCTTGCGTGCATCTTATCGTCTACGAGGTGGTGCAGTTTGATCATGTACATCTGCCCGACCGTGACGCGGTTTTCAAACGGCAAGCCGGTACGTCCGTCGTAAAGTTGGATTTTGCCGTCCACTTCGCCGTCCGGATTTAAGATGTTGTTTTCCTGCATCAGGCTCTTGATATCCGCTTCGCTTGCGCTGTCGAAGACCGGCGTTGCGATCTTCCAGCCCAGTTGTTTGCAGACCAGACCGAGGTGCACTTCCAGAACCTGTCCGATATTCATACGGGAAGGAACGCCCAGGGGGTTCAGCACGATCTGGAGCGGGGTGCCGTCCGCAAGGAAAGGCATATCGCTTTCGGGAAGAATGCGGGAAATAACGCCCTTGTTGCCGTGGCGTCCCGCCATTTTATCCCCGACGGAGATTTTACGTTTCTGCGCGATATAAACGCGCACGAGTTTACGGACGCCGGGCGAAAGTTCTTCGCTGTTGGCTCTCGTAAAGATTTTGACGTCTACGACCACGCCGCCTTCGCCGTGCGGAACGCGCAGCGAAGTGTCGCGCACTTCTCTCGCCTTTTCGCCGAAGATGGCGCGCAGCAACCGTTCTTCCGGGGTCAGTTCGGTTTCGCCCTTGGGCGTGACTTTACCGACCAGAATATCGCCGGAACCCACTTCCGCGCCGATACGGACGATACCTTCTTCGTCCAGATCTTTCAGCGCGTCGTCGCCGACGTTGGGAATATCGCGCGTGATTTCTTCGCAGCCCAGCTTGGTGTCGCGCGCTTCGGTTTCGTATTCTTCTATATGGATAGAAGTAAACACGTCTTCTCTTACCAGTTTTTCGGAAAGAAGGATCGCGTCTTCGTAGTTATAACCCTCCCAACTCATAAAGCCGATCAGGATGTTTTTGCCGAGCGCAAGTTCGCCGTCCTTGGTGGAAGGACCGTCCGCCAGCACGTCGCCTTTTTTGACGATCTGTCCGTGGCTGACGATGGGGCGCTGGTTGACGCAGGTGCCCTGGTTGCTGCGCTGGAATTTCTTGAGGTAATAGGTGTGTTCCTCGCCCGCTTCGTTTTTGACGCGGATTTCGGCGCCGTCCACGTAGGAAACCACGCCGTCTTCCTTCGCGAGAATCATAACGCCGCTGTCGTAAGCAATCTTGGCTTCGATCCCGGTCGCGACGTCGGGGGTCTGCGTAGTTAAAAGAGGAACTGCCTGACGCTGCATGTTGGAGCCCATCAGCGCACGGTTGGTATCGTCGTTTTCCAAAAACGGAATGAGCGCGGTAGCGACCGAAATGAGCTGCTTGGGCGAAACGTCCATATAATCGATATCTTTTCTCGGGACTTCGGTGATGACGTCCTGATGGCGGCAGGCGACGCGTTCGTTGAGGAAGTGTCCTTCTTCGTCGAGTGGTTCGTTGGCTTCGCCTACGATATATTTATCTTCTTCGTCGGCGGTCATATAAACGACTTCGTCGGTGACGACGCCGCGTTCTTTATCTACCTTGCGGTACGCCGCCTCGATAAAGCCGTACTCGTTGACTTTCGCGTAAGCGGAAAGCGAGGTAATCAGACCGATGTTCTGACCTTCGGGCGTTTCGATGGGGCAGATTCTGCCGTAGTGCGAGTGGTGAATGTCGCGGACGTCGAACGTGGCGCGTTCGCGGTTCAGACCGCCGGGGCCGAGTGCGGAAAGTTTTCTCTTGTGGGTCAGTTCCGCAATGGGGTTGGTCTGATCCATAAACTGCGACAGCTGCGAGGACCCGAAGAATTCCTTGATGGCGGAAGAAACCGGGCGCACGTTGATCAGGCTCTGCGGCGTGACGTTTTCGCTGTCCTGCGTCATCATTCTTTCTTTAATGACGCGTTCCAGACGCGCCATACCGATGCGGAACTGGTTCTGCAGCAGTTCGCCCACGCTTCTGACGCGGCGGTTGCCGAGGTGGTCGATGTTATCCACGTTGCCGATATCGACGTTCAGGTCGAAGTTGTTGGAAACGGTGGCGATGATATCGTCCAGCGTGATGCATTTCGGGCACAGGCGCATGACGCGCTGTTTTACGAGGTCGATTTCCGCGTCGTCCGCGACAACCGAGCCGTTGACCGTCTTCACGCGGAGCAGGGAATCGATTTCCTCCTTGCTCTTGCCTTCTAAAAGTTCGACGTAGGCGGGATAGTAAACGTATTCGGTCAAGCCGTCGTAGTCTTTATAGCAAAGACCGGTGACGTCTTTGAAGTTGACGGTGTTGTTACCGATGATTTTGTGGGTGGCGTACAGCCCCTCTTCTTCGGTTTCGGGCGTAATAACGACGTAGGAGAAGCCGTCGGCAAGCAATTCTTTCGCAGCCTGTTCGCCGAACGCGTCCCCTTCGGCAGCGACGACTTTCACGCCGAAATCCTTATCCTTGTCCGCGCCGCGGTTGACCGTGCAGGCGTCCGCAAAGACAAACACGCCTTCGGACAACGCGTCGTAAAGACGAACGTTGATCTCGTACTCGGCAGGGGTCGCTTCCGCGTCTTCCGCACGGACGATAATGTTGTCTTTATCTTCGACGAGGGTCGCTTTGCCGTTTTCGTCCGAAACGTAGACGTCGCAAAGCGGATCGGTCAGAATGCGCGCGAGATCGGCGGTGATCATTCTGCCCTTTTCAAATACCGTTTCTTTTCCGTCTTTGACCATGACGACGGGCGCAGAAAGCACGCGCACGCCGTTGTCCGCCAGACTTTCCACTTCCTTGCCCGATTCCAAAAGCAGCGCTTTGTTGCATTTGGAAAGGTTGAGAGGATACGAGGCGTCGGTCAGCACGACGCGTACGGAACGGTCGGGATTTTCTTTCGCGAGCGAAGCGATATAATCCGCGTTGACCATTTCGCCGTCAACGGTTGCAAGCGTGCCGTTTAAATAAGCGTTGTATACGCGGAGGTCCAGACCGAACGTGGGTTTGCCTTCCACACGGACGGTGACGGCGTTGACGCCGGAGTTCTGGATCTTTTTCGCGACCTCTTCCGAAAGGACGGTGCCGGCTTTTGCAAGCACTTCCCCGTTTTTATCCACAACGTCTTCCGCGGCGGTAAGTCCCGCGATACGGGTGGCGAGGCAAAGCTTGAGGTCGTATTTATGCCGTCCGACGCGGGACAGATCGTAACGTTTGGAATCGTAGAACATCCCTTCGATCTGTTTTTTCTGCGCGTCTTCGGTGGGCATTTCGCCCGGACGGATACGTTTATACAGTTCTTTTCTGCCGTAGGCAACCGAAGCGCCCGCGTCTTTTGCGGCGGTGCGCCACATCATCTCGTCGCCGCCGAACAGATTCATCAGTTCTTCGTCGCTGCCGAAGCCGAGAGAACGGAGCAGCACCGAAGCGGTGATCTTTCTGGTACGGTCGACGTGCACCCACAGAATTCCCTGCGAATCCTGCTCGAATTCCAGCCATGCGCCGCGGTTGGGGATAACGGTGGTATCGAAAATCTTGCGACCCGCTTTATCGATCTGCGCGCCGTTGTAGACGCCCGGACTTCTGACCAACTGAGAAACGATGACGCGTTCCGCACCGTTGATGATAAACGAGCCGTTGTCGGTCATAAGCGGGAAATCGCCCATGTACACTTCCTGCTCGATTACCTCGTTGTTTCTGTCCTTGTTGACCAGACGGACTTTGACCTTTAACTGAACGGCGTACGTCGCGTCGCGTTCGCGGCATTCTTTTTCGTCGTACTTCGGCGTATCCCCGAGCGAATGGCTTAAAAAGCGCAATTCAAAATGCTGTTCGGAGAAATCGCAGATCGGCGAAAAATCTCTCAGAACCTCGTCGATACCCTTTTTGACGAAGGTATCGTAGGAGTCTTTCTGTACCTCGATAAGGTAAGGAATCTCCTGTACTTCTCTGATTCTGCCGAAAGATCTTCTTTCCGTGTTACCATATCTGACAATCGGTAATTTGCGAGTCATTGAATACACTCCTTCTGAATTTATCAAAAAAATTTTAGCAAAGATGGTTGATATTTTCGCTTCCGTATAGTATAATCATACGGGAACGGACGAATACGGGCAGGATTTCCGCTCTTCGCGGAAAAAGGAGCCTTATTCCCCCGAAAAACCCCTATATATAGTAGGGATCCGGCGGAAGAATACCCCCGTTTTCCGTAAAAAAGCGCGAAAAACCGCATAGTATTCGATAATAATAGCATTTTGGTATTTTAGCACGCTTCCGTCAAGAAGTCAAACGATTTTAAGGACAAAAACGCATTTTGCGAGGAAATTTATGAGAATCGACAAATTTTTGAAAGTCAGCCGGATATTAAAGCGCCGCACGGCGGCAAACGACGCCGCAAAGGGCGGCAGGGTTTCGGTAAACGGCAAGCAGGTCAAACCCTCCTACGACCTGAAAGAGGGCGACGTTGCGGAGATCCGCTTCGGGGACGAAACGGTGCGTTTCCGCGTACTGAAGATCAAAGAAACGGTTAAAAAAGACGAGGCGGCGGACCTTTACGAAATTCTGCCGCGGGAAGAAGACCCCTCCCCGAAAGCGCAAGGAGAAAACGCATGATCACCGCCATCATCGCCGCCGCCGGCAAGGGCGAACGCGCCAAGCAAGGCATCGGCAAAGTGTATTGCACCATCGGAAACAAGACCCTTCTGGAACTTTCCGCCCGCCCCTTCTACCGCAATCCGCGCGTGGACGAAGTCGTGCTGGTGGTTCGCAAAGAATACGAAAAAGAAACGCTTGCCGTGATGGAAGAGATCCGGCGTTCCGCGCCCGAGGACAACAAACCGCTGCGCATGGTCTTCGGCGGGGAAACGCGCACGGAGTCGGTCAAAAACGCGCTGATGACCGTGGACTGCGACATTGTGATGATTCACGACGGCGCCCGTCCCTACGTCACGGACGAACTGGTCGATCGCTGCATCGACGAAACCATCAAGTACGGCAGCGCCGTCCCCGTTATCCGCCCCACCGACACGATGAGCGGCTGTGATAAGGACGGGCGGCTGATTTATACTCTCCCCCGCGGACATCTTTGCAGCGTGCAGACGCCGCAGTGTTTTTTCCTTTCGGAAATCAAGAAAGCGTACGAAAGTATCCGGCCCGGCGAAGAATATACCGACGACGCCGGCGTTTATTCCCGCTACGTCATGCCGGCAAAGACCTGCGAAGGCGAATACGAAAACCGCAAACTGACCTATAAAACCGACTTCGACGCCATCGAAGACGACGTGAAGACGGGCATCGGGTACGACATTCACCCCTTGGCGGAAAACCGCAGACTGGTGCTTTGCGGGGTGGAAATTCCTTACGAAAAAGGACTTTTAGGGCACAGCGACGCGGACGCGCCTTTGCACGCGCTGATGGACGCCATGCTGTCTGCGGCGGGACTTCCCGATATCGGGCATTATTTCCCCGACACGGACGAACGTTACCGCGGCATCGCAAGCACGCTTTTACTGGAACGCGTACTGGAAACGCTGGACGCCGCGGGATACGAAACGGTCAACGTTTCGGTGGCGATCTTGGCCGAAAAGCCCCGCCTTTCCCCCTATATCGAAGACATGCGAAAGACCCTTTCGCAGATTATCCGCATCCCGGCGACGCACGTCGGCATTTCCTGCACCACCAACGAAAAACTGGGCTTCGTCGGGCGGGAAGAAGGCATTGCCGCCTACGCCACCGCGCTTTTGAGAAAACTGCCCGAAACGAGATAGGCGCCGGAGTTTCCCGCCGCCGCTTTTGAGAAAACTGCCCGAAACGAGATAGGCGCGGGGCTTTGCCGCAAGTTTGGAAAAAGCCGGCGGAAAAGCGCATATCGTCCGCCGCCGCTTTTGAAATCATAAGAAGAAAAAGGAGTTTTATTTTATGGAAGAAAAAAGACCTCAGGCAAACACCGCCGCAATGCCGCCTTCCGCCATAAAAGGGAAGGCAGAAGCCACGGA
Organism: uncultured Clostridia bacterium; assembly: GCA_934272745.1. Taxonomy (GTDB): domain Bacteria; phylum Bacillota; class Clostridia; order Christensenellales; family Borkfalkiaceae; genus SIG402. The sequence continues at coordinate 583 of CAKQSI010000048.1, read as the reverse complement.
GCAAACGGCTTCCGCCGCAGATAAGGAAACGAACGCCGCAGCGCAAACGGCTTCCGCCGCAGAAAAAGTTCCGCCTGCCGCCACGCAAACGGCTTCCCAACCGGAGCCGGCTTTCCCGGCAAAAAGAAAAAAACGGGAAGACTTTCTCCCGCTCCGTATCGTTACGATGGTTTTTTACGTCATCATTGCCTGTTTTTTGCTGTACGAACTGACCGATTGCGCCATTAAAATGCATAAAAACGACCCAACTTCGGGGCTGAATCTCGCCCTGTTTCTCATAATTTTTCTGGTTTGGGGATCGTTCGCCAATCTGGTACCTACCGTTTTAGCGATCGTCGGCGCGATTCTTTCCAAAAAACGCATGAAAGCACGCGGCGAAACGGGTATCCCCGTGTATTTCACCGTGATGTCGATCTTGCCGTACGCGACCGAACTGGTCTGTATCGCGATCTGCTACCTTTTGCCCCGTCTGTTCCCGTAAACACCCGAGGAATTTTGCCTCCGGAGCTTTTGCGGCAGGCGGCTCCGCAAAAATATAAACTATCGGATATAATTTTATTGAACGCAAAATGAGGGGCGGCGC
>CAKQSI010000047.1 GCA_934272745.1 uncultured Clostridia bacterium | reverse complement strand
ACGCATTTCCGCCGCGCCCGGTCCGTTTTCTTGCGATCGGCGAACGTTGGTTTCACTTTCTTATGATCAGAGGGGTTGGTAAATTGTACTTCCTTTACGCTAAGAGGGCATAAAGGACGAACGTAGATTTTCTTTTCCTCATCATCCGTTGGTATAAAGGACGACGTGGATTTTCCCTTCTTCGCAAAGGAAGGAGGTTTCGCCGCCTAATTCGATAGCGATGTCCTTCCCGTCGCGGGTCGTGGCGGAATGGCTGCAAATGATCGGGAGGCGTTTGAGGGTGGCGGGAGAATGGGAAAACGGACGTCGGCAGACGGCGGGCAGACGCGACGCTAAGTTGCGCGCAGACGGTTTAAAAATAAGGATAACGGAGATAAAAACCCGGGAAGGGAAAAAACAATTTTGCGATCGGCAGTTTTTCCGGCATTGCAGCCTTGTTCCGGCGCTTCTGTTTTGCCGTGGTTTCCCGCTTCCGCAAAAATTTTATTTCGCACGCCCCGCGAAAAGTTGTCTTTTTTTTTCAATCGTAGTACAATAGCCGTCGAGGAATGATAAAAAATGAAAAGTGAAACAACAACGGTGAAAAAGGAACTTCGCGCATACGCCATCGTGACGCTGGCGCTTCTCGCGTTTTCGACGGAAATCTACTTTTTCCGTTATCCCAACAATTTTACCATCGGAGGCGTTGCGGGGCTTTCGGTCGTGCTCGGCAAATTTTTGCTGACCCCGTCGATCTGGAACGCGATTTTAAACATCGCGCTGCTTGTTCTGGCGTTCTTCGTATTAGGGCGGGAAGTCGGGATGAAAACCGTTTATTCCTGCGTTTTTATGTCGATCAGCCTGTACCTTTTGGAAAGGTTCGTCCCGAACGACCTCATTCCGCATAGCGATCCGCTTCTCGATCTCATCGTGTGTATTTCGCTGCGCGGCGTGGCGGCGGGCTTTATCTTTTCGCAGGGGGCGACTTCCGGCGGGACGGACGTTCTTGCGATGATCTTCAAGAAAAAATTCCATATGAACGTAGGTATTTCGCTGACCGTGGTCGATTTTCTGGTCACCGTTACCACCTTTTTCGTGTTCGACTGGACGACCGGTCTGTATTCCGTCGTCGGACTTGTGATGCAGGGCTTTGCCATCGACTACGTCATTCGCAAGATCAATCTCTGCAAAAGCGTCATGATTATCACCGACAAGGGGGACGAACTCGCCGATTATATCCATAAGGAATTGCACCGCGGCGCCACGTTGTTCCGCGCGACGGGCAGTTTTTCGGGCAAAGATAAAATCGTGCTGCAAACCGTCCTCAGCAACAAGCAGGCGGTACGCCTTTCGCAGTATCTGGAAGAGCATTACCCCGACACCTTTATCATCGTCACGCAGGCGGATAAAATCATCGGGGAAGGGTTCCACTATTTCCAGTGACCGCCGCAGAACCTTTATGCCGCAAGTCCTGCCGCCGCCTGTGTATTCTTGACAAGGCGGCGGTTTTTCTGTATAATTTAACAAAGGCGGACGTTGAATCCGACAAAACAGCGGGCGTTGAATCCGACAAAACGGAAGTCTCCGATTTGCCGTCCGAAAAGAATAGTCGACGGCAGAATCCGGGTTGCGTGTTAACAAGTAAGGAGAATGTGATATGGATGATTATCTGAAAGCGGAAGGACTTTGCAAGACGTTCGCGCTTTCCAAAAAACAGCAGAAGGTCGAACGGACGGAAGAGAAAAAGCGCGTCGCGGTCGATCATCTTTCCTTCTCGGTAGCGAAGGGGGAAATTTACGGGCTGTTAGGTCCCAACGGCGCGGGCAAAACCACCACGCTCCGCATGCTTGCAACGCTGCTTCGTCCGGATGCGGGCGACGCGGATATCGGCGGCGTTTCCCTCGTGAAAGCCCCCGAAAAAGTGCGCGCAAACATCGGTTTTATGACGGGGGAACTTAAACTGGAGGACTTTTTTACGCCCGACTATCTGTTTGACTTTTTCAGCGACCTGCACGGGGTGGAACCCGGTCTTGCCGCGGCAAGAAAGGAGGCGCTTTTTCAAAAATTCGGCATCGACCGCTTCCGCGAAGTCAAGGTGGGCAACCTTTCCACCGGTATGAAACAAAAAGTCAGTCTGGTCACCGCCATCGTGCACGACCCCGATTTCATCATTTTCGACGAACCCACCAACGGACTGGACGTTCTGACCGCCAAAGTCGTGACCGATTTTCTGCTCGATCTGAAAGCCGAGGGCAAAACCATTCTGCTTTCCACCCACATTTTCTCGCTGGTTGAAAAGCTTTGCGACCGCGCGGGTATTATCATCGACGGCAGAATGATCGAGGAAGGCGCTCTTTCCGAACTGACTGCGGACAGAGATCTCGAAACCGTATTTTTCGATCTTTACCGTTCGGTCAAGGGGGATATCGTATGAGAAATATCTGGACGATTATGCGCAAGGAATTTGCGCGGTTTTTCAAAGACAGACGCATGATTCTCACCACCGTGCTGCTCCCGGGGCTGCTCATTTACGGTATTTATTCGCTCATCGGCGGCGCGATGAACGACCGCTTCGGCGGAAGTACGGAGCCGCCCGTGGTCTATGCCGAAAATCTGCCTTCTTCCCTCGCGCCCGCGTTTTCGCAGCTCGGTTGGGAGATGAAGACGGCGGAAGATAAAGAAGCCGTTCTTGCCGAAATCAAAAAGGGCGACGCCGAACTGTATATGGCGTTCCCCGCGGGGTTTGAAGAAAATTTGTCGGTAGATCGTCCGCAGCAGATCGCGTTCTATTACAACTCTGCGGAAACCGATTCCGCAAATGCCTTTACTGTGGCAAACAACGTGCTTTCCGCCTTCCGCGATTCGCTTTCGCACTATTTCGATATCAACGCGGGGGAGGAAAAATACGATCAGGCGGACGAAAAAGACGTGGTGGGCATGCTGTTTTCGATGATCGTGCCGCTGCTTATCATGATGCTGCTGTTTTCCGGCTGTATGTCGGTCGCGCCCGAATCCATTGCGGGCGAAAAGGAACGCGGCACCATTGCGACTCTGCTCGTCACACCCTTAAAGCGCAGCCATCTCGCGCTCGGCAAAGTGCTGAGTTTAAGCGCGCTTGCCATGCTTTCGGCGGTTTCCAGTTTCCTCGGAATCATTCTTTCCCTGCCCAAAATGATGACCGGCATGGGGGACATCAGCGCAAACGCGTACTACGGCGCGGGCGATTATCTCTCCATTCTTGCCGTGCTACTTGTCACCGTGATGGTGATGACCGGGCTGGTTTCGGTGTTCTCCACGCTTGCGAAAAGCGTAAAGGAAGCCACCACCATGGTCACGCCGCTGATGATCGTCGTCATGCTCATTTCTTTCCTTCCCATGATGCTGCAGATCGACGCGAAGACGGCGTTTTACTTCATTCCGCTTTTCAACAGCGTCACCTGCTTTGCGGGTATTTTCTCGTTCGCGGTCAGCCCGGTGGGAATTCTGATCACCGTTTTAAGCAACCTCGTCTATGCGGGAATTTTAGTGTTCGTCGTGGCGAAACTGTTCGATAACGAAAAGGTGATGTTCGCAAAATAGGGGGACGTATCCCCGAAATCCGGCGCCAAACGATGAAAATGCAGGCGCGCCGCTCGCCTTCCGCACCTGCAAAACCTTTAACAAAGGCGGCACGCCCGCGAAATAACACAATAATTCATCGCGCCCGGGAAGCGACGTTATGCGCGCCGCAACTTAACGCTAAGTCCGCGGGGCCCCGCGAAAATATCACAACGGTTTATCGCGTTCGCAGAGCGCCGCGATAATTGGGGCGCCCCACGAAATCAGGTCACAAAGGAGAAATACAGATGGACGATATCCCTTCTTTCAAAATCAATCACAACGTTATGACGCCGGGATTCTATTTTCTGGGCGAAAAAAACGGCGTTTACACCTACGATCTGCGCTTTAAAACGCCCAACGCCGGCGATTATCTGGAACCGGCGACCATGCATTCGATAGAGCATATGGTGGCGACCGTGGCGCGCAATTCCGACCTGAAAGAACAGGTGGTGTACTTCGGACCCATGGGTTGCCGCACGGGATTTTACCTGCTTCTGTTTCAGGTGGAACCGGCAGACGCCCTCGCGTTTACCAAAAAATGTCTTGCGGGCGCGGTGAAACTTGCCAAGGTTCCCGGCACCGAAAAGAAAAAGTGCGGCAACTATCTGGAGCATAACTATCACGGCGCCGTCCGCGCCATGTACGGCTATCTGCAATTATTAAACAGCGAAGGGAAATAAACTTTTTCCCCGGTAGGGCGACAGACGATTTGTAAACTAAAATTTTGGGGCGACAACGGTTAAAAATGCCGTTTGTCGCCCGCTTTTTACCTGAATTTCGGCATTTGTAAAAGAAAATTGACATAAAAAGACGAAATTGTGCTCAAATGCTTGCTTTTTTTAAAAGAATGCGCTACACTGCTTAAGATGAAAAGGGGGTCCTTTTCAGATTGAAGAGAGGTGTTTTCTTTATGTTCGGAAAACGAAAAGACGGTACGCTGATCCGCGGGCTGGATCCGATCGCGAAAGCGACGCCCTATTTTATGCCGCAGCGGACGGAAGCGCTCAATATGATGGAGGAATCTATCCGCGTTGAAAATCTGGACGAGTATATAAAAAGCGAGGCGGAAAAGGGCAACACGTTCAATTATATGCACGTTGTCATTGCGGCGTTGGTACGCATTTTTGCCTTGCGTCCCGCGTTAAACCGGTTCATTTCCAACTGCAAATTATATCAGAGAAACGACATTCAACTTTCCATCACCATTAAAAAATCGCTGGCGGACGACGGGGAAGAATGCCTCGTGAAAATGCACTTTACCGGCAGAGAAAGCATTTACGAAGTAAAGGCGATCATTGACAAAGCCATTGCCGACAACCTGAAGCAGTCTTCCGGCAACGGTACCGAAAAAGGCGCCAGAATTTTGGGTATGATGCCCGGCTTTATGTTCCGTTTCGGTCTTTGGGTCATCAAAACGCTCGATCGACTGGAACTTTTACCGAAAGCGATTCTCGACGCAAGCCCGTTCCATACGGGAATTTTTCTTTCCAACCTGAAATCCATCAAAAACGACGCGATTTTCCACCACCTGTACAACTTCGGCAACTGCAGCGTGTTCGTGGTCATGGGTAAAGAAAAAATGGTTCCCGTGGTAGAGGATAACGAGCGGCTTGCCATCGGCAAGGTGATGAACCTCGGCGTTACGATGGACGAACGCATTTGCGACGGTTTCTATTTTGCGAAGTCGTTGCGCATTTTCAAGCGCATACTGCAGGATCCCACGGTGCTGAACGAACCCTTGGCTCTGCCCGAAAAGCCTACGAAAAAGGAAGAAAAAGCGGATAAAAAGGAACGTCGCCGTCAGGAAAAACGCGAAAGGAAAGCCGAAATAACCGCAAAAAAAGCCGCGATGAAAACGGGAGCGAATCAACTTTCCGCACCTGCCGGAAGTGCTGCGGAGCGTGCGGAAAATGCAGAATCCCTTTCCGAAACCGAAAAGGAAAATATCCGCGGGTAACGAAAGGTGATAAAGATCAAATCTTTATAGAAGTAAAAGCAGCCGGGCAGGTTTGCCCGGCTGTCTGCGTGTTTATAGAGGATTCTGGTTTCCGCTTGCTGCAAAAAGAGAGAAGTTCCGGCTTCCGGTCTCTCTAAAAGGCGCCGCGGTTTTATAAAAAGGCTGCGGCTGTCGGACAAAGCGATCTGCCGCCATGGCTTGCCGAAAGCGGCAAAATATAAACGGCGCCCGCGGGGCAACGAAAGTTGTCCCGCGGGCGCCGTTAAAGTTTATCTTGGATAGGAAAACGACCGAAGGGGCAGAAAATCGCGGCGACCTGCCCAAACGCGCGGCTATCCGCAAAACTTTGTATATCGTTATTTAATCTTTCCGTGCGGTAAAGTCAGCTGCGTGCGGGTGGAAATCGGCAGGAACCGGGACACGAGTCTGCTGCGCCGAACGCAATCGAAAGACGGTACGCGTATCGAAAACTACGGTACGCTCCTTAAAAATCGGCACATTGCATAAATTTTTCTCGCCAGCCGGCGCCGGGAAAGCCTACCGAAAAGCTGTTTCAAAATCACTACCGACAAGTGCAGACAATAAGCCGATAAGCACAGGAAATAAGCCGACACGTGCAGAAAATAAGCCGCGGGCGGCGGGAGAAAATTCTCCCGCCGCCCGCGGCTTCCGGTTAAAATATATACGGCGGGAAGCAATGTTTTGTCTTATCACAAAACATTCGGAAAAAACCTTGCGGGTTTTTCGCAAAACTTACGTTTTGTCCTTCCCGTTGAAATATGGCGAAGCCCGAAACGCTTACAAGCAAATTTTAGGGCTTCTTGAATTATAAATTAAAGCGACAAAGCGTTATTTTCCGCTTTTCTTTTTGCAAGCAGGATGTTTTCTTTTGCCTGCGCGATGTCGAGGATGAAATCAAATTTAATTTTCTGCCCGCCGGTAAGAAACAAAACCAGATTGCCGTAGTCGGAGCGAATGCTTGCCGCCGTCGTTTCGGTGGAAACGTTTTTGATGTCCGCGATCGGCACGGAAATAACGATGTTTCCGGTAGCGTAGTTCTGCAAATAAACGCGTGTAGTCGTAATTACGACGTGGCGCTTGACGGATTGCACGGCTTGCACCATTTTCCAACCGGCGTAAGCCAGATTTACGAGCGCAAGCAGCCATAAAACGATGCCTGCCCCATGGGAACCGGAAGCTTTTGCCAGACAAACGACGACGATTTCCACGCCGAACAGCAGGATCGGGAGGAAGAAACAAGTTTTCAGGTTGAACACGTGCGTGGAAAGAATGCTCTCTTTCTGCGTTGTTTCTTTCTTCTCGGGCGGAGTCTTGGCTGCGGGAAAGGTTTCCGCCGCGGGTTGCGCTTTATCTGCGGCGTCTTCCGCTTGAATTCCGGCTGCGGCAGGTTGCGCTGCCGCCGGGGCGGAAAGGGGCTGCGTTGCGGCAGAAGAGGGGGAGGGTTGTGGCTGCTGCTCGGTCACGACCGGCTGCACGGGTGCGCAGAATTTTTGCCGCGCCAGCGTTTCCGCTGCGATGGTCTGCGCGCTAAGCGGTGCTTCTTTTGCTACAGAAACGGGGGTGACGGGCGTTTGCCGGTTTGCGGTTGCCACACCGGCAGAAGGGTCAAACGGCAAATTATTGTTAAGGGCAACGGTGTCTTTGTATTTTTGTAGCCCCGAACAGTCAATGAAGGTATAGACAAGATTGAAGGCGATTGCGGCGCATATCAGCAACTGGAATATTAAAACCAGGATCGGAAGCAGAGTGAATAATAAATCAAGAAATCCCGGTGCCAAGCTATATTCATTTTTTACGAAAAAACGAATACTACAGTATGCCATAAACCCCGAAATACAAAAGGCAGAAAGGGAATTCTTTTTTTTCGTAAATCCGTTTTTCTTGAAAAAGTGGATAGCGTTGATCAGATGGAGCAGTAAAAATACACAGCTGACCACGATAAACAAGGTGGAAAATTTCGGATTTTCCTGCACAATGCTTAGGGAAGAACCATCGGGCAACCAGCAGATTGTTGTGATATAAGCCGGTACGTGCAAGATATCGGTGACGTAATATATCGCGCCAAAACCGCTTGCCGATTGTAAAAGCCAAAATGCGTCGCCAGAATCTTTCATTGCACAATGCCAAACAATCCCCGCCGCAAGCAGCAAAAGGCATAGCAGGGAAAAAATTCCTGCGCATAAGTTGACGATCTTTCTCATTTTTTTCATCTTGCACCTCGTACTTTTGGTGGGCGGAAAAGAATTTTCCTCAAGTTTTTGCAACTTTATTTTCGGTTGCGGACCGGCAAATTTTGCCGCAGTTGCAGCAAAAAAGAGGAATTTGCTCCGTCTTGTGAGAAAATCCACACGTGGCATTATATCAGGTCTATTGACCTATGTCAAGACTTTTGACCTGAAAATTGTTATTCTTTCCGTACTATGAACGAAAATAACGCGTACGTGGACGTCATCAAAGGCGTCATGGTAGAAAAAGGACTCAGCCAGCAAAAACTTGCCGACCTTTTGGGGGTCAATCAAACGACGGTCAGCCAGTGGCTGCGGGAAAAGAAAAAACCGGGATTCGATAACATTCTGCGGTTTTATGCGGTGTTCGGTATCAAGCCGAACGAGTTTTTCGGAATCGACTGATTTTTTTGCCGGGCGGAAAGCGGAAGCGCGGTCTGTTTTTGTTGCGAGAGATAAAAAATTAACGGAGGGCAGGGCGAAAAACAGTGTTTTTCGCCCTGCCCTCCGTCTTTTCAAAGGGGGTGGAGCTGTTTTTTAAGAGGAGAGAGTCTTTTTTCAAAGAAGGAGCCGGTTTTTAAGAGTGTGGAGTCGTTTTTCAAAGAGTGGAGAGCTGTTCTTTCAAAGAGAAGAGCCGGTTTGGAAAAAGCGGAAGGCGTCAGTGCAGTTTTGTCAGCTTTTCGGTATGGACGATAGCGATCAGCTGCATGCTTTTGTCAAGTTTTTCTTCCGGGTTGACGGGAGCTATAATTTTTCCGTTTTTCCGGATCGCCACAATGTTGACGGCATATTTTTTACGCAGGTTAAGTTCTATCAGGTTTTTCCCTTCCCATTCCGGTTTCAGATTCAATTCCACAATGGAAAGTTCGTCCGACAGCGACAAAACATCGATAAAGCCCGCAGTCAGCAGGTTTTTTGCAAGACGGGTACCCGATTCCTGTTCGGGAAAAACGACCATATCCGCGCCGACGCATTGTAAAATTTTCCGGTGTCTTTCGTTTGCGCATTTGGCGATTACGGTTTTTACGCCCTTTTCTTTGCAAAGCGTTACCGCCATGATACTTGCTTCCAGATTATTTGCCATTGCTATGATAACGACGTCGACGTTGGAAATGCCGAGTTGTCCGATCGCTTTGGGGTCGGTAACGTCGGCGCATTTCAATATGGGAAGGATGCCGATTGCGTCTTCCACAAGTTGTTCGTTTTTATCGACGGCGATCACGTCTTTACCGTTTTTCACAAGTTCTTTGGCGGCAGCCATGCCGTATCTTCCCAAACCGAAGACGGCGTAGGTTTTTTTCTGCATAAGTTTTTCTCCTTTTACCCGATGCAGACTTCTTCTTCGGGCAATGTGACGATGTTTTGACTTGTATTTTTATTGCCGAAAGCAATGGCGAACGAAATCGGTCCTACGCGGCCGAAATACATGGTAACAATGATGATAATTTTCCCGGCAAGATTGAGCGTAGAGGTCAGATTTCGTGATAAACCGACCGTTGCGGCGGCGCTGACCGTTTCATACAAAACGTCTGTTCCGGCGGCGTTTGTCACTGCCGCCGTAAGCATGGCGGAAAGAAACACAACGACCGAAAAGGTCAACGTGACGGCGACCGCTTTATAAATCGACTGTTTTGCAATCGTCCTTCCGAAAACGGAAACGTTGTTTTTCTTTTTTATCATGGAGTATGCGATAAAAACAAGCGTTGCAGCCGTCACGGTTTTGATGCCGCCTGCCGTTCCGACGGGGGAGCCGCCGATCGTCATCAGCAGAATGGATAAAATAACCGTGGCATTGGTCAGATTTTCTTGCGGAACGGTCGCAAATCCTGCCGTCCTGGTTGTTACGGACTGAAAAAACGATATTTGAATTTTATCGAACAGCGACAGATTTTTCAATGTCAGCGGATTGTTGTATTCAAAGCAAAAGGTAAGCACGGTGCCGAAAAGCAACAAAAACGCGGTGGATACAAAGGCGATTTTACTGTGCAGGGTAAGGTTCCGGAAAATTTTGTGACCGTTTGAAGAACGTTCGCGGAAAACTCTTGCCACGTCCCACCAGACAATATATCCCAGCCCTCCCAGAATAATCAGAATTTCCGTAGTGCCGTTGACCAGCGGGTTTGTGGCGTAATCGCACAGACTGTTTTCGCCGATCACGTCCATACCTGCGTTGCAGAATGCGGAAACCGAATTAAAAACGGAGATCCAGACGCCTTTTGCGCCAAATTCCGGGATAAAAGCGAACATGTAAAAAACAGCGCCGCAACTTTCGACGATCAGCGTCCCTGCGAGCACTTTTTTTACAAAGACGACAAGTCCCGACATGGTATTCAGATTAAAGGCGTCCTGAATCAACAGGCGGGCGCCGATGTCGAGCTTTCGGTGCAGCGCCAGCATAAATGCGGTTACAATAGTAATGACGCCGAGTCCGCCGATCTGAATTAAAAGCAGAATGACGATTTGTCCGTAAATGCTCCACGTTGCGGCTGTCGAAACGGATACAAGACCCGTAACGCAGGTTGCGGTTGTGGCTGTAAACAAAGCGTCGATATAGGGAACGGAGCATCCGGCGGCAGAGCAAACCGGCAGGGAAAGCAATCCGCTGCCGATCAGGATTACAATCAAAAAGCCGAGCAAAATAATTTGCGTTGTCGTCAGCCGGAGATGTTTTTTATCTGTCATAATCATTAACCGAATCCGTGTCGTTTTCCTGATTTTTTATAATGCCGAAGATTGTTTTGTTTATCATATACCGGCAGAAAATGCAGTAACGGCGCCGGAAAAACAAAACGGGCGTTTTCCGCAATAAAACCGCGGAAAACGCCGATCGTTGCGATTTTATCCTCAGCCCTTGTTTTTGGCGGCGAGTTTCATGCGCTGTTCTTTACTTAAAATGCGCTTTCTCAAACGAATGCTCTTGGGGGTGACTTCCACCAGTTCGTCGTCGCCGATGAATTCCAGACACTGTTCCAAAGAAAGCGTGGTGGGGGTGATGAGTTTCAGCGCGTCGTCCGAAGCCGAACTTCTGGTGTTGGTCAGGTGCTTTTCCTTGCAGACGTTGACGACGAGGTCGTCCTCTCTGGAATTTTCGCCCACAATTTCGCCCGCGTAGACTTTCAGTCCCGCGCCTACGAACAGGGTAGAACGTTCCTGCGCGTTAAATAGACCGTAAGTGGTGGTCACGCCGTCTTCAAACACGACGACAGATCCCCGCGTGCGGGAAGGAATATCGCCTTTGTACGGTTCGTAATCCTTGAATACGTGACTCATGACGCCGAAGCCCTTGGTGTCGGTCAGCATTTCGCTGCGATAGCCGAACAGGCATCTTGCCGGAATGTCGAAGTCCAGCCTTGTTCCGCCGTGTCCGTCGGGCGTCATGGTAACGAGGTCGCCCTTTCTTGCGCCCAGTTTGTTCATGACCGCGCCCACATATTCGTCCGGCACGTCGATGGTCAGCGACTCGATGGGTTCGTAGCACTTGCCCTCGACTTCCTTAAAAATCACCTTGGGGCGGGAAACCTGAAATTCGTATCCCTCGCGGCGCATGTTTTCGATGAGAATGGAAAGGTGCAGTTCCCCTCTGCCGAAAACTTTGAAACATTCCGCACGTTCGGTTTCTTCCACCTTCATGGAAACGTTGGTTTCGATTTCCTTAAACAGTCTTGCGCGGAGATGGCGGCTGGTGACAAACTTGCCTTCTTTTCCCGCAAAGGGAGAATCGTTTACCATAAACAGCATGGAAACGGTAGGTTCGTCGATCTTGACGAAGGGCAGCGGTTCGATGCAGTCCGCGGCGCAGACGGTTTCGCCGATGTTGATGTTGTCCACGCCGGAAATCGCAACGATGTCGCCTACGGCGCCTTCGGTCACCTCCTGCCGCTTTAAGCCCTCAAACTGATACAGTTTGCCGATACGGGAAGCGGGGTAGGACACGTCGCCGTGGCACATAACGACCGGTTGATTGTCGTAAATTCTGCCGCGGGTGACCTTGCCGATGCCGATACGCCCCACGTAATCGTCGTATTCGATATTGCAGATCAGCGCCTGCAAGGGGGCGTCCATATCTCCTCTCGGGGCGGGAATTTCTTTGATGACCGTTTCGAAAATAGGGCTCATATCCTTGCCCGGGGTCAGATCGTAACTTGCCCAGCCCTGTTTCGCGCTGGCGTAAATTGTCTTGAAATCGATCTGTTCGTCGCTTGCGCCGAGGTCGAAAAACAGACCTAAAATCTGATCGTTGATGGCTTCTTTATCGATGCCTTTGTCCACTTTGTTGACTACGACGACGGCTTTTTTGTTGAGCGAAAGCGCCTTTTTCAAAACGTAGCGGGTCTGCGGCATGCAGCCTTCCACCGCGTCCACAAGGAGCAGAACGCCGTCCACCATGGATAAAATACGTTCCACTTCTCCGCCGAAATCGGCGTGTCCCGGGGTGTCGATAATGTTGATTTTTACGCCGTTATAGTGTACGGAAGTGTTTTTTGCGAGAATGGTAATGCCGCGTTCGCGTTCGATATCGCCGCTGTCCATTACGCGTTCCGCTACCTGTTCGTTGGCGCGGAAGGTCCCGCTCGATTTGAGTAACTGGTCAACCAGCGTGGTTTTGCCGTGGTCGACGTGCGCGATGATGGCGATGTTTCTGATGTCTTCTCTTGCCGTGATCATAAACGCTTGCTCCTGAAGTATAAATTTCAAAATGCCGGCGGAATTGCCGGCGGTATCGGCGAAAATTGCCGGTGGTATCGGCGAAAAGTGCCGATCGGTGCGCCGCAAAAGACTTTTCTGCGGCGAAGGCGGCGCAATGCCTCTTGATAAAAATAGCGTCTGCAATAAAATCCACTTCTTATTATACCGCAAACGGCATAAAACAGTCAAATAAATGAACGCGCTTTTCAAAATTTTAAGGGGAAAGAAAAAGCGTTTCCGGCAGGGCAAGCAGCGTGCGGCGGGCGGAGTAAAGAACGTTCGGCGCCGTTTTTCGCTTTTTCTGCCGCGATGAAAAATTTCGCCTCGTTTTCTGATCGTTTCCCTCATTTTTTGTGGAAAGTTTGCGCAAACTCGTTTCGGAGTGCCAAATCTGCCGTTATCTGGAAACACAGGAAATACATTATATATTGTATGTAATTAAAAAATGACCACAAAATGTTTGACTTCTATGGATAAATATAGTATACTTTTCTGGCAGAGTCGATTTTTTGCGCGGCAAAAGTTGTCAAAGCAGGCAAAACGGCTCTTCGGTACCGATAAGGAGGGCGAAACGTGTACGCGACCGGTCGTATTTTTTCCGTGGAAAGTATGGGTCTTGTGGACGGACCGGGCGTTCGTACCGTCGTCTTTTTCCAGGGCTGCGCGCTTCGTTGCGCCTTTTGCCATAACCCCGAAAGTTGGAGCCTTTCGGGCGGGGAAGAGGTTGCGGCGGACGATCTTGCAAAACGCGTCTTAAAATTCCGCCCCTACTTCAAGCGGAGCGGCGGCGGGGTGACCGCTTCGGGCGGGGAACCCTTGCTGCAGCCGGAATTTCTGACCGAACTGTTTTCGCTGCTGAAAGCGGAAGGCGTCCACACCTGTTTAGACACGGCGGGCGCAGGCAAGGGCGATTACGAAAAAATCCTTTCGGTCACCGACCTCGTTTTATTCGACGTCAAAGATACCGACCCCGCGCGATATAAAGAACTTTGCGGCGGAAACGTTGCCCGGGCGGAAGATTTCCTTTCCGCGGTGAAAAAGGCAAACGTGCCGGCCATTGTGCGGCAAGTGGTAATCCCCGGACGAAACGATTCCGACGATTATATGCGGGAACTGCGAGCGTACATAGCAAAAAAAATTCCTACGGCGTATAAGGTCGAACTGTTGCCCTATCATCTTCTCGGCGCGCACAAGTACGCTAAGTTGGGGCTTGCGGAACCGCTTCCCGGCGTCCCCGCGATGGATCCGGAAAGGACAAAGGAACTGGAAGAACGCTTCTTTTCCGATCTGAAACCGGAAAAATAACGGGGCGGCGCACAGGCGCCGGAAATATACAGCGCGCCCACGTGCAAGCGTGCGCACGGGCGCAACTAAATTAGATTGCGCGCGATAAAATTGCACACGAAACGCGCTTTCTTCAGGCGCGCGGAGAAACTTCCCGCGGGCATAGAGAAACAGAGAAACTTCCCGCAGGGCGCACGCAAACGCGCTTCTTCCAAAAAACTAAAGCGCGACAAGCAATATTCAACACACGAAAAAGCGCGAAAAACGACGCGCTTCACCACGCAAAAAGCCGAAAACGCGCGGGCGAAATTCCGTTTCCCGCGACGACTTAAGATACTTCAGACAGGGGCAAATACATTCAGGAGGACAGGCAGTTATGAACAAAAGAAAACCCTTCGTTCCCGGCAACTGGGAAAAAGAAATCGACGTACGCAATTTTATTCAGAAAAACTATACCCCGTACGAGGGCGACGCCTCTTTTTTGAAAGGCACTACCGAAAAAACGCAGAAAGTCTGGAACAAGTGTCTGGAACTTTTGAAAGAAGAACGCAAAAAAGGCGGCGTATTAGACGTCGAAACCGGTCGTATTTCCGGCATCTGTAATTTCGAGCCGGGTTATATCGATAAGGAAAACGAAGTCATCGTTGGCTTGCAGACCGACGCGCCCTTAAAACGTATGGTCAACCTTTACGGCGGCACCCGCATGGCGAAACAGAGTCTGGAAGCCTACGGATATACGCTCGATCCCGTCATCGAAAAGCATTTTTCGGAATACCGCAAAACGCATAATCAGGGCGTGTTCGACGCCTATCCCGAAGGGGTTCGCACGGCGCGGCACGTCGGTCTTCTGACCGGGCTTCCCGACGCGTACGGCAGAGGCAGAATCATCGGCGATTATCGCAGAGTGGCGCTTTACGGCACCGCCCGCCTGATCGCGGAAAAGAAAAAGGATCTTGCCAATCTCGAAGGGGAGATGACCGACGAACTCATCCGCCTGCGCGAGGAAACTTCCGTGCAGATCCGCTCTCTTGGCGATCTTGAAAAAATGGCGG
Source organism: uncultured Clostridia bacterium (assembly GCA_934272745.1). GTDB lineage: Bacteria > Bacillota > Clostridia > Christensenellales > Borkfalkiaceae > SIG402. The sequence continues at coordinate 1,237 of CAKQSI010000047.1, read as the reverse complement.
CTTCCTATGGGGTGGACGTAACAAAGCCTGCCGAAAGCGCAAAAGAGGCGGCGCAGGCGCTTTACCTCGCTTACCTTGCCGGCATTAAGGAAAACAACGGCGCGGCGACTTCGTTCGGCAGAACTTCCACCTTCCTCGATATTTATCTGGAACGCGACCTTGCCGCCGGCATTATCACCGAAGAAGAAGCGCAGGAGATCGTCGATCAACTCATCATCAAACTGCGCCTCGTCCGTCACCTCCGCACGCCCGAATACAACGAACTGTTCGGCGGCGACCCCACCTGGGTGACCGAATCGGTGGGCGGTATGGGGATCAACGGCAAAACGCTGGTTACCAAAAACTCTTTCCGCTATCTGCATACCTTAATCAACCTCGGCACCTCGCCCGAACCCAACCTGACCGTGCTCTGGGACGAAAAACTTCCCGAAAACTTCAAACGCTACTGCGCGGAAATTTCCATCAAAACCGACGCCGTGCAGTACGAAAGCGACGAAGTCATGCGCCCCGTCTACGGCGACGATTACGCCATTGCCTGCTGCGTTTCCGCTATGCGGGTGGGCAAACAGATGCAGTTTTTCGGCGCGCGCTGCAACCTCGCAAAAAGTTTGCTTTACGCCGTCAACGGCGGCATGGACGAACTGACCGGTACGCCCGTCGTCCCGGACATTCCCAAACTTTCCGGCGACACGCTTTCCTTTGACGCAGTATGGGAAAATTATAAAAAAGTGCTTTCCTACGTTGCGGGTATTTACGTTCAGGCGAACAACGTCATTCATTATATGCACGATAAATACGCGTACGAAGCGGTACAGATGGCGCTGCACGACACCGATCCCGAACGGCTGATGGCATTCGGCGTGGCGGGACTTTCGGTGGCTGCCGACAGTCTTTCCGCCATTCGCTATGCGAAAGTTTCCCCCGTGCGGGACGAAAACGGCGTTGCGACCGACTTTACCACCGAGGGCGACTTCCCCAAATACGGCAACGACGACGACCGTGCGGACGACCTTGCGGTACAGATCGTTACCTACTTTATCGGGCAGCTGAAAAAACATAAACTGTACAGAAATGCCAAGCACACGCTTTCGGCGCTGACCATTACCAGCAACGTGATGTACGGCAAAAAGACGGGCACCACGCCCGACGGCAGAAAGTGCGGCGAACCGCTTGCCCCCGGCGCCAACCCCATGCACGGCAGAGATAGAAGCGGCGCGCTGGCTTCGCTCAACTCGGT
>CAKQSI010000046.1 GCA_934272745.1 uncultured Clostridia bacterium | reverse complement strand
CATATAACGAAGGCGTTTGCGTTCAGTGTATGCATATCGGAAGTTTTGACGACGAGCCTCAAACCGTTTCGCTTATGCACGAATTTATGGTTGAAAACGGATACAAATTAGATATAACCGAAAATCGTTATCATCACGAAATATATTTATCAGACCCGCGCAAATGTGCGGTAGAAAAATTAAAAACCGTTATTAGAATTCCTATCAAAAAGGATTAGCGTGTAACGTTTCAGACTATTCGATTTACGTTACTAACTTTCCGCCAAGATGAACCCAGCTGAACCCGTAAAAAGGTTAAAGTTAGGGTTCATTTTTTTATGCTAAAAATGCGGGTTCAAATCACAAGCGAATAGCAAACGGAATTTGAACCCACGCTGTTATTTTCTATACGATTTACGGTCAGGCGTTGATTTAATGCTTAACTTTTTTATTTGCAGTTAGTTTAATTTCCATATTTTGCTGATTTGTAACTACAACTTAATATTCTAAAATAATAGCCCGACTTTCAGTCGAGCCATTATTACATTTTACTTTTAATTGACAGACATAACAATGTTGTTCACAGGGCTTAATTTCTCTAAGGTGTGGCAGTGATAGAGTTGTTCAATTTGCCTAATTGATTTTTATTAGTTGTCTTGAAAATATCCATATACTTTGTGTGTAACAACTTTTCAACGTTTAAATAATCTACGCATAAAATCGCGCCGTAAACCATATTGCGACCTTTCAAAAACGGCTTTTGACTTAAGTATACGGAACCTGTTTTTGTCGGTTTACCTGCGTGAGAACGTATTCTTGCCCCAAGCGTTAAATCTGCTCCCCAATACAGAGGATACCACCTACCCTCGTCATCGAGAGGTTGCCAATCATTAATCGACTTACACCTTTTGTGTATAGCCTTTATTTTACTTGCCTCATCGAAAATAAACTGCTTATCATTTGGGTCACTTATTTCTATTGCCATGCCGTAAACCCCGCCTATCGTTCCCTTAATAGTGCAATAAACGTTACCCCAAATCAAACTGCCGTCGATTTCTGTCAACTTTTTACTGCCAGCCACTTTGTTTAATATGTCAGTTACAATATTGCTCATAGTTGTTTCCTTGCTTTTGTTTATTTTTTAGCAGTTACGGCACAATTTGCGCCGTAACTGCTTTTTTATAATTTAATTTTCTTTTTTCCAGATAATTGGCGTTTTACCGTCGGAATCGTAATGCCAATAGTTACCGTCGTATGCCGTGCCGTCAGAATTGAGCGCAGGCGCTGTCTCGCTATAATAATACCGGTCAGCGAATATTAAATAATCGTTATATGAATCGATTGAAATTTTGTCCCATTGTGCGGCTGTTCCTTTGTAATAAATGTTTTTAAGGCTGCTGCAACCATCGAACGCAGACTCGCTGATAACAGTCACGCTGTCCGGAATGGTGACGCTTGTCAGGCTGCTGCAATCGCCGAACGCACGCCTCCCGATCGAAGTTGCGCTGTTACCGATGGTTACGCTTGCCAGTCTGTTGCAACCCTCGAACGCAGAATTCCCGATCGAAGTTGCGCTGTTACCGATGGTTACGCTTGCCAGTCTGTTGCAACCCTCGAACGCAGAATTCCCGATCGAAGTCACACCGTTACCGATGGTTACGCTTGTCAGGCTGCTGCAACCAGAGAACGCAGAATACCCGATCGAAGTCACACTGTCCGGAATGGTTACGCTTGTCAGACTGCTGCAACCAGAGAACGCTTCACCACCGATCGAAGTCACACTGTTCGGAATGGTTACGCTTGTCAGGCTGCTGCAATCACGGAACGCAGCACCCCCGATCGAAGCCACACTGCTCGGTATGGTTACGCTTGTCAGGCTGCTGCAATCACGGAACGCAGAATACCCGATCGAAGTCACACTGTCTGGAATGGTAATGCTTTTCAGACTGCTGCAACCAGAGAACGCATAATCGGATATTTTCGTTGCGGTAGTTAAGTTTGCCGTAGTTACCAATTGGTTATTGATATATAGGTTGTGTGCATAAGATAACGGATTTGCATCGTAATTATTAAAATCGATCTCTGCCCATTGGTTTATCGTGCCGAGATAATTTACGCTTGTCAGGCTGCTGCAATCAGAGAACGCAGACCCCCCGATCAAAGTCACACCGTTACCGATAGTTACGCTTGCCAGACTGTTGCAACCAGAGAACGCATAACTCCCGATCGAAGTCACGCTGTTACCGATGGTTACGCTTTCCAGCCTGCTGCAATCATAGAACGCACAACTCTCGATCGAAGTCACGCTGTCTGGTATGGTTACGCTTGTTAGCCTGCTGCAACCATAGAACGCATAGGCTGATATTTTAGTTGCGGTAGTTAAGTTTGCTTCAGTCACCAATTCGTTATTGATATATAGGTTGTGTGCATAAGATAACGGATTTCCGCCTTGACCATAATTGATCTCTGCCCATTGATCTATCGTTCCGAGATAATTTACGCTTGTCAGACTGCTGCAACCAGAGAACGCAGAAGAAGGTATGGCTTTTACGTTTTTCCCTATTGTTACGTCAGTTAAACTTGAACAGTCCTTGAATATGGGGAAACTAGAATTACCTACTTCTATACAATTTTTAGCGTTCCATATGACGCTTGTCAGACTGCTGCAACCCTCGAACACAGACCACCCGATCGAAGTCACGCTGTCCGGTATGATAATACTCGTGAGACTGCTGCAATTATAGAACGCAGAACCCCCGATTGAAGTCACGCTGTCCGGTATGATAATACTCATGAGGCTGCTGCAACCACTGAACGCGTGAGCAGATATTTTAGTTGCGGTGGTCAAGTTTGCCGTAGTCACCAATTCATTATTGATATACAGGTTGTGTGCATAAGATAGCGGATTTGCCCCGGAATCATTAAATTCGATCCTTGCCCATTGATCTATCGTTCCGAGATAATTTACGCTTGTCAGACTGCTGCAACCAGCGAACGCTTGCCACCCGATCGAAACCACGCGGCCGGGTATGGTTACGCTTGCCAGACTGCTGCAACCAAAGAACGCTTGCAACCCGATCGAAGCCACGCGGTCGGGTATGATTACGCTTGTCAGACTGCTGCAATTATAGAACGCAAAAGCAGATATTTTAGTTGCGGTAGTTAAGTTTGCCGTAGTTACCAATTGATTATTGATATATAGGTTGTGTGCATAAGATAACGGATTTGCATTGACACCATCAAAATTGATCGCCACCCATTGATCTATCGTACCAAGATAATTTACGCTTGCCAGACTTCTGCAACCCTCGAACGCAGAGGAAGGTATAGCTTTTACGTTTTTTCCTATTGTTACGTCAGTTAAACTTGAACAGTTATAGAATCCTGCTTTTGTACAATTTTTAGCGTTCCATATGACGCTCGTAAGATTGCTACAACCATAGAACGCTGCTCCCCCGATCGAAGTCACGCCGTCTGGGATAGTAATGCTCGTAAGGCTGCTGCAGTTTTTGAATGCAGAATCGCCGATCGAAGTCACGCTGTCCGGGATAGTAATGCTCGTAAGGCTGCTGCAGCCCCAGAACGCAAACTCACCGATCGAAGTCACGCCGTTGGGGATAACCACGCTCGTCAAATCGGTGCATTCGCAGAACGCGTTTGCATAAATTCCGTAACTTTTGCCGTTGTAACTATCCGGCAGGATCAGGTCGGTGTCCGTACCGGTATAACCCACCAGATAGGTAACGCCGTCGTAGGTTTCAAACGAATAATGGCTTGTATCTGTGTCGCCCGTTTCGCCGTTCTTTACGACTGACGCGTAATATGCAACGTAGCCGTAATCGGTACTTCCTGCCGTGATATTCAGGCTGCTGTAGTTGATGACTTCCGCAAGGTTAACGCAGCCCAGGAACGCATTATCGCCAATAGAGGTCACGCCGGCGGGAATCGTAATACTCGTAAGACTGCTGCAGTTCTCGAACGCAGCCCCCCCGATCGAAGTCACGCTGTTGGGTATGGTTACGCTTGTCAGGCTGCGGCAACCAGAGAACGCAGAATACCCGATTGAAGTCACACTGTCCGGAATGGTTACGCTTGTCAGACTGCTGCAACCCTCGAACGCAGATATCCCGATTGAGGTCACACTGTCCGGAATGGTTACGCTTGTCAGGCTGCTGCAATCACGGAACGCAGCACCCCCGATCGAAGCCATACTGCTCGGTATGGTTACGCTTGTCAGGCTGCTGCAACCAGAGAACGCAGCACCCCCGATCGAAGTCACGCTGTCCGGAATGGTTACGCTTGTCAGGCTGCTGCAACCAGAGAACGCACCCCCCCCGATAGAAGTTACGCTATCCGGAATAACAATGCTCGCAAGGTTACTGCAACTACTGAACGTCCAATCTGCAATCGCGGTTACACCGTTGGGGATAGTAATGCTCGTAAGACTGCTGCAACTGCCGAACGCAGACTCACCGATCGAAGTCACGCTGTCCGGGATAGTAATCCTCGTAAGGTTTCTGCAACCATTGAACGCACCAGAAAGGATAGCGGTTACGCTATTAGGAATTGTGGCGGTGGTAATCGCAGTACAATCTTTGAAAGCGGAATCACCGATTTTCGTTACGTACCCGGGGATTACGAGAGAGGTAATCGTTGTATCATCGTAAAGACCGGTAATTTCGCACGTTTCAACGGAAGACTCAAATTTGAATATCCGCATTTCCGGCAAGACGGAAATCCGAGCGCTTAACCTGATATCACTATCGATAATAGAAAACTCATAATAACTATCTTTCGACAGCAATATATTTCCGTTGTACCATCCGTCAAATTGATAACCCCGGTACAAATCCTTTATTTCTGCATACAACGGCGTGCCGCTTTCATAAGTTCCGCTCATCTGCGCATTGATCGTTGCCAAAGAAGACGTTTCCACTGAGAATTTGAACCATTTTGCGGTGTAAAACGCCGTAAACGTTTTATTTCCGTGCGAACCTTTTTCTATCACGCCGCCGTCAGACCAGCCGTTGAAGGTGTAACCTCTTTTGAAAGGCGCAGCAAGGGTAATGGTATCGCTTTCGACCGTATAGGTCGCGGGGTTGTTTTCGTTGTTCGTCCCGCCGTCCAGTTCGTAAGTGATCGTATATTCGATTGCCTGCCATTTTGCCGTAAAGACTTTGTTGCCGAAACTTCCTGCAGGCAGAACGTTGCCTTCTTCCCAGCCGATAAAGGTATAATAATCTCTCGTGGGGGCGGAAAGGGTAATGGCGTCGCTTTCGATTGTGTACGTTGCGGGGTTGTTTTCGGCATTCGTCCCGCCGTTCAATTCGTAAGAGATATTGTATGTGATTACTTCCCAACTTGCGGTAAAGGTTTTGTCTCCGGTCGAACCCTTTGCAATCTTGCCGCCGTCAGACCAGCCGAGGAACGAATAACCGGGTCTTGTCGGGGTAGCCAAAGATACTTCGTCTTCGACCGTATAGGTCGCGGGGTTGCTTTCGTCGTTCGTCCCGCCGTTCAGTTCGTAAGTGATCGTGTATTCGATTGCCTTATATACCGCATTGATAGTGATATCTTCGGCGGTGAGGGTGTAGTCTTCCCATTTACCAGCGTAACCGGTCTTTTCGGGAACGGCAGGTTTGGTTATACTTTCATCTTCCACAGTAAATTTCACCGTGTCGACGACTTCGCCGTCCGCAATGAAGGTTGCCGTGTATTCGATTGCCATATATACCGCATTGACGGTGATATCTTCGGCGGCAAGGGTGTACGTTTCCCACTTGCCGACGTAACCGGCCTTTTCGGGAACGGTGGGTTCGGTAATGCTTTCGTCTTCTACGGTAAATTCCACCGTGCCGACGACTTCACCGTCCGCTTTGAACGTTGCCGAGTATTTGATTGCTGTGTAAACGGCGTTGACGGTGATATTTTCGGCGGCGAGGGTGTACGTTTCCCACGCTCCGGTATAGCCGGTCTTTTCGGGAACGGCAGGTTCGGTAATGCTTTCGTCTTCTACGGTAAACTCAACCGTGCCGACGACCGCGCCGTCCGCCATGAACGTTGCCGTATATTTGATTGTCGTATAAACGGCGTTAATAGTGATATCTTCGGCGCCGAGGGTGTACGTTTCCCATTTGCCAACGTAGCCGATTTTTTCGGGAACGGTGGGTTCGGTAATGCTTTCGTCTTCCACAGTAAATTTCACCGTTCCGACGACTTCGCCGTCCGCCTTGAAGGTCGCCGTGTATTTGATTGTTGTATATACCGCGTTAATAGTGATATCTTCGGCGCCGAGGGTGTACGTTTCCCATTTGCCAACGTAGCCGATTTTTTCGGGAACGGTGGGTTCGGTAATACCTTCGTCTTCTACGGTAAATTCCACCGTGCCGACGACTTCGCCGTCCGCCATGAACAAAGCAGTGTAAGTTTGCGGTTCAAATTTAGCATAGAGGGTTAAATCCCCGGTAGAATTACGTATGGTTTCCACCCGGTCGACAAACCCGGCATCCCAAAACCAACCTGCAAACAGGTACCCGTCTTTATTTGCCTCTGTCAGAACGATTTCATCGATCAAAGTGTACGTTTCCGGGTTGGAATGCGTTCCGCCGTTCGTCACATACTCGATATGATATTCTTTCAGAACATAGCCGCAGTTGGTGCAAACGCCGTCAACGTAGTTGTGACCCATGCGCGGAATTGCCGTTTCGTCCGTTTTCGCGTCGCAGCGCGTACAATGGTGGGATTTTATTCCCGCTTCCGTACAGGTCGCTTCCTTATCTATCGTCCATTCCTTGGAATAGTCGTGGGCTATCAGCGGAAGTTCTGTTTCGTTCGTCTTCGCGTTGCAGCGCGTACAATGGTGGGATTTTATTCCCGCTTCCGTACATGTCGCTTCCTTATCTATCGTCCATTCCTTGGAATAGTCGTGGGCTATCAGCGGAAGTTCCGTTTCGTCCGTCTTCGCGTCGCAACGCGTACAATGGTGGGATTTTATCCCCGCTTCCGTACAAGTCGACTCTTTGTCTATCGTCCACGCCGTAGCGTAGTCGTGCCCTTTGGCGGAGCCGGGGTCTGCGATCGTGTCGGTTTCTTCGCAGCCGTCGCATTTTGCAGTTTTGGTTCCGTCTTCGGTGCAGGTCGCGTTGCCGTCCGAAACGTAGTTCGTAAAACTGTGCGTATGCGAAGGCGTGGGCGAGGGCGTGGGCGTGGTTCCGCCGCAAGCGGAAAAGAATGCTGCGCACGAAAGAAGCATTACGACCAACAAAACTAAAGTTACTTTTCTTTTCATTTTCTTTCTCCTTAAAAAACAAAAGTATCTTGACAAATAAAAAAAGTGCCGTATTCAAGCGAATACGACACCCAGCAAAGCGTCCTCATCGCTCAGTTGCGACACCAATTAACAAATAACTTCTACAAAAAGTTTTATGTAACGCGAAAAAGGTACACTTATGCCCTAAGTATACATTTCGTAAAAGTTATTTAATTGGAGTCGCAGTTTGATTTTAGCACGTTTTTCAAATTTTTGCAAGTAAATATTACAGGTGTGTTCTGTCGATTTTCCGATTGACAAACGGGCGGCGCAATATTATAATGGTCTAAAACAATATATAGTGCCCCGGCACGATGTAGAATAATCAAAAAACGTTAAATTCCTTTTGGGCGGGGTCCGGCGGAAAATCGTGGGCGGGGTCCGGCGGAAAATCGCTGCGCGGAAGCCGAGCCGGAAGGAAGCGGGAGAGAGTATGAAATACGCATTCATCAACGGAAAAGTGTTAAGCGGCAAAAAGGATATGACCGCGGAAGAAGGGCTGACCGTTTTGACGGACGGCGAAAATATCACGGACGTTCTGCCTGAAAGGCAAGCAAACGTTGCGGGTTATACCGTGATCGATCTTGCGGGAAAGTACCTGATGCCGGGGCTGATCAACATGCACGTGCACCTTGCCGGCAACGGAAAACCGCAGAAAAAGCAGCGCGACAACGCCAAACTGGTAAAAACCGTTCTTTCCACGGCGCTGACGCGGAAACTTGCCTATAACATGGTGGCGGGTTTTGCCAAAACCGAACTTTTTAGCGGCGTTACCACCATCCGCACCGTGGGCGGCATTGCCGATTTCGACACTCGCCTGCGGGACGAAATCGCTTCCGGCAAAAAACAGGGTCCGCGTATTCTTGCCGCAAACCGCGGAATTTCGGTTCCCGGCGGGCATATGGCGGGTTCGGTCGCGATTGCGGCGGGCAGCGTGGAAGAGGCGCTTTCCGCTTTAGCGGAGAACGAAAAAGAAAACGTCGATCTCGTGAAACTGATGATCACCGGCGGCGTGCTGGACGCGAAAGAAAAGGGAGTGCCGGGAGAGGTCAAAATGTCTGCCGAAATGGTGAATGCCGTCTGTAAAAAAGCGCACGCGGCGGGATATACCGTGGCGGCGCACGTCGAATCGCTCGCCGGGGTCAGGCTTGCGCTGGAAAACGGCGTGGATTCTATCGAGCACGGCGCAGAGCCCACGGACGAGATTATGCGGCTTTTTAAGGAACGCGGCGCGTTTTTGTGCACCACGCTGTCCCCCGCGCTGCCGTACGCGCTGTTCGACCGCGCGGTATCGAACGCTTCGGAAGTGGAACAATTCAACGGCGACGTGGTGTTCCGCGGCATTGTCGACTGCGCCAAAGCGGCGATAGAAAACGACGTTCCCGTGGTGCTCGGCAACGACGTCGGCTGCCCGTGGATCACGCAGTACGATTTCTGGCGGGAACTGTACTATTTCCACAAATACGTGGGCGTGAGTAACGCGTTCGCGCTCTATACCGCAACCGCGCGGAGCGCCGAACTTGCCGGCATCGGAAACGAAACCGGGACGATAGGAAAGGGCAAGTGCGCCGACCTGATCGTGACCAAAGAGAACCCGCTGGAAGATTTGCGGGCGCTTCGGCACGTCGAAAAGGTGGTTGCCCGCGGAAAGCTGATCGATAATCCCAAGGTGAAAGTCAATAAAAAAGTGGCTGCCGAACTGGATAAGTTTTTGGACTGAGTACCGAATTTTGCCATACGTATTGCAAAATCGGGCACAGCGCCATAATATGAGGATAAGAGTTGCCGTGCCCGGCACAGGGTAGGACGGGGAGCCGGATTTCGGTGCAGGAACGCGGCGCCGCGCCGTACAAAATAGGTGCAGACAACCGGCGAGCGGCGGCGCGAAACGTACGGCATTTGCTGCATTCGGCGGGAGGGAAAGAGTTTCTCCCCGCCGTTTTTTATGCGGGGAGCGAGGCTGCCCGCCGCATAGAGAAACGATCGGTAGTTTTGCCGCCGGCTTTCTTTGCCGGCGCGGCTTTTTCGGGTGAGGGAAGAAAGAAGAGGAAAACGTATCCGCCGCGGATTTTTTCGGGAACCCTTGACAAAAGATACGGCTATCCTGTATACTGTAATCATAGGCGGGAAACGGAGAAGGGAGCGTTTCCCCCGTGCGAAATCGTCGCGGTAAACGAAAAGCGGAAAAGCCAAAATCTTTCCGCCGGAGTATGCCGCAAAACCTGCGGGGTTCCCGCAAAGAGGTTCCCGCAAAAAGGAGGAAAAAACATGACGAATTTACTGCTTGCGGCGCAAGGCTGGGTATTCCCGGTGGTCATCGTAGGGGCGGCGTTGCTTGCCGTATTGCTGATTTTTCTGATCGGCGGCTATATGAAAGCGCCGCCCGACACTGCGTACATCATTTCCGGCAGGGGCAAACGCCGCATTCTGATCGGAAAAGCCGGCTGGCGCATTCTGTTTTTCGAGCGAGTGGATAAACTTTCGTTGAAAGTAATGCAGGTAGACGTCAAAACCAGCGAAGCCGTTCCCACCATCGAATTCATCAACGTCAACGTGGACGGCGTTGCGAACATCAAAATTTCGTCCGATCCCGCACTGCTTGACCGCGCGGCGGAAGCGCTGCTCGGCAAAACGCAGGACGAACTGGTCAGTCTGGTCACGCAGGTCCTCGAAGGGAACATGCGCGAGATCGTCGGCTCGGTCGGTTTGAAAGAAATGGTGCAGGACCGTCAGGGCGTCGCCAAAAAAATCACCGAAAACGTCGTTCCCGATATGGAAAAACTCGGGATCGAGGTGGTCAACTTCAACATTCAGAACTTCCGCGACAACGCCGGCACCATCGAAAACATGGGTATCGACAACGTAGAACAGATTCGCAAAAACGCGCAGATTGCCAAAGCCAACGCGCAGCGCGACATCGCGATTGCTTCCGCCCATGCGGAAGAAGAAGCCAACGCCGTTAAGGTGGAAACGCAGAAAAAGATCGCGGAACAGAACGCCGAACTCAACGTACAGCGCGCCGAAATGCAGATTCGTGCGGACAACAAGCGCGCGGAAGCGGACGCGGCGTATTCCATTCAGCAGGAAGCGCAGCGCAAGACCATCGAAATTACCGCCGCAAACGCCAACATCGCCAAAAAGGAAAAGGAAGCGGAGATTGCCGAACGCGAAATTTCCATCAAGGAAAAGCAACTGGACGCAGAGATCCGCAAGCAAGCCGACGCAATGCTGTACAAAGCGGAAAAAGAGGCGGAAGCCGACCTGATCCGCCGGCAGAAGAACGCCGAAGCGCAGAAGTTTGAACAGTTTAAAGCGGCGGAAGCCAAAAAGTACGACGCCTTGCAGGAAGCGGAAGCCAGAAAAGCCGTTGCCGAAGCAACGCGCTACGCGATGGAGCAGGAAGCCGCCGGTATCAAAGCCAAAGGCGAAGCGGAAGCCGACGCCATCGAGAAAAAGGCGGACGCCCAGAAAAAGATGGGCGAGGCTTCCGTCCTCGAAATGTATCTGCGCGCCCTGCCCGAGGTGGTCAAGTCCGCTGCGGCTCCCCTTGCGCAGACCGATAAGATCGTGATGTACGGCGACGGCAATTCCACCAAACTCATCAAAGACGTCATGCAAAGCGCCAATCAGGTGATGGACGGCATGAAGGAATCGACAGGCATTGACCTCGGCGCCCTGATTGCGGGTGCCGTAGCCGGCAAAGCCGCCGCAAAGAAGGAGAAGACGGAGAAAGAATAAGTTTCCGTTTTTTGAGAAAGGGTGAACGCCGGGCAGTTTGCCTTGCCGCTTGCGCGCAGGACTCCGAAACGGTATTAAAACCAAAAACGCTCCGTAAGGGGAGTAAAAAAATAAAACCCCCAAGGAAAGTAAAAAATAAAACGCCCCGTCCCTTTGCAAGGGACGGGGCGTTATTCTATCAAACGGCGTTATTCTGTCAAACGACGTTGTTCTGTCGGACGGCGTTGTTCTGTCGGACGGCGTTATTCATCAGATTTTACCGCGCGTCTGTTTTAAGTCGGAGATTTTCTTGTTTTGCAGAGAGGTCGTCCTGTACCGGGCTTTCCGGCGGTTATAAAATGCCGCTTTCCTTGATCAGTTTTTCCATGTCTGTGCCTTTGACGTTTTTCTTTACGGCTTTCAGCAGCATTTTTTCCTTAAAGGTCAGTTTCATGCTGGTAACAGGCTGCTTGTCAAGCGCGTAATAAACGGCGCGCAGCAGTTCGCGGACGTCGTAAACGCTGCCCCAGACTTCGGGGACGGCTCTGTCGATATCAAGCAGCGTATACACCGATTCCATGCCCGTACGCATCGAGTACTCGATGGTAAAGATGGTATCTCTCGGGGTTTCGGCAAACTGACCGATAAAGGCAAAGTTGACCGCGCCGTCCGGCACCACCTTGGGGCGGTCGCTGTTTTTCCGCGGGCGGAAGAACGCGTTGATAAAGGGCATGTAGCAGGTGGTGGTGTTGGCTCTGTTTTTGGCGTAATCGTTGATCTTTTCCGTGGGAACGCCGATGTGGTACAGCCATTCGCGGCAGACCTCTTCGCCCGTGCAGGCGCGCATAGGCTTTTTGACGTAATTGCCGGGACGGTCGGTGTTGAGCGAATACAGCCAGATGAGGACGGTATTTTTATCCTGCGCCTTAAACTGCGGCTGACGGTTGATTGTCCAGGACAGATACCAGTTGTCCACGCTGTCTTTTACGGTGACGATGCCGCCCGTCGTAACTCTGCCCGCACGCGGATCTCTGCGGCAGATCTTTTCGATGTAACCGATGATCTCGTCGTCCGAAGTTTCTACCGTGGCGCTCATCCAGTTGGTTTCGTCCGGGTGCATGCAGTAGTTGTCCGGATTGCCGAACGCGGGGTCCTGAATGGCGATGTTTTTCCACAGATCCCAGGATTCGCCGCCGCCCTTTCTCACTTTGGAAAGGTCGGGCGCGTGCGTCTGATCGCCGTAGCAGCTGGTGTCGGTGCAGCAGCCGTTGGTGATGAACACCAGGTCGCTTTCCAAAAGGTCGATCGAGCCTTTCTTTCCGTCTTTGACGTATTCGATTTTTTTCGCGACCTTCTTTTTGCCGCTCTTTTCAAACACGACGTTTTTAACGTCCATGCCGTATTCCACCTTGACGCCGCGCGCTTCCAGGTACTTTTGCAGGGGCAGGATCAGGCTTTCGTACTGATTGTATTTGGTAAACCGCAGAGCGGAAAAGTCGGGCAGCCCGTCGATGTGATGCACGTATCTTTGCAGGTAGCGTTTCATTTCCAGGGCGGAATCCCAGGTGTGGAAAGCGAACATGGTCTGCCAGTACAGCCAGAAGTTGCTGTTCCAGAAATTGTCGTCGAAAAAGTCGCTGATTTTTTTGTCTTCCAGGTCTTCTTCCGGGGTCATGAACAGTTTGCCGACCTGTAAGGCTGCGGCTTTGTTCATGCCGAATTTGTTATCCGTATGCGCGTTTTCGCCGCGGTTTACGGTTGCGCGGCAAAGCGAATAGTTCGGATCTTTTTTGTTCAGTCTGTAATATTCGTCCAGGACGGAAAGTCCGGGGTTTTCCAGCGAGGGAACGTCGCGGAACATTTCCCACATCACTTCGAAATGGTTGTCCATTTCTCTGCCGCCGCGCATATAAAACCCTTGTTTCGGGACGGCTCTGCCGTCGCAGGAACCGCCGGTGATGTCCAGTTTTTCCAAAAGATGAACGTGTTCCCCTTTCATCTGTCCGTCGCGGACAAGGAAGAACGCCGCCGAAAGTCCGGCAAGTCCCGTGCCGATGATATAGGCGGATTTGCCGTCTACGCCTTCCGGTTTTACCGGACGGGCAAATGCTTCGTAATTTCCGGATCCATAATACATTGTAAAAACCCTCCGTTTGTGTTTTGTGCCTGCATTATAGCGCGCGGAACACCAAATTACAACAGACGATTTTCGCGGGTTGTCCAAAAATATTACACCGGGGGAAAACCGTACAATTTTTTGACAGAAGGCGTATTTTGTCTAAAAAAGAAGCCGGGCGTTTTGCCCGGCAGGAAGGGGTATGGAAAGGCGGCGTACTCTGCCCCTTAGGCGGCGTTCCGTTTTTCTGCCGGCGTTCGGCTTTTCGGCAAGACCGGGATAGCGACAGGGTTGCGTGGCAAGACGGGGCTGCCGGTTTTGACGGCAGCGGCGCAAGGACGGTACTTTCCGCGTCGGCGGAAACGGCGCTGTGGTTGGTGCGGAAAAGGCGGTCTTATCTGCCCGTAAAGTTGTGCAGCGCCTGTTCGATAGTGCCGCTCACAATGTTGCTGACGCGCGCCACGACGTCTTCGGGGCGTTCTGCCATGTCGTCCCGGATCCATTCCAGAAGGATGCCTACAAAGGCGTATTTATAAAAGTCGGCGATATATTTTTTGTCTTCTTCCCGCACGGGGAAGCCTTGGGATTTTTCGTCCACCACGTTTTTAAGCAGAGGGAAAACCAGCCGGTACAGATATTGTTCCAGCATTTCCAAAGAAACCGAACGATAGATGTTGTCGATAAAAATCTGATCCTTTTTTGCCAGCGCAAAGACGGACAAAAAACCTTCCTGCCAGGTTTCATAAGTGCGGTTTTCTTTCAGCGCCTTTTCGGTGTCTTCGATGCACGTCCACTCCACCAGATCATAAATGTCCTGAAAATGATAGTAAAAAGTCTGGCGGTTAATGCCGCAATCGTCCGCAATGTCCTGTACGGTGATTTTGTTGAGTTTTTTCTCTTTTAAAAGATTTTTTAAAGAAGCAGAGATCGCTTTTTTGGTGATGTCGCTCATAAAAATTCCTCCAAAAGCGGTTTTGTTTGCCCGCCGGTTTAAATTTGCAAAGGCTGCGTGCTTTTGCCCGAAAATCTGCGGCGCGCGTATAATGTGGACGGAAGACGAAGTCCGGTTTTTCGTTTGGATACTGTCTGCCGGCTGCCCCCGAGTTTTTCCGCAAATTGCTTGCAAATCCGCGGTGCCGGCATTGTTCAATGCGGCAAGTTGCCGTTTCCGCCCGAAAAATTATTCCGCCGTGAGGACGGAAAAGGTAAACGGCACCAGTTTTTTCAGGTCTTCGGGCGAGAGTTCTATCTGAAAACCGATTTTTCCGCCGCTGACGAAAATTGCGGGCAGGTCTTTTGCCGAATCGTCTAAAAAGGTGGGGAAAAGTTTCTTCATTCCGATGGGAGAACAGCCGCCGTGGACGTAGCCCGTCAGCGGCAGCAGGTCTTTGGCTTTCAGCATCTCGATATTCTTTTCTCCGGCGGTTTTTGCCGCTTTTTTCAGGTCGAGTTCCTTAGTGGCGGGGATAACGAACACGTAATGTCCGCCGCTTTTGCCGACGGTTACCAGCGTTTTATATACCTTTTCCGCCGGTTCGCCCAGGGCGCTCGCAACGTCTACGCCCGAAATAGCGCCCGAAGCCGTATAATCGTGAAACTTGTATTGAATTTTCTTTTGCTCCAGCGCACGGATAGCGTTGGTTTTTTCTTTTATTTTTTCCATAAGGACCCTCTGTTTGTACTGCTTCGGAACGTATTTTTTCCGTAGAAAAGGCGGCGGTTTGCCCGTTTGCGGAACGCCTCCGGGCAAAAAATTCGTTTTTTTTCCGATGAAAACCGGCTGGCTGCTCTTTAGTGTAAGAGAAAGCGGTTTTCGGCGAAAAAGCGCAGCCCCGCGCGCGGGAATGCGGCGCGGAGTTACTTGTTTATGATGGCAGCGAGGAATTGCTGCCTGTTATACTTTTTATGCGGAGTTTCTATATTTGTGACGGCTGCACAGAATCGCTACCTTTTATACTTTCTATACGCGCGGTAAAAGGTTTTTTCGCTTTTAAAGCCGCATTCCGTAGACAGGCGGAACAACGGCTCGTCCGGGCGCAACGCCTTTAAGCGAACGACTTCGTTTACCCTGCGGCGGTTGACGTATTCCTTGAGGTGCATATCGGTGAACTTGTTGAAAAGATCGGAAAAATAGTTGGGAACGTACCCGAATTTCGCGGAAAGACCCTTTAAAGAAAGGTCTTCCGCAAAATTTTTGTCGATATATTTCAGCACCTCGATCATGGTTTCCGAGGCGCGCTCGTAAGTTCGCCGGACGGTGGGAAAGCAGATTCTTAAATACCCCATAATGGTGTTTGCGACGCCCGCCCGCATGGACTCGTTGGCTGTAAAATCGTCCCCCACGGAGTCGATATAATCGCAGATTTTCGCGGAACATTCTTCGCTCGCCAAAAGCGGGGGGAAGGTTTCGTTCTGGTCAAAACCCACGATCAGATCTTTCCCGATGACGACGATATAGGCTTCGCTATGGTCGGTGTCGAAGTAAAAATGCGGGGAAAAGGAATCGACGAACGCCGTTTCTCCGCGCGTCAGAATGCGCTCCCTTCCGCCCCAGCGCACGCCGAAAGTGCCGCTTTTTACGAAAATCAACTCAAAAGCGTCGTGAAAATGGCAAAATTGCGTCAGCGTTTCGGTGCTGAACTGCCGGTGTTTTTTGATATACAGAAAACTGCTTTCGTCCGGAGCGGGTTCGTAAACGTTTTCAGATTGTTTTGCGGTTTTGGTTGTCATAAAAGAATTGTAACACGTCCGGGCGCGCAATGCAACCCTTTTTTGAATTTTACTTATTTCGTTTTTCAATGAAGCAAGAATCTGAATTTTTGACAGGGAAAACCGATTTTACGATGGGGATCGAATCGCCGTCATCGGATACGGAAAGACGTCGGTTTTCGGTTTTTTCGCGAGGGGCGTTCGGGGCAGCGAGGAAAAGAATGGCGCCCGGAGGCTTTCGGGCGTTGCGTGGAAAGGAGCGGCACCCCCGCGCCTGAAAAGCCGCCGATTTATCAGTGCCTGTAAAATAATAAAACCCTCACCGCCTGAAAAATTAAAAAATCCTCACTTGCCTGAGGAACTATCAAAAACTCTTATGCTCCTGAAAATTATAAAAAACGCGCCGGCGGGGGGGG
>CAKQSI010000045.1 GCA_934272745.1 uncultured Clostridia bacterium | reverse complement strand
CGCGGCACCGCCTTTATTATTACCCAAACGCACTGCTGCTTGCACAGCGGCGGCAGTTTGATCTCCGTCGCCGCGGTGAGGCGCCGAAGTTTGCGCGGCACCGCCCGCAGTTTTTCCCGCCCGCGCGGGGGATTGGGTTACACCGCCCGTAGTTTTTCCCGCCCGCGCGGGTACTTGGGTTACATCGCCCGCATTTTTTTCCGCCCGCGCGGGCGTTTGGGCAACAGACGAATTTTGGTCGCCCGTATCGGAAAGCGGCGGTACTGCGGAATCCTCCACGGCAAAATCGGCGCCCCGAAAATCCGGGGCGCCCGATCCCGCCTTGTTTTCGCCGGCAGACGGGTGATTCCGACCGCCGTGCAACGCATTGCCGCGGGAGGGATTTTTACTTCCTCCGGACGAACCGTATTCTTTGCCGCGGTTTTTATTTTTAGCGGATTTTGCCATAAATTACTCCGAAAAATCTTCTTCGGAAAGTCCGGTCTTTTTGGGGAAAAGGACGTTTTTTGCTTCCCTTTCCGCAGGCATATTTTCCGGACCCGCGGGAAGGTGCGCCCCGCCGCTCATAGCCGCCGCCGAGCCGCTCATAGCCGCCGCCGGGTTCCCCGCAACCGCAGCCGATGCGCTTACGGGCGCCGCACTTCTTTCCGCATAATCCGAAACGTCCGCCAAAGTCTGCTCCGCCAAGACCGCAATCGCGGACGAACCGCCGTCTTCCTGCGGCAGATCCGCTTTCAAAGCCTGCGCCTGTCTGATCTTGCGGAAGGTCGCGGTCAGGGTTTCGTTTTTATCCATTTTTTCGGTGCGGTAAGGGGTGATCACGCCGTCCGACCAGGACACGAATTCGTACCCCGTAATGGGGCATGCCAGAACCTGAAAGGTTTCGCCGTAGGTACCGGCGACCTTTTCCGTCGAAACGGCGCCGCCCGTTTCCGCTTTATAAGTTTTGGTGAACGTGGTTTTACTTACCGCCTTCAAGGAAGCGCCGGCAAATTCCGTATAGCCCTGCGCGCCCCAGAGTTGAAACGCCACTGCAGCAACCACTTCGCTATCCACTGTGAAATCCCGCTCGTACTTCGTCCAGCCGGAAGATTTTTCCCCCTTGAATTCCGCGCCTAAGCGAATAAACGGCACACCGTCGCCGCTCAGTTGCAGCCAGGTACCGCAGCCGCCGGCATCTGCCGCCGTCAGGTCGTAGTGCAGCCATACCGTCATACGGTAAGTGGCGTGCGGTTTCAGCGCGACGGTATAATTGTAAGTGGCGTGCGACCGGGTTTCGTTTTCCATGCGGAACGCGCCGCCGGAGATTTGGGAAGAACCGGGATTCGTCACCGAAGTGGTCGTTTTCCCGCTTAACCAGGAGCCGTTGAACGCGGGCGTCTGCCCTACGGCGAACGCGGGAAGAAGTTCCTCGTTTAAAATGGGATAGAATTCCACCGTAAGGGTGGCGTTTTCGGTCATCGTCAGCGAAAACGCGTTGTTTCCGCGGGTGAAAATACCGCCTTCTTCCGCAATGCGGAAAGCGTACCCCTCGTTTGCGGTCACGGTGAAGGAAAGCACGGTGCCGTCCGCATAGGAATTTTTTCCTGCGGAAATGCCTTTCACCGTCCCGTAAGAGGGATTGACGACCGCCATCTGCAGCGTGTACATATCGGTCAAAGTGCCGCCGTCCGCCGTAGCAGTTGCTGCCGCGGACACGCTGTGAAGCACGCAGTATCTGCTGTCGGCATAGGTTTTAATCGTGTCGCCGCTTTCGGAAACGCACACGATTTTGTCGCCCGCCGAAAGGGTCGCCGCAATTTTTCTGTTTGCGTCCAGCGCGTCGGCAGCCTTAGAAAGCGTTGCGATTTTTAAACTTTCGTCCGCCTTGAGGTCGGAAGATTTCACGTAGCCGACCTGCGCTTTTCCGTTAAAATAAGCGGTAACTCTGCGGTATTCCGTGCCGTTTACGGTCTTGACGCCGTCCGCCGCCACGTATACGTTTTTCGCCAGCGCGCCGACCACTTTCATCGTGGAAAAATCGGTATACAGCCCGGTTTTTTTCAGCGCTTTTGCGGCGACGGGCGTAAAAGTTCTGTCGGGCGCGGGCGCTTCGTGAACGACGGAGGATTCTACAATTTCCGTAATGGAAAGATCGTCGAACCACACCGTGCCGGAAGCACCCCAAAGGCGGCAGTGCAGCATGTATTTGCCCGTTTGGGCGGGGGTGAATTCCGTGCGGTATTCCCGCCAGTCTTCCCCGTCCGAACTGCCGTCCATTTTTCCGGTGGCGTAACCGATTTCGTCGCCGAACGAGAAGTACGCGCCGCAGTTGGAAGCGCCGCTATGCACCATTTTTTCGATTTTGACATATCCCGAAACGAGATATTTTTTGCCGGCGGTCAGCGTTATCTCCTGCCCGCGCGTACGGTTGATCGACTCTTTCCCCGTAATTTTGAGCGAACCCGACCCGTCCGCCGTATGAGAAACGGAAGCGTCAAAGGAATCGCTGCCGCCGTTCCCCCAGGAATACGTCCAGTCGGTCAGTCCGCCCGAAAAACCGGGATTTTTCAACAAGTTTCCGCTTTCTGCGGCGGCTTTTTCCGGGGCAAGTCCCGAAAACGCCGCGGGAAGCAGCGCTATTAAAAGCGCCGCAAGCAGCAGAAAACGCAGTTTTTTGATCAGTTTCATAATTTAACTCCCGGGCGACAGCAAAAAGCAAGCACCCTTCGCAGGACAAAGCGGCGTTAAAACGCGCCCGCTTCCGCCGGCAAAATCATTTTTCCTTACAGCGTGCAGGTCAGCGTATGCTCGCCGGAAGAAAGTACTTCTTTCGTGCCATCGGGCAGAATCGCGGTGGCTTTGGCGCCGCAGGGAACGGTAACTTTCATGGTAAAGTCCTTGCCGTCTTTTTTCCAGGAAACGGCGACTTTGCCGTAAGCGCTGTCCGTTTCCGCTTCCGCAAAAGTCAGTTCTTCGATCATCTTGGGTTCGGCAATAAAGGAAGCGTAAGCGTCCGCCTTGTCGTCCAGTCTTAAGCCCGCGACGTACTTGATCATCCAGCCGATGATATCCGAATACATATGGTGGTTGCGGGAGAAGCCTTCTTCCCAGTCTTCCCACATGGTGGAAGCGCCGCGCGCCACCCAGTTTCCGTAGGAAGGATATTCGGGATTGACCACGCTGCGATACGCCGTTTCGGTATAGCCGTAGCGGGAAAGCGAGGTGAAGATCCACTTGCAGCCTAAAATGCCGGCGTAGTAGTGGTAGCCCGCTTTGCGCACCGAACGCTCCAGCCGTCTTGCAACCTTTCTCGCCGTCTTTTTGTCCACGATGTCGTGGAATACGACGCAGGCAAGCGAAGTCTGGCTGTTGTTGTCCACTTCGCCCGTTTCCACGTTGACGAATTCTTTGACGATCGCCCGGCGAATGGCTTCCGCTTTTTCGGTATATTTTTTGGCTTCCGCACGCTTGCCCAGCGTTTTTGCCATATCGGCAAGAATTTTCACGTTCAAAAAATAATACGCGCTGTCGGTCAGTTTGCCGGAAGCAACCTGTTCGTACCCTTTCTTGGGGCGCGCGGGGAAGCACCAGTCGCCAAGACCGAAGGAAAGCAGATTTCCCTGATCATAATAGGAACAGAAACCGTCGATATATTTTTTCGCCGATTCGTAAATTTCCGCGTAAACGGTGGAATCGCCGCGATAGCGCTTCATAAGGTACGGCACGACGAAGTAGCAGGTATCCCACGCGGGACCGAAGCCCCAGTTATACCCCCAGTACGAAGCGGGCACGATGCAGGAAAGCTGCCCGTTCTGCCGCTGGCTGTCCTGAAATTCCGCAATCCATTTTTTGTAGGAAGAAGCGACGTCGTAGTTCATCAGCGCCTGTTCGGCGGAAAGCTGCGTGTCGCCCGTCCAGCCGTTCTTTTCGCGCTGCGGACAGTCGGTAGGAATGCCGTGATAGTTGCTGACGAAGGAGTGTTCGCCGATCTCGTAAATTTTATTAAGGGTTGCGTCCGACGAGCGGAAGTTCCCGATTTTAGAGAACGCGGTGTGGATACGAAGACCGGTCAGCATGGAAAGGGGCGGTTCTTCCGTGACGCCGACCACTTCGACGTACTGGAAGCCGTAATAGGCGAAACGCGCGTGCCACTTGACCGGATTTTCGTCCTTGAAAGTATATTCGTCGGTCTGGACGACGTTGGAATGAATATATCTGCCGATCTCTTCTTTATCGACCTTGCCGTCTTTGAGTTTTTCGCCGTAGCAGAGGGAAATTTTCTGTCCCGCTTTGCCGGCAAAATTGAGTTCCGCAAAGCCGACGAAATTCTGCCCGAAGTCGAAAATCCAGTTACCGTCCGGCGTGGGCGTGACCGAAACGGGCGTAATGCGTTCGGTAATTTTGATTTCCGGCATTTCCATGGGAAGCAGCGTTCCCGAAACCGGCGTTGCGATGCAGGAACGGAAGAACAGATCTTTGGGTTCGGTTTCCCCCAGCCAGTCGAATTCCTTGCGGGCGTCGTAGCGTTCGCCGTTGCGGATCGCGTTGTAGGTAATGGGGCCGTCGTGCGACATCGTCCAGCTTTCGTCCGAAACGACGACGGGCTTGCCGTCAACGTTCAGTTGCAGCAGCAGGCGGGCGGTATCGCGCCACACGGCGTGCATATAACTCCAGGTATCGTCCACGGTCTGGTTGTAAAAACCGTCGCCGAGAATGACGCAAAGGACGTTTTCGCCCTCTTTTAAGTAGCCGTCCACGTTTTCCGCAAGGTAGAACGCGCGCTTGTCGTAACGGGAATAAGCGGGGCTCAAGACACCCTCTCCCACGCGCTTGCCGTTGAGGTACGCTTCGCCCGCGCCGAGGGGGCAATAGTACAGTCTGGCGCTTGCGGAGACTTTATCCAGCGTAAACTTCTTTTTGAAGTACATTGCGGGGTTGCCTTCCCCCGCGTCGGCGTTGACCACGCGGCTGCCGTCGTTGATCCATTTCGCCGCGGGAGAAAAGCCGTTTAACAGGGCGGTTTCAAAGAAAGAAGAAGCGCTTTCCGTTTCCCCGTTTTCGCCCGTGACGGTAACCGTCCAGTCGTAGCGGGTGCAGGGGGAAAGTTTTGCCTTGACTTCGGTCTTCACCGCGCCGAAAGGCTTTATTTCGCTGTCGAAAACGGTAGTTTCGCCGTTTTTGACGGTAATACGGTAGGTTTCGGGCGCGAAGCCTTTGACCTTAAAGGAAAGAAATGCCTTGTCCGAAACCGAAACCGGGCATACGTTGTCGTTGGTTTTTAAGTCGAAAATCATAAAATACTCCTTTTTTGATCGTGCTTTTTACGTTTTATTTGGTTTATATAGACTTACGGGAAATTCTCGTTATCTTTTGTTTGTTGAATAATTGTTTGTAATATCCCGTATATTTTGAAAAACTTCTCGTAATATCCCGGCAGGCATATGCCTTTCGTTCTTAAGTATCGTCTTGTCTGCTATTATCGTCTTACTTTATAGGCGGGCGATCAATGATCGCCCCTACGATTTTTGTTCGTTCTGACCGGCTGCCCGCGGCGTTTCTCTTGGTATGCGATCGGTGCGACGGAAATCCCCAACCGTTATTTTCTCCCCACGGATTTTTTGCGGGAAAGGAAAGCGATTCCGGCGGCGATCACCGCAGCGGCGGCGGTAAGAATCAGCAGCAAAGTCATGGTTTTATTCCACCCGAACGCGTCCGAAAACGCGCCCAGAAGATAGCCGCTGAGCGTGCTGCCCACGTAACAGAATCCGTTCAGAAGTCCTGCCGAAAACCCGGGGTTCATCTTTTCCCGCAGCATCAGGGGCGCCATGTTGGTAATCACGTTGTTGACCGCATGCATGAACAGCGACGTCAGCCCGAAACATCCCACGGCAAGCGCCGCAGACCGGTAGCCGACTGCGGCAAGCACTGCCGCAAGCATAACTGCCGCAAGGGCGAATTCCAGCGAAAGTTCCGCCGAAAAATTGTCTAATTTTTTATGCAGTACAAGCGCCACGGAAGCGCTGAAAATACCGAGAATCGGCAACACTAACGTCAACGCCACCGAAAGCCCGTCGCCAAAACCGAACGAGTCTTTCAGTATCGCGGGAAGCCACGTCCCCAGTCCGTCTTTAACAAAGTTGCAAACGATCGCAAAGCCGGCAAGCACGAAAAACACGGCGGGAACGCCGAATCGTTTTTGTGATCCTTCGACGGGGACGGCGGCTTTCTTTTTTACGTCCTGCGCGCCGCTCGCTTCTGCAGGCGCTTCCGCGGTTCTCCCAGTCAAAATCTCCGCGCCGTCTGCTTTCTCCAAAGCTTCGGAAACACGCTCTTTCGTCCGGGATTCCAAAGCAGCCTTTTTTGCCGAGGTTTCCGCTTCCCCCGCTTCCGCTTTCGCGGCGGTTTTCGCATCCTTTGCCAGCGCTTCCGCTTTCGCGGCGGCGGAAACCTTACCATACAGCATAAACCATACGGCGGCTACGATAAATGTCGCAACTCCCGCAAAGAAAAACACCGGGCGGAACGCCCCCAGTCGGTTGCAAACAGCGGCAAAACCGTAGATGACGATCATCCCCGCGGGAACGGTGGTGCTCATAGCGAAAATGGCTTTCTTCAGGTTTGTTTCCGAAAGATTTTCCCCCAGGATCAGAATTAAAGACGACCAGAGAAGGGAAAGCACAGCGCCGTTTATCAGCCACAGAAATTTGAACGGCGCAAAACTTTTCAGCAGTCCCGCGGCGATATTGAACGCCGCAGACGCGCCGAGCGCCAGGGAAACGATCAGCCGTTTGGGATATTTTTTGCAGAAAATCCCGTTTATAATCTGCCCCGCGCCGTAGGCGAAGAAAAACATCGACCCTACAAGCCCCGCGGCGGCGTTATCCGCGCCGAACACGCCGCGAATGGCAACGATATTGCTGTTATAACTGTATCTGGAAAGATAACTTATCGTATAGACAAGCCAGCAAAGAAAGATCAGGCACCCTTGCGCCCCGCTCTCTTTCCTGTTTTTTCCGGCAACTTTTTCTTTACCGATTTTTGTGCTTTTTGCAGTAGACATGTCCCTTTTCCCAGGCAAACGTTGCACACGTTGCAATATCGCCGGCTCGCCCGGAAACACGCTTTCCGTCCGGGCAAAACTCCTTATATTCTTTCGGTCCGATCCGTTATGCAAATAGGATATAACATTTTCTTTCTTTCGTCAATCAAAAACGCAAAAAAATGCGGGCGATTTTCCGTACAAAAAACCCAAAAAAGGAGGGCAAAAAACGGTTGCGTTTCCGCCCCGCCTTTGCTATAATCGAAAAAAAGCGTAAATCTCCTTTTTCGTCGCAGACAAGCAAGCGGGGATTTTGCGCTTTGAGGTACTTTATGCAAAACGCCGCATATGAACTTTCCAGAGAAAAATCGGACGAACTTACGCTTTTACACACCGACGGGGGCGACATTCCGCCTCATTTTCACCGTCACGTGGAGCTGTATTACGTCGAAAGCGGCGAAGCGACGGTGACGATCAACGACGAAACGCGTACGTTAAAGTGCGGAGAACTTGCGTTTGCCGCCCCCTACGACGTGCATACTTACGAGCGAATTTCGCCGGGAAACGCCTATATCCTGATCGTACCGCCCGTCTATCTTGACGGATTTCTGAAAGCGACCAAGGGCAAAACGGTTGCCGCACACTTTTTGGAAGCCTGCCCCGATACCGAAAAAATAGCACGGGCGTTTGCCGAACTGGAACGGGAAAAAGACCCGGAAGACCTGCTTTGTCAGGGGCTGATCGACTGCATTTTAGGTTACGCGCTCCGCGCCCTGACCCTGACCGCAAAAAGCAAGGGCAACGACCCGGACTTCGTTTCCGCGGTGTTCCGGTATCTTTCCGACCATCTGAAGGAAGAGGTTTCGCTTGCCGCGCTTGCGGCGGCGTTCGGGTACAGCCGCTGCCACTTTTCGCGCCTGTTCAACGAAAATTTTCACACGAATCTGGCGGGGGTTCTCGCCGTTCTCCGCACGCGGGAAACGCTTGCCAAAACCGAGGAGGGCGTTCCCCTTTCTGTTGCCGCCAAGGAAGCCGGCTTTTCCAGCATGCGCACCTTTCACCGCGCCTTCCGCTCGCTGTACCACACCACCTACGGCAACTACAAAAAGGCGATTTCGGCGGGGAAATGATTGCTTTCCGGTCGTTATGAAGCCGAATTTTTCTGAAAACAGGACAAAATTACGGAACCGTCGGATCTCCCGGTGGTTTTTTGCGTAAAAATTTCGCGGGCGCCCCGTTTCGGGGCGCCCGCGTGTCTTTTCGCTGTTTTTTTGGCGGCTTCGTTTTTCGGACGAAATTTTTAAGTAATCGGATGAAATTTTCGGGCAAAGCGCCGGATTTTCCTTTCGGGTAAAACGCCGAACCCCGCTTTCGGGCACAGCGCCGGATTTTTCTTTCGGGCACAGCGCCGAACACCGCTCGGGCAAAGCGCCGGATTTTTCTTTCGGGCAAAGCGCCGAACCCCGCTCGGGCAAAGCGCCGGATTTTTCTTTCGGGCAAAGCGCCGAACCCCGCTCGGGCACAGCGCCGGATTTTCCTTTCGGGTAAATCGCAAATGCTGCCCGAAAAGAGCGTCTTCCGTTTTCAAACAGTTTTAAGGGCATGTCCGCCTTAAATTCGTTCCGCCGCTTTTTCCTTTTCGGTCAGATATAAAACGGTGCCGCGCTTCAGCCGATCCAGACCGTCCAAAAGGACGGAAGCCGGGCAGGCAAGGTTCATGCGCAAAAATCCTGCCCCGTTGCCGCGATATTGGTTGCCGGCGGAAAGGTACAGCCCCGTTTTTTCGCGCAGGAACCCGGCAAAGGTTTCGGCGTCGTCCGTCACGCGCGTGACGTCGATCCAAAGCAGATAGGTTGCCTCCCCCTTCACTGCGAAAATTTCCGGAATCTCCTTTTCGATGAAAGTTTCGGCACTAGCGCGGTTTTTGAAAAGGTACGCGCAAAGTTCGTCCAGCCATGCGCCGCCCTTTCGGAACGCCGCTTCGGTCGCAACCGCGGCAAAGCAGTTGGGTTCTGCAACCTCGTTGCTGTTCAGTCCGCGAAACACGCGCGCCCGAAGCACGGGATTTTTCACCGCGACGATCGCCGATTGCAGCCCCGCAACGTTGAACGCCTTGCTTGCGGAAAGGCAGGTCACGCCCACCTCCCGGCAGGCTTCCGACGCGGAAAAGAAGGGGACGTACCCCCGTTTTTCGGACACGACGTCGCAATGGATCTCGTCCGAAATGACGGTGACGCCGTAAGTTTTGGCAAGTTCGCCCACGCGAACAAGTTGTTCTTTGGTGAAAATTTTCCCTACGGGGTTATGCGGATTGCAGAAAATGCAAAGGGTGGCAAGCGGGTTTTGAAAGGCTTTTTCCAAAGCGGCAAAGTCGATCTCGTAGACGCCGCCGCGATAAAGCAAGGGGCATTCCGCCACGTGGCGACCGAAATTTTCCACCGAATGGAAGAAAATATCGTATACCGGGGTGAGCAGAACCACGCTGTCCCCCACTTCCGATAGCCGCTGCACCATGGACGAAATGGCGGGAACCACCCCGGTCGAAAAACACAGCCATTCTTTCTCCAGTTCCAAGCCGTGGCGGGTCTTCCACCAGTCGATCACGGCGTCGTACCAGCCGTCCTCTATAATCGCATAGCCGTAAACGCCGCTTTCCGCGCGGCGCAAAACGGCTTCCTTAACGGCGGGCGCCGTTTCAAAATCCATATCCGCCACCCACATAGGGAGTTCGTTTTCCTTTACGTCCCATTTGAGCGACGCGGTGTTTCTTCTGTCCGTGACGTGATCGAAATCGTACATACGTCCCCTCGTTTTCGGTGTTTTTTAAGAAATTTATCCGGCGACTACGGGCGCTATGATTGCGCCCGGCGTTCGGTGCATCAAGGGAAAGCCGAGGCAATTTTGCCCCGCTTTTTTTGTAAATGGCAACCCCGGTTTATTCCGCTTTCTTACGAATGGTCACCACGGTTTTTTGCGGATCGACGCGGCAACGCTCCACCGTCAGAAGTCCGATCTCGTCCGCAACGATTTTTCCGCCCGCGGGATTTAAGATACTGTCCACCCCGCCGATCAAGTCGGCGTCCACGGTGGAGTATTCAAACGCCAGCGTGGTATTCAGCAGTTTGCAACGAACCAGTTTCAGGTTTTCGATATAGCAAAAACCTTGCAGGCTTTCGATCGTACAATCTTCTAAAGTCAGGTTTTTTGCGTTCCAGCCGATGTATTCGCCCGCAATGTACGAATTTTTCACGGTGACGTTTTCGCTGTTCCAGAACGCGTCTTTGGAAAGCAACCGGGAATTTTCGATGGTGACGTTTTTCGCCCCGTCGAAGGAATAATTCCCTAAAAGTTCCAGACCGGTCGCCGAAAAGTCCTCCACGTTCATGGCAAAATAGTCGCCTTTTGCAAACACGTTTTCGGCGTGAACGGCTTTACAGTTCCAGAGCGTTTCGGAAGCGTTGGGCAGCCGCACGTTCTGCAAGGTGATATTTTCCGCCCGGCGGAAGGTTTTGGGGGCGGCGATCAGGCTGTTTCCGACCGAAATATTTTTGGTGTACCAAACGCCCGCCCGTGCCGTTTCCTGAAAGTCGCAGTCGTTCAGTTCCGCGTTTTCAGAATACCACAGCGGGTATTTCCAGCGGAACG
This sequence comes from uncultured Clostridia bacterium, assembly GCA_934272745.1. GTDB lineage: Bacteria > Bacillota > Clostridia > Christensenellales > Borkfalkiaceae > SIG402. The sequence goes on along the minus strand of CAKQSI010000045.1, from coordinate 6,089 downwards.
AACAGCCCGTAAGCGTAACGTTTTTGCTGTGCTTCAGCGGGGATTCCCCGTCGAAAAAAACACAGTCTTTCAAATTGAGATCGGCGCCGAAAAACAGGGCGCGTTCGCCGGTCAATACGGCGCGTTCCATCGTTTTTTTCATAATTCATCCCTTTGCCGGGGTTTGCGCCGCCGGCGGGCAAGGCTTGTCCTGCCGTAATCATCTTTCCCGTTCGGGGAAAAATCAACCCCGATTTTTCGGAAAACCGTTATGCTACGCCCATTATAGCACGAAGCGGCTCGTTTTTCAAACAAAAACCGAGCAAAATTTTGCCCTTCCGTATGCAAAAATCCGCCTTGCTCGGGCGGATTTTATTTTTCGTTATACCGATGAAATGAAAGTGAAAAGCGAAATTATGTCTGCGACGGAAATCTCCGGCGACGAACGAGAAATCTCCGACACCAAACGAGCCGCGGGAAGCCGCTCCAAATGCAGCAGCATTGCAGCAGTCGTTCCGCTTGCCGCAAGGTAATCGCCCGCTTAATTGCCGGAGCAAAGCAGTCCGTTCAACTGCGCCGAAAACAAATCGCGCCGCCCGAAAATCAATCGAAATCGGCGGGATAAACGCCGTCCTTCGTCAATTTTTCAAAGGCTTTGACCACGCTTTCCTTGTCTTCCCGATAGGTCACGCCGAACCAGGTATCGTCGGTCTTTAAAAGTTTAACGGTCATTTTGCCTTTTTTGATCTCCCCGTCGATAAAGGTGGGGAGCAAAAATTCTTTCTTCAACGGATCGCCGTCACCCGACTGCAAAAACGCGGTAAATCCTTCCTTCAGCCCCGCAAAAGCCGCCGGCTGCAACCCCCACATATTCATGGAAACGAAGGCGTTTGCGTCGATTTTCTGCACCACGTCCACCCGAATTCCGCGCTCTTCCGCCGAAGTCAGCACGCCTGCGCCGTCCGGCGTTTTGACGATCCCTTTGGTTTCCGCCACCGAAGACAGATTGCCTTTTTCGTCCACGGAAACGATGCCGCGGGTCACGGCGCCGTTGTCGGACAGTGTGTTTTTCAGCACGAAGCCCGCCATGCAGCAATCGCCGTCGCCATGGGAAGCCGCAAGGTAATCGTAAATCAGGCGGAACGCCTTTTTGCCGTAATAATCGTCCGCGTTGATGACGGCAAAAGGTCCCTGCACCTCGTTTGCCGCAGCAAGCACGGCTTGTCCCGTACCCCACGGCTTGGTGCGACCTTCCGGAAAAGCGCAGCCCGCAGGCAGGTCAAATACGTCCTGATAGCAGTAGGCGACTTCGATTTTTTTCGCCGTTCTGTCCCCGATGATCTCCTTAAAATCCTGCGCGATGTCCTTTCTGATCACGAACACGATTTTGGAAAAACCCGCTTCGATCGCGTCGCGAATGGAATAATCGATGATGATTTGTCCGCTCGGTCCCACTTTTTGCAGTTGTTTGATGCCGCCGCCGTACCGGGAACCGATCCCCGCCGCCATAATGACGAGGGAAATTTGCTTTTGATTTTGCATTTTTGTTTTCCTTTTTTGTTATTAGGAACGAATCTGTGCTTTTCATTTTTCTCTTCGCGCTGCGCGGAAATTTGCCCGCGGGCGGGAAACGATATATGCGCCGGACAAAGAAACCGGATTCCTCGTCTGCGGATAGCGGGGCGAAGTCCGGCAGCCACCGTGAACGCGGGCGAACCCCTGCAGCCGCACGGGCGAAACGGGAAGCCGGGTTCCCGTGCAAGCGGAGCGGGAACGGGGCAAAACTCTGTTTCTGCAAGCGCAGGGCGGAAACGCGGAACAAAACTCTCTGCCGACAACCTTCTGACACCTTGCCCGAAAAAGCGAAGCGCAATTCCCCGCCGGCGTAACGCCGGTCAATCCCGGTTTTTCTGCACGGCGGCGGGTTTTTCGCGCACGGTCTGGCGCACCCTGCCGATGGCAAAACCGTCTTTCGGGACGTCCGCCGTCACTACCGTTCCCGCGGCGATATAAGCGCCGTCTTCCACGCCAACCGGTGCGACCAGAACGCTGTTGCACCCCAGAAAAACGTCCGCCCCGACGGTGGTTTCCCACTTGTTTTTCCCATCGTAATTGGCGGTCACGATGCCGCAGCCGACGTTGGTTCGGTCGCCCAAAGTGCAGTCGCCAAGGTAAGAAAGATGCGGGACTTTGACTTCTTCTCCCAGCCGTGCGTGCTTGAGTTCGGTAAACGCACCCACTTTGCAATTATCCCCTATCAGGGTACCGGGACGGAGATGGGCGTTCGGTCCCACCACGCAGCCGTCGCCGATCACGCAATCGGTCAAAACGGACGAAGTAATCACGCAGTTTTTGCCGATTACCGCATCTTTGATGAGATTTCCGCCGCAAAGAACGGTATTTTTGCCGATTTTGCTGCGCCCGGTAATGCGGCTGCCGGATAGGATTTCGCAGCCCGGTTCAACGCAGCAAAATACCCCCACGTCGGTACGTTCCGGGTCTTCGATCCACACGCCGGAAGAGGCAAGCGCCCGGTTTTTGCGCTTTCTTAAACACCGGACGATCTCCCCGTAAGTGGCTGGCGAAAGTCGATTCTGCCCCGCGGTCAGAAAGCGCGGATGCAAGTCCTCCTCCCGTTCCGCAAGGCAGAAACCGGGGGCAACCGCCTTTCCCCTCCCGCAAGAAAGCAAAAAGACAACCCCGTCTTCCGTCAGAAGCGGAAAAGCGTCCGAAATCACCAGACAGGGGTATTTTAGTCCTGCAAGCGAAGTGACCTTTCGGGCGTACGGAAACTCTGCAAAAAGTACCCCGGCAGGGGATTCCCCGATCAATCTGCAAGCCGCCGAAAATTCGGTGGCACCGACGTATAAATAGACGTTTTGCGGCAATTCTTTTCGCATAATTCTCCCTGCGTTTCCGTAGATTCTTCCGCGCCGGGCGGAAAACAGGCGACGCCCCGCCACACGGTAAAAGCGGGATCGTCTATAATTATGGGTATGCGAAAAAAGAATTTTTTGTCCCTGCCGCGCTGTCTGCGGAAAGAATACTCCGCCTGACTTCCGGCGCCAGCCGGCGCTAAGCGAAGCGTGCGTAAGGCGCGACCCGTAGCACAAATTCTTGTTTCTGGAAAAAGTATAGCATACTTTGCCCCGTTTCGCAAGCCTTTCCGCGAAAAAGAACGGGCGCGTGTAGCGGGTGTCGACCCTGAAAGCACGCGCCCGGATTAGTTTAAGTGAATTACAGACGTTAAGCAGCCGCGCCCCGCAGGCTGTGCCTGCGGGGCGCGGCTAATTATGCGGCTACTTAATATCGAAACGCAACTGCAATAATACCATAGAAACTAAGGGCAAACCTCAACACAATTCGGGCGGGCGCCCCGGCGCGGCACGAACAAGGGCGGGCGCCGGAAAGTCTGCGTCGCTCCATAAAACGAACACGGGCGGGCGCCGAATGGCGCCCGCCCGAAACAATGCAGTATTCTGATTAAATCAGCAGTTTTCCCTACAACAAACCGACTTTTAAGCCGGAAAGCAGGTACGTCTGAACCCCTTATTTCTTCATAAGAAGGGTCAGTTCGGTTTCTTTATCGAACATATGGATGTGGTTGATATCGATACCGAGGTCGATGACCTGACCGCGTTCGGTTACCGAACGGCTGTCTACGCGGGCAATCAGGTTGGTGGTGTCGTCCGCAATGGACTTGATTGCACCGTCTTCGCCAACGTCTTTTTCGTCGTGGTTCAGCGTGCAGTAGAGCAGGGTTTCGGCACCCAGTTTTTCCACGACGTCAACCTTGACTTTAATGGTGGTGTCGGGCGAGTTGCTGATAAACGCCGCTTCGTCGTGAATGTCGTCCGGACGAACGCCGAGGGTGAATTCCTTGCCGGTGTTGAGGATCGCGTCGATATCTTTGATTTCCGCAGCCTTGGCTTTGGTCAGTTTGATGGCTTTGTCTTTACCGAAGCGAATGACAGGCGCGTCTTTCGTGCCGGTCATGGTCGCGTCGAAGAAGTTCATCTGCGGGGTTCCGAGGAAGCCTGCAACGAATTTGTTTGCCGGGAAGTCGTACAGATTCTGCGGCGTATCGACCTGCTGCATAAAGCCGTCCTTCATAACGACGATGCGGGTACCCATGGTCATTGCTTCGACCTGGTCGTGCGTGACGTAGATGAAGGTGGTTGCCAGACGGTTGTGCAGTTTGGTAATTTCGGTACGCATCTGGGTACGAAGTTTCGCGTCCAGGTTGGAAAGCGGTTCGTCCAGAAGGAATACTTTCGGTTCGCGGACGATAGCACGGCCGAGCGCGACACGCTGTTTCTGACCGCCGGAAAGCGCCTTCGGCTTTCTGGAAAGGTACATTTCGATACCGAGAATACGCGCGGCTTCCTGCACTCTGCGATCGATCTGGTCGCGGGGCATTTTGCGCAGTTTCAGAGCAAACGCCATGTTGTCGTAAACCGACATATGCGGATATAAGGCGTAGTTCTGGAACACCATCGCGATATCTCTGTCCTTCGGAATGACTTCGTTCATGATTCTGCCGTCGATGTAAAGTTCGCCTTTCGTGATCTCTTCAAGACCGGCGATCATACGAAGGGTAGTGGATTTTCCGCAACCGGAAGGTCCGACGAAAACGATAAATTCTTTATCCTGAATATCCAACGTAAAGTCGGAAACGGCGGTAACGCCGGAGGGGTATACTTTGTAAATATTTTTTAACTGTAATCCTGCCATAATGATAAATTCCTCCCTGTTAAATTTTGTTTATGGAAATATTATACACCGGGGGACGGGATTTTTCAAGCCCCATTTGCACCAAATATGCGGCGCCGTTTTAGATAATTTGCACAATCCGGCATATTTTCGCTTTCGTTTCGCTTTACAAACGGCATTCCGTTTGCTATAATAAGGAAAATCGTCCGATGGCGGAAAACCCGCCTTCCGGGCGGAAAAACTGCGGAAAACCGCGAAAAAATAAGGATTTTTATGGATATCAATTTATATACGCCGCACGCTTCGCTTTCGGTTTCCTCCCTCACCGGGCTGGAAAACTTAAAGACCGAAGACCTGTTTGAAATTTTACACCTGACCCGCCTTTGCAAACGCAGCAGGAAAGCGGGCGAAAACACCGCCGCGCTCGAGGGGAAAATCATTGCCTCGGTACTCGATCTGCCCTCGGTCAGGACGCGCGCCGCGCTGGAGCTTGCCGTAAAACGCGCCGGCGGCGACGTGGTGGAACTGCCGATGGTTTCCGAACGCGAAAAGTCGGGAGAGTCGCTTTTCGACATCGTTTTATCTCTCGAAACATTCGGTTTCGACGCGTTTTTTATCCGGACGAACGACCAGAAAGAATTGCAACGGATCGCTTCCGCCGTCAAAAAACCGGTCGTCAACGGTATGACTTCCACCCGCCACCCCACGCAAGTGCTGAGCGATCTTTTCACGATCTGGGAAAGAACGGGCAAACTTGCGGAAAAAAAACTTGCCTACGTCGGGCGTCCCACCGCGGTAACCAACAGCCTTCTGATCGGCGCGGCAAAGTGCGGCATGAGCGTTTCCGTCGCCTGCCCGCAGGATAAATTTCCCCCGCGGGAAATCGTGGAATGCGCGCTGCAGTACGGCGAAGTACTTCTGACCGAAAACGTGGCGGAAGCGGTGCGCGGCGCGGACGTCGTTTACACGGACGGATATGCCGATTTGAACTTTTCCGACCGCGACGAAGAAAGTCGGGCGTTTGCCGATTACTGCGTGACCGAAAGCGTGATGGCGCTTGCAAAACCCGAAGCGCTGTTTATGCACACGCTGCCCGTCACCCGCGGAAAAGAAGCGGAAGACGCGGTGCTTTCCTCCAAAAACTCCGCCGTTCTGGAGCAGACCGAAAACCGTCTGTTTACCATGCAGGCGCTGCTTGCCCTGCTGACGAAATAACGCTTTTTGCGGCGTGGAAAGCGGCGCGGTTTTGTCTGGGCGGAATAACTTTTTTGTACACCTAAAATAAACGGCGCGATAGGCGTTAAGATAAATATACTTAAAGATAGGGATTCCATTCGTCATCACTAATTACCGAAAAGGCGTCTTTTTCGCCATTTTCCGCGACCGTTCGGGCGCAG
>CAKQSI010000044.1 GCA_934272745.1 uncultured Clostridia bacterium | reverse complement strand
TGCGGCGAAATTCTGACCGCGCAGGAAGAAACCGAAAAAACGGCGCACACGCCGGAAGAAATTCCCGCGGTTGACGCTACCTGCTCTTCTACCGGACTCACCGCCGGCAGCAAATGCTCGGTCTGCGGCGAAATTCTGACCGCGCAGAAAGAAACCGAAAAAACGGCGCACACGCCCGGTAACTGGCAACTGACCAAAGCGCCCACCGAAACCGAAGTCGGCTCGGCGGTTCGCATCTGCTCGGTCTGCAAGGAAGCGGAAACCAAGGACGACGTTCCCGTCCTTGCCGACGATACCGTCTGGAAGGAAGAACGCGTCAATCCCACCACCGCCACCAAAGGGGTCGTGGTTTATACTTCGGTTTACGGCACCGTCCGGATCGAACTTGACAAACTGCCCGAAGATCATACTTGCGAACACGATTACGGCAACTGGATCATCACCAAGGAACCGACTGCGGAAGAAACCGGCAGAGCGGTCAAGATCTGCTCCAAATGCGGCGTTTCGCAGGAAGAAATCGTTGCAAAACTGACCGACGAAACCGTCTGGACGGCGACCACCACGCCCGCAACCCACGCGGCGGACGGTGAAACCGTGTACACTTCGGAATACGGCGCGGTCACCTTCGTCCTCGCAAGAATTACCGAACACACCTTCGATAAAGAAGTGGTAGACGATCGTTACTTGAAGTCCGCCGCCGATTGCCACAACGCAGCCGTCTATTATAAGACCTGCGAATGCGGCGCCGTCGGTATCGAAACCTTTACGCACGGCGATCACCTCGATCACGTTGCGGTAGAAATCCCCGCCGTTCCCGCGACCTGCTCTTCTACCGGACTTACCGCCGGCAGCAAATGCTCGCTTTGCGGCGATATTCTGACCGAACAGGAAGAAACCGAAAAAATCGCGCACACGATCGTGACCGATCCCGCGTTCCCCGCTTCCTGCGACCACGAAGGGATCACCGAAGGCAAACATTGCTCGGTCTGCGGCGAAGTGCTGATCGAACAAAAAGCCCTTGAAAAGACCGCTCATAAGCCGGGTGCGGAAGCCACCTGCACGACCGATCAGACCTGCGTCGTCTGCGGCGAAGTGCTGGCTGCCGCACACCACACCTGGAAACTGGTTGACGGACTGGAAGAAGGCGACGAACCTGTCTACGAATACAAGTGCTACGTGACCTCCAGTTCTTCGCAGGACGAAGACGGCAGCGTTTCCTCTTCTACTTCGGAAACCGAATATCACGCGCGTTACTGCGCAATCTGCGGCGAATTCGACAAAGAAAATAAAGTCGAACATACTTACGGCGAAGAATACGTCGTCGTTACCAAGGACTACAACGGTCACGATACTTCGCTGAAAAAAGCCTGCACGGTCTGCGGACACGTAACGACCGTCAAAGCTACGCTCGGTTATCTGGAATATGGCTGGACGAAGGGCGAAACCGTTCCCGCAACCTATAACGAAGCGGGATATACCGAATATACTTACGATAAATATACCTGCCGCCTGACGATCGATAAACTGGTTGCTCCGTACGACGGAAAGACCTATCGCGTTGCGGAGTTCGATCCGAGAGATAACAGCAACCGTGCGTTAAACGCCTATATCTGGGGTTCCGTCGCGTTAGACGCTAACGGTACCGGAGCAGGAGTCGGCAGCCCGTTCCAGAACGCGACCGTCACCGTCCGTATGGCAGATGCCAGCACCGGCGCCGTGACCGTTGCCGTGGCGACGGAGAGCAGAACGGTTACTTACAACGGTTTTGTCGATATGGCAACCGGCGTCATCGTTTACGGTGCGGACGATTCCTTTACCAGAGTATATCTGTTAAGTCCGTTCGGCACGTTGGCTATTAGCGACTTCTCCGCTTCCGTCTTTACCTACGACGGCGGAAAGGACGCCATGGCGATCGAATATTCCTACGTCTGCAACCTGGGCGTGACGCATCACACCACGGTCTTTATCCGCGAGAGCAAAGCGTTCTTCGGCGTGACCTTTACTGCAGAAGGCGGCTCGTTCATTTCGGCTGCGGCTTGCTATAACGGCAACTTCACCGTTTCCGGTAACGGAATCAACGAATCGTACGTTTACGACGCAGAGAACAAAAAAATGTACACTGCGGACGGTATGCAGGGAACCTGGACTGCTTCGTTCGGCACGGTAAAACTGAGCGGCTACGGCACGCTGACCGCGGGCGAAGAAACCGGTACTTATACGGTGGCGGACGATAAAATTTCGCTTACGCTGAAAAATGCCGCGGGCACCGTTACCGCTTATTACGAAGGTACGTTCGATGCGGATACGAAAACCTTGACCGTGGAAAAACCCATGGCAACCGTTTCGTTTGATACCGGCGACGGTTCGGACGACGTAATTAACGACGTTACCGTCAACGTCAACGTTCCTGCCGAATTGTCCGTTCCTACGGCAAAGGCAAGTAACTGGTCGTTCGTCGGCTGGTATACCGATAAAGAATTTACCGACGAAAGCAGCGTCGGCACCACGTTTACCGCGACTTCCACCGCAGCCGTTACGCTGTATGCAAAGTGGATCAATATCACCGTCACCATCAGGATTCACGACGCAGTTCTGGGCGATCAGAATTTCACAACCATTCCCGGCAAGACGTACGGCGAATTACTGCCGGCTTACGAAGCGGGCAAGACCTTCCAGGGTATGCACGTCTTTGCGGGTTACTATCTGGACGGAGAATTCATCGACGAACTCGACCTTGAAGAAGTGACGACCGAAGACAAACTGGAAGTTGATATTTACGTCAAGTACACCGACGCAGGCAGCTGGGAATTTGAGCAGGGTACGTTTACGTTCAATTACAACGCGACTTCCGGAATGTGGGAAAGCAACAACCAGGCGCAATCCAGCAAAACGGCTACGATCAAGATTTATCCGGTTGGCGGACCCATTCGCATTACCTTTAAACTGTACGCTAACAGTGAAGGCGGATCCTACGACTACGCGTGCTACTATTACGACGAATATAATTACGAAACGGGCGAATGGAAGACCAGCAGAGTGCAGTCTGCTAAGACCGGCGGAATCAGCACGACGATCGACGACGCTATTTCCTGCGACGTAATTATTCCGTACGACGCAAACAATCCGACGAAGGGCGTTGAAATCTCTTACAGAAAAGACAACAGCGGCGACAAGGGTACCGATACCGCGTACATCGTCGATCTGACCATCAACGGCATTAAGATCGTCAACACGGTCGGGACGAAAGATTCCGTCGGCGGAACCTATACCGCGGACGGTAAAGACAGTCTGGTGCTGAACGGCTTCGGTTCGCTTGTCAAAGGCGAAGAAGAAGGTTCTTACGAAGTCGCAGCCGAGGGCGCGGGTTATTCCGCAGTCGCTTATATTGCGGACAAAGTATACAAAGTTACGTTGACCGGCTCGACTTACACGATGGAAGAATTCCGCACCACGCTGACCTATAACTATCTGGACGGCGCGAGCGCAGACGTCAACGAAACCTACTGGTACGGCGCAAAAGTCGGCACCGTGAAAGAGATGGATAAGACGGTGGACGGTAAAGTCTTTGCCGGCTGGTTCACCGCAAACGGTACCGAAAGCGGTGAATGGGGCAACGAACTCACCGCCGATACGGTAATGACCGCTGACCTCACCGTTTACGCGAAGTGGATCACTCCGCACGCGCTGTACGGCGAACATCACGGTATGGGAACTTGGGGATATTCTGCTGCGGGTAGTAACTCTGGATTTGGCGGAACTTCCGACTACAAGTTTATCGTTGACGCGTTCGGCAAAATTTCCGGCAGATATACTGCAAACGGATTTGACAGTTATGACGCTGAGACCGGTAAATTTACCTTTACTTCGGGCGGAGATAACTATTACGGACACTACGATAAAGTTAACGGTGTCGTTGCTATCTGCGAGAGTACGTCCGCCTTTAACTCCAGTTATATCGATATCTACGTTATCGGCGCGACAAGCGCAAAATTGCCGTCTACTTCCGGCGATACCTGCACCGGCTGCTACTGGAACAGCGGCAAGACCAAACTGATCACTCTGCCTTACACGAAAGACGGCGTTGCGTCTACGATCAACATTTTCGTTTACGGCGATAAGGTCTACGGCAACGTGACCTGGACTTCTACGGACGGCGACGTTTCCGTACGCGACGCGTACAACGCGAGCCAGTTGACCGTGAAGGATTCCGCCGGCAGCGAAATTGTTTCGTATGTGAAGTCGGCTTCTTCCGGGCTGCAGATTCCCGACGGATCGCAGGGCACTTATACTGCGGAAAGCGGCGAAACCGTGATTCTGAACGGCGTCGGCACGATCACCATTGACGGCGTTACGGGAACGTATACGGTTGCTTCCTCGTCGGCAGATTACGGCTATGACGTCAAGACTGCCGATAAGTCCTACAAACTCACCATCAATCAGGAGGCGAACACCTGCGTTCTTACGCCCAAAGCCTTGACCGCAACGTTCGTCAACGACAAAGTCACTGTGGAAAATCAGACCGTTTACGTCGGTATTAAATTCACGCTTCCCACAAAAGAAGCGATGACGGTGGAAGGATTCATCTTCCGCGGCTGGTATAAAAACGAAGACTTCAGCGGTTACAACTACACGACCGATACGGTTTCCGCAGACGTGACTTATTACGCGAAATACGACGCAGCCGTCACCCTGACGTTCGACTACAACGGACAGGGTACTGCGGCGGTCGTCGTTCCCGACAAGTATATCGGCGACAAAGTCAGCGGTATTCCGACCGTGCCTGCCGATATGACGACGGAGGACGGCAAGGTGTTTGCCGGCTGGTACTCCAAAAACGGTACCGAAACCGGCGACTGGGGCGACGTTGCTTCTACCTCGGTAGTCCTTACCGAAACCGTCGTGACCTATTATGCGAAGTGGGTGGTTCCCAGCATTCTTGCAGGTTCGTACAAGGGATATGAAATTTACAATAACTATTCCGGCACGCTTTCCGTTTATTCCAAAACGGCGACGATCGATATCTTCGGAAAGATTAACACGGGATCGAGATACGGCGCAAGCGGCACGACCGACGGCACCGGTTACTTCCTGATGAAGGAGAACAGCAACACCTATTACGCTTATTACAATGCGCCATATAACTTCTTCGTGATTTCGGATTCTTCCAGCACGACCTCGTTCGGTTCCGACGCGCACTTCCTGTTTAAGGGCGCAACTACCGTTACCTGCACCAATACCGACCTTATTTCCTGGAACGACAACAAATCCAGACTGATCAAGTTTACGGTTGACGGCACCACGATTAACGTGTTCATCAACGATAGCGAAATTTATGTCGGCGTGTCTGTGGTTGACTCTGATAACGCCGCGGTGGAAATTTCGTCCACCATGGTCAGCGAGGGTTCGGTTATCACCATTAAGAATGCCGCGCTGGAAAACATCGTAACGCTGGGTTATAAAGGCGGCACGTTTGTAGAAAGCGACGGCGTTGCCGGTACCTACACGGCGGGCGATGCTTACGGCGAAATTGTTCTGGACGGCTATGGAAATGCGACCGTGAACGGCGAAACCGTTGCATACATCTTAACCGGCAGCAAGGTTTCGTTTGTCGCCGGAAACGCGCAACGTATCGTCACCATTGACGTCGGCGCGAAGACTTACGTCAAAACGTTGGACGGATACGAAGGCACTTACACCTTGCCGGATTCGACCGACACCGTCAGGCTGGACGGCTATGGCAACGCGGGCGAGGGCAAGACTTATATCGTCACCGGCACTAACGTCGCCATCTATACTGCGGGCGAAGCAGAACCCGCGAAATACGGCATCGACGTAGAAGCAAAAGCCTTCCTCGGCAAGAGCGTCTTTGCCGGGTATACGTTCAGCGGGACATATGTCGATCAATGGTATAATGATGAGGGTGGTACCACCACTTTAAAAATTGCCTTTAACGACAGCAGCGATATTTCCGGCAGATTGACGTTGGGCAGCAATTGGTGGTTTGACTTTACCGCGACTTTCGATACTTCGAGTAGTACGCTGACGATGACCATAACGGACGCTCATACTGATGTCAGCAAGTATGCAGGCAAGATCATTACTGCAAAGGTGGAAGGCAACAAAATTACCATTTTGACGAATGGCATCCAAAGCAGTAACGGTCTATTCTCGATTAACGGCGGTACCGCTACCTGCGAAGGGTTCTCGCTGTAAGGATCGTACCGTAAAGCACTTCCCGTTTCCCGTGCGGAAGGTAAACTTCCGCACGGGGGACTTCCTTCAAATTATTTTATGAAAAGGGCGGCGCCCGCAGGTTTTCCTGCGGGCGCCGCCCTTTTTCTATCTTTCTATCTCACGTTAAAATGGGGTTTCACAAATCAATCCGGGTATTTCCGACAGACGGCGTAGGCTCGATGCTCGGCTCCAGTTTCACAAATCAATCCGGGAATCAACGGTCGCTTCTTGTGGCAATATGAAATGAACTACTGCTGTTTTTGTGTCGTCTTAAAAATCGGAGTTGCGAAAGAAGCATGCGTTCTGCCATCGTTCGTTCCTGCGTGACGTTCCGACAACGCAGTCAAAAACCCGCAAAAACTTTAGCGAATCACGTCGCAGCCCATAAACGGACGGAGCGCTTCGGGTACGGTGACCGAACCGTCGGCATTCTGATAGTTTTCCAGAATGGCGGCAACCGTTCTGCCCACGGCAAGACCGCTGCCGTTTAAGGTGTGCACAAACTGCGGCTTTCCGCCTTCCTTCGGGCGGTACTTGATGTTGGCGCGGCGCGCCTGGAAGTCCTTAAAGTTGGAACAGGACGAAATTTCGACGTATCTGCCGTAACTGGGCAGCCACACTTCCAGATCGTAGGTCTTGGAGGAGGAGAAGCCCGTATCGCCCGAGCAAAGCAACTGCACGCGGTAGGGCAGACCTAACTGCTGCAGAATATATTCGGCGTCGTTCGTCAGTTTTTCGTGTTCCTTTACGCTGTCTTCCGGTCTGGTAAACTTGACCAGTTCGACTTTGTTGAACTGATGCTGCCGAATGATCCCTCTCGTATCTCTGCCGGCGCTGCCCGCTTCGCCGCGGAAGCAAGCCGAGTACGCGCAGTACGAAATGGTCAGGTCGCTTTCGTTCAGAATTTCGCCGCGGTGCAGGTTGGTCACGGGGACTTCCGCCGTCGGAATCAGGTACAGATCGGTGTTGCGGATACCGTACATGTCGTCTTCAAACTTCGGCAGCTGCCCGGTACCTTTCATGCTGTCGCGATTGACCAGAAAGGGCGGGAAAATTTCGGTATACCCGCGCGAAGTGTGGGTGTTCAGCATAAAGTTGTAAACCGCGCGTTCCAGCTTGGCGCCCAGCCCGCGATAAACGGTAAACCGGGAGCCGGAAATTTTGGTTCCGCGGTCAAAATCCAGAATATTCAGGGAAGTACCCAGATCCCAATGTGCCTTGAATGCAAAATCGAATTCGCGCGGGGTGCCCCACTTTCTCTGCGTCACGTTGTCGTTGTCGTCCTTGCCGAAAGGCACGGTTTCGTCCGTGATGTTGGGGATCGCCATCGCGGCGTCTAAAAGTTCGGATTCGATCTCTGCCAGTTTGCCGTCGAGTTCCTTGATTTTCTCGTTCTCGCGGCGCATTTCGGCGATCTGATCGTCCGCATTTTCTTTATTGCGTTTTTTTTGTTCGATCTCTTTGGTGACGGCGTTGCGTTTTGCCTTTAAATCCTCTACCTCTTTCAAAACGGCGCGGCGTTTGGCGTCCGCGTTCACTACGGCGTCCACGTCGTATGTGCCGCTGCGCATCGCCATCTTTTCTTTAACGAAATCGGCGTTATCTACGATAAATCTGGTATCTAACATAGAAAAATACTTCCTTTTTTCTTGGTTTTTTGCTTCGTCCGGGCGAAAAACCGGTATCCTGCGAATGGTTCGTTTTTTGCGCCCGTATACAAATTCTATTATAAATCAAAATGCGTCAAAATGCAACGTTTTTCAAGAGAAAAACCGAATTTCGGGAAAAGGAAAGGGGCGGATCGTCGCTTTTTTTGACAATCGCCGCCTCTTTTGCTCTGTAAGAATTGTTTTTCTGCCCCGGCAGAATTTGATATCGGCGCCGGCTTAGTGTGCGGCGGCGGAATGAACTTGTCTGCCGGTTTTGCGCTGCAATGCGCGCCCGCTGCAATTCCGCAGGTTTCATGCGCCCGCCGACTTCTGCGCCCGCGGCTCAATGCGCGGCGGTCAGTTCGGCATAGTAGCCGTTCTTTTCCAACAGTTCCTCGTGTGTGCCGCGTTCCAAAATGCCTTTGTTTCCGATATACAAAATCTGGTCGCAGTTTTTGATAGTGGAAAGGCGGTGCGCAATGATAAAACTCGTGCGCCCCTTGAGGACGGTGGAAAGCGCTTCCTGAATCTTTTTCTCGGTATCGGTGTCGATGCTGCTGGTCGCCTCGTCCAAGATAAGAACGGAGGGGTTTTTCAGGATAATGCGCGCAAAGTTGATGAGTTGCTTTTCCCCTTGCGAAAGCCCGTCGCCGTTTTCGGAAAGGCGGGTGTAATAGCCGCGGGGGAGTTTTTCGATAAACTCGTCGGCGTGAATGGTCTTTGCAGCCGCGATACACTCTTCGTCGGAGGCGTCCGGTCTGCCGTAGCGGATATTTTCGATCACGCTGCCGCGGAAAATAAAACTGTCCTGCAGCATAACGCCCACCGCGCTGCGTAAAGAATGCAGCGTTACGTCGCGCACGTCTTTGCCGTCGATGGTGACCGAGCCCCCCGTCACGTCGTAAAAGCGGTTGATCAGGCTGACCACGGTGGTTTTTCCCGCGCCGGTCGCACCGACGAGGGCTACCGATTCGCCGGGAGAAGCGGTAAAATCGAAGTGTTCCAGAATATTCGTATCGCCGTCGTAGGAGAACGTGACGTCGTGAAAGGCGACTTCGCCCTTCACATAACCGATGTCTTCCGCGCCCTCTTTGTTTCTGATTTTGGGAACCGTATCCAACAATTCGAAAATTCGTTCGACGTAAGAGGATACGTTGGAAAGTTGCTGAAACGCGCCGGAAATGACCGTAATGGGTTCCGAAAACATTCCGGCATACGACATAAACGCGACTACGGTGCCAAGCGTCAAGCCTACGGCAGCGTTTTCAATCAGGAAGAAAGAGGTCGCCAGAATCGCAATCGTACCCATGTTCCACATCAGTTCCAGTCCGGGACCGAAAATGCTGTTGACGCGCACAAAACTCATCCAGCGCTTTTTTGTGGTTTCAAACACGTCGTCCATGTAGACGGACATATTTTTTTCCTTGCGGTTGAAGGATTTTACCACAACGTGTCCGGTGATGTTTTCGGTGATGAACGCCGCCCGGTTGCTGTCCGCGTTGCGCAGGCGGAACAATCTTACGGAAAGCAGCTTTCTCAGCACGCTGATTAAAATAAAAATGGGAACGATAGTGCATATGACGACAACGGCAAGGTGCGCTTCGTACATAAAAATGAACGCGGTAAGAATGAACAGTTTCAGTACGTTGACCAGCATATTGACTAAATATCCGGCAAAAAAGTTTGCCAGTTCGTCTACGTACGAGGTGGCGCGGACGACGATCTTTCCCGCGGGGCGGTTGTCGTAAAAGTCGAAATCCAGATCCTGCAATACGCTGAAAACGTCGCTGCGGATCTGATAGACGATTTTATAACCGGCTTTGTTGAGGACGGCGGACTGAAAAAACGATCCTAAAATTTCCGCCGTGCAGATGGCGGTCAATACGGCGATGATCCAGAAGAAAGCGCCTTTGTTCTGCGTGGGAATGAGTTCGTCGATAATATAGCCGTTGATATACGGGCGAACCATGGACAGCGCGACGATGATGAGGACGGTGACAAACGCCGAAATGAACGCCGCCTTGTAGGGGAGCGCGTATTTCAGTATGCGCATCAGGTAGCGCAGGTTGAACTTTTTCTTGAGTTCTTCGTCTACGTTGTAGGTGTTGCGCTTCATAACCGTTCCTCCGCGGACTTTGCCGACTGCGAAAGGGTAATTTCGTAATATCTTCCTTTTTTCGCCATCAGTTCCTCGTGCGTGCCGCGTTCGACGATCTTGCCCCGGTCGAGGAACAAAATTTCGTCGCAATGCGCCACAGAGGAAGCGCGGTGCGCCGCAATGATGACCGTATGCCCGTGCATATAGTCGTCGATCGCCGCCGAAAGGTGCCGTTCGGTTTCCATATCGAGCGCGGAAGAAGCGTCGTCTAAAATCAGTACGGGCGCTTTTTTATACAGGGCGCGCGCAATGGAAATGCGCTGCTTCTGCCCGCCGGAAACGCCGACGCCGCGTTCGCCGATGACCGTGTCGTAGCCGTCTTCCATCTGCGAAATAAAATCGTCTGCCTGCGCAACGATTGCACATTCCTTCACGCGGGCGTCTTTATCGGGCGCGTCCGGATCGTAAAAGGCGATATTGTCTTTCACCGTATCCGAAAACAGGAATACGTCCTGAAAAACGAACGAGAACGTCCGCCGCACGTCTTCTACCGAAAGCAGGCGGAGATCTTGATCGTTGATGGTAATACAGCCTTTCGTGGGGTCGAAAAAGCGGGAAAGGGTTTTAAGTAAGACGGTTTTGCCGCTGCCCGTAACCCCCATAATCCCCAATTTTTTGCCGTAGGGGATCGAAACCGAAATATCGTCCAGAAGCACTTCGCTATCCACCGAAACGGTCATATTTTTGATTTCGATGTTCGGGTTACCGTTGATTTCCAGCGGCTTTTGCGGGCTGTCGATCAGGTTGCCGGTGGTAACGAAAGTTTCCAGACGGCTGCCCGCGACCATATATTGCTGCATCTGAAACAGCAGCGAAACGAGGGACGTGATACAGTTGATGATGATGTAAACGTAAGAAATAAACGAGGTAAACGTCCCGATGGAAATGACGCCTTTCATGGCGTAATAGCCCGAGATCGCGGTGGAAACGATGTACGTTCCCCAACGCAGCGTATTGAACAGCACGCCGTAACGGATCTGCGCTTTGACGTTTTTCATAAACGCTTCGTTCATTTTGGTGTTTTTATCGGTAAAGCGGGCGATTTCTCTGGCTTCTTCCGCGTAAGCGCGGACGGTGCGGACTGCGTGAATGTTCTCCTGCACCACCATGTTGAGGTCGGAAGAAGCGTCGCGGATCGCCGTGGAAAGGCTGCGCGCTTTTTTGACGTAGGTATACGACGCGATCGCGTAAAGCGGGGTGGCGATGAGGGGCGCGATCATCAGCACGGGGGAAACGCTGCCCAAAAAGTAAATGCTCATCAGATAGCACACCACGCTGGAAAACAGCGACGGCAAAACGGTGCAGAACAGTTCCTTAAACTGTACGGTATCCGAGTTTAAAATGGTGTACAGGTCGCCCGCGTTGTACGAAGAAAGCAGATGCTGGCTCTGGTCGTACAGCTTCTGCATGGACATTTTGCGGAAGTCGCCCTCCAGTTTAATGCCGTAATGCTGACGGAGGATCGATTCCAGATAGACCACGGTGTGTTTGGTAAAAACAATGATAAAATAGGCGATGCAAAGGGTGATCAGAATTTGCACGGTGCGGGGCGCGCCGAATTTTCCGGACACAAGAAGACCCAAAACACCGCTGGTGGGCGTTTCGGGTTGCGTGGAGGAAAGGGCATAGTCGATGACCATCTGCTGCCCTCGTGCAAAATACAGACCGAAATAGGTTGCGATCAGCGATAGCAGCATGTCGAGCGCTGCCATGGGCAGGTATTTTTTGAATACCGACAGCCCGAAGCGGAACGTGTTCATAAAACCTTCCTCCGCGGCGGGCCGTTATAGTTATGGTCGCGCGCGGAAACTTTTTCGTTTGTTGTTAGAGTTTACAGGAAGCGTTTTGATTTTGCAAGCGTTTTGACAAAAAAAACGAAAGTTTTTTTCACCCGGAAAGAAGCAGGGTTTCTTTTTGCCGGAAAGGCGGCTTTTTGTGGCAAAACGGGGCGGCGGGTTCTTTTGCGGGGAGGGTTTACTCAGGGATGAACTGCGTTGGAGTGGAATCTATAGGCGGAAACTTTCTTCAACGTATTTAATGAAAAGGAGGCTCCGCGCCCCAAAAAACGAAAAACGAAACGCCGATTGTGAAATTTTATTTTGTTATTTTTGTGCGTTTTTTTCATTTTGGGGTGGTTTTTAAGTTGCTTTTTTTCGCGGAGTATGGTAGGATAAGCAGGATAAAAAAGGAGTTTTACGGCAGGTAGCCAAAGAGCAGGAATGAAGGAAAACAGAATCGCAATCATTAAAGAACTTATCGAAAAAAACGGCAAAATGTCGCTGGAACAACTGGAGGAACGCTTTCCTTCGGTTTCATCCATGACGCTTCGCCGCGATCTGCTGTCGCTGGAAGAAGCAGGCGTGCTGCTCCGCGTGCGCGGGGGCGCCGTTTCCATTCAGGAACTTTCTAAAAAAACCGAAGAAATGTACGTACAGCGTACCGCCATTCAGGTGGCGGAAAAGCGCCAGATCGCCGAAAAGGCGGTAAGATTGGTCGAACCGGGCAGTTCCATCTTCGTGGACAGCGGTTCTACTACGCTTTATTTTGCCAAAGAATTGCCCGATCTCAACTTTTTCATTTCCACCAACGGCATTGCCATCGCGCAGGAACTGATGCGCAAAAAAATGCCCGTGGTCACGCTGTTCGGCGGCGAAGTTTCCCGCAACAACATGTCCACAGTGGGAAAGACCGGGCTTCTGGACATCGAACGCATCAACATCGATACCGCGGTTATGGCGGCGACGGCGTTTACCGACGACGGCAACTTCTGTTGCGGTCTGTTTTCGGAAGCGGAAATCAAAAGTAAAGTGCTTTCCCGCGTGAAAAAGGTCATCATGCTGCTGGATACGTCCAAAGTGGGCAAGGTCATGCCGTACACGTTTGCGACGCTCAGCGACATCGACGTGCTGGTGACGGACAACAATTTCCCGGCAAGACTGAAAGAAAAGATCGCAGCGCAGGGGATCGAGGTCATTTAAAACTACGGAACCGAAACCGTCCGGAAAACGGACGATCGAAACCGTTTGAAAAACGGCAAGATTTCGCCCCATGTTCCCGAAAACGCATAACGTATGCGTAAAATCGGGGACAAACGGGCAAAAATAACCGGTAAAACGGGGAAAATCATTGGCGGGGTTTCCGATGAGGAAAAACCGTTTTGCCGGAGCGTTCCGGCTAAGAATTTGGAGGGCGTATGAAGTTTTATAACACGCTTACGAGAGGAAAAGAGGAGTTTACGCCGATAGACGGAAAGACGGTACGCATGTATTCGTGCGGACCTACCGTATACAACTATGCGCATATCGGCAATATGCGCACCTATATTTTTATGGATCTGCTTCGCCGCACGCTGAAAGAGGAAGGATATAGACTGAAAGGCGTCATGAATATTACCGACGTCGGACACCTGCTTTCGGACGCGGACGACGGAGAAGACAAGATGGAAAAAGCCGCAAGGGAACAAAAAAAGTCCCCTCTCGAAATCGCGGCGTATTATACCGACGTATTCTTTACCGATCTCAAAAAACTGAATATCGGCAAGCCCGAGGTCACCCCGCGCGCAACCGATCATATTCCCGAAATGCTGGAATTCGTGTATAAACTGTGCGACAACGGCTTCGCTTACGAAACCGGCGACGGCATCTATTACGACATTTCCAAATTCCCCGGCTACGGTCAGCTTTCGGGCATCAATCTCGAAGATCAGCAGGCGGGCGCCCGGGTAGAAGTCAACAGCGAAAAACGCCACCCGGCGGACTTCGCTATCTGGAAAAAAGCCCCTAAAGAACACATCATGCAGTGGGACAGCAAGTGGGGCAAGGGTTATCCCGGCTGGCATATCGAATGTTCCGCGATGAGCAAAAAATATCTCGGAGAAGTGTTCGATATTCATACCGGCGGCGTCGATCACATTCCCATTCACCACGAAAACGAGATCGCGCAAAGCTTTGGCGTGACGGGCAAAAACCCCGCCAAGTTCTGGATGCACGGCGAATTTATGTGCGTTGACGGCGGAAAAATGAGCAAAAAGTTAGGCAACACCTATACCGTTGCCGACCTCGAAAAGATGGGATATTCGCCCCTGTGCTTCCGCTATTTCTGCCTGAACACCCATTACCGCAAGAAGCTCAACTTTACGTTCGCCGCCATGGACGGCGCCAAAATCGCTTACGAACGTCTTCTGGAAGCGGTATATCGTCATAAAAACGGCACGAACGCGGTTTCGCCCGAAACCATCGCGAAATATCACGAAGAATTCCGCTCCTTTATTACGGACGACCTCAATATTCCGGGCGCGCTGGGCGTTCTCTGGACGATGCTGAAGGAACCCGCTTCCCGCGCGGTGTACGACGAGGCGCTGAAAATGGACGAAGTGTTCGGCTTGTCGTTGAAAGATTACGTCCCCGAAAAGAAAGAGGAAGCCGTTCCCGAAGAGGTCAAAGCCCTTGCAGAAGCCAGACTTGCCGCCAAAAAGGAGAAAAATTACGCCCTTTCGGACGAACTCCGTGCCAAGATCACGGAAAAAGGCTATACCGTAAAGGACACGAAAGAGGGTTATACGCTGGAAAAGATCTGATCTTCCGGCGCTTGGCGCGGCGGTTTAAGGCGGTTTAATATGACAGAACAGAAAGAAGCCCCGCGATAAAAAATAAAGCCCCGCGTTTGCGGTATTTTGTATTATAAAGGATATAAAGCCCCGCGCCTGCAGTATTTTGCGTTACAAAGAATATAAAGGAATACAAAGCCCGCGCTTGCCGATAGTTGCGGCAAAACGGTTTCAACAAGCACAAAAAATTCGTCAAAAACAGTTTCATCTGTCGCCGGGGAAAAGGCTTTCCGGCGTATGCAAGGAGATAAAGATATGAAAGAGTTACGTTCCGAAGAATTACGTTCTATGTATCTCGGATTTTTCAAGGCGCACGGACACCATATTATCCAGTCCGCGTCCCTGATTCCCGAAAACGACCCCACGGTGCTGTTTACCACGGCGGGCATGCACCCGCTGGTGCCCTATCTTCTCGGCGAAAAGCACCCGGAAGGCACCCGCCTTACCGACGTACAGAAATGCGTCCGCACGGGCGATATCGACGAAGTGGGCGACAATTCGCACTGCACCTTTTTTGAAATGCTGGGCAACTGGAGTCTGGGCGATTATTTCAAGACCGAAGCCATTTCCTGGAGTTATGAATTCCTGACCAGCGAAAAATATCTGGGTATTCCCGTCGAAAAACTGGCGGTCAGCGTGTTTGCGGGGGACGAAACCGCGCCCCGCGACGAAGAAAGCGCCGCCCTTTGGGAAAAGAACGGCATTCCCAAGGATCGTATTTTCTTCCTCCCGCGCGAGAATAACTGGTGGGGACCTGCGGGCGTCACCGGTCCTTGCGGTCCGGACACCGAAATGTTCATCGATACCGGCAAGCCCAAGTGCTGCCCCGAATGTTCGCCCGCGTGCGACTGCGGCAAGTATCTGGAGATCTGGAACGACGTCTTTATGCAGTATTTCAAAAACGCGCAGGGCGGGTTTGAACCCTTAAAGCAGAGAAACGTCGATACCGGTATGGGGCTGGAACGCACGCTGTGCATTCTGACCGGCAAAAACTCTGTGTACGAAACCGACCTGTTCGCTTTGGCGAAAGAAAAAATCGAAGCCATGACCGGCAAAAAGTACGGTGAGGGAGAGGAAACCGACAAGGCGTTCCGCATCGTGCTGGATCACGTCCGCACCGCTACCTTTATGCTGGGCGACAGAAAGGGCATTACGCCTTCCAACGTCGATCAGGGCTACGTGTTAAGAAGAATTATCCGCCGCGCCGTCCGCTATGGCAGAAATCTGGGTCTTCCCGAAGGGAGCCTGGGCGACATCGCCGCGGTGTACGTCGAAAAATATCGCGACGTCTATCCCGAACTGGTAGAAAACCGCGAAAAGATCCTTACCGAACTGAAGAAGGAGGAGGACAAATTCTCCCGCACGCTTTCCAACGGGCTGAAGGAATTCGAGCGCACGGTAAACAGATTAAACGGCGCCGAAATCGACGGCGTGACCGCGTTTCACCTGTACGATACGTTCGGGTTTCCTGTGGAAATCACCGAAGAACTTGCCAAGGAAAAGGGACTTACGGTAGACCGCGCGGGCTTTGAAAAATGCTTTGCCGAACATCAGGCGAAATCTGCCGCCGGCAGCGAACAGCACTTTAAGTGCGGTCTTGCCGACAATCAGGAACAGACCACCCGCCTGCACACCGCGACCCACCTGCTGCACGCGGCGCTGAAAAAAGTGCTTTCGCCCGATTGTCAGCAGCGCGGCAGCAACATCACTTCCGAGCGCCTGCGCTTCGACTTTAATTTCGACCGCGCCATGACCAAGGAAGAGGTCAAGGCGGTGGAAGATCTGGTAAACGAAGCCATTCAGGCAGACGTCCCCGTTACGATGGAAGAAATGACCGTTGCAGACGCCAAAGCCGCCGGCGCCGTCGGTTTGTTTGAAAGCAAGTACGGCGAAAAGGTCAAAGTTTATACCATGGGCAAATACAGCAAGGAAATCTGCGGCGGTCCGCACGCTTCGCACACGGGCGAACTGGGCAGATTCGTCATCACGAAAGAACAGTCGTCTTCCAGCGGCGTGCGCCGTATCAAGGCAGAACTGCGTTACGACAACTGATTGCCGTTAGAAAAAGTTTTGTTTTAGAAATCCGACCGAGGGTTTTCCGGGGAGAGGGAAGCCTGTTTCCGGGAATTTGAGATTGCCGGATATTCGGGATTTTGATTTTCGGTGCGGAACGGCTTTTCGCGCATAACAAACAGGTTTGCATTTTTAAGAATTATAAAAGCGGCGCCCGGCAAAATTGCCGGGCGCCGCTGAAATTATTAGGATTTCCGATTGTTAAGGATAACGAATAAAATCCCTGTATGACATTTTGCGGCGCGCCGCGCTTTCATCGCGGCACGCCGCAGTGCAAAATTTACTTTTTCAAATGATTACTTCGCGGTTTTGGTAAAGAT
>CAKQSI010000043.1 GCA_934272745.1 uncultured Clostridia bacterium | reverse complement strand
ACTTTTTGCCGCGGGCAAGGATAGGGCTTCACACGGGCGGCGGACTTTTGCCGCGGGCAAGGATAGGGCTTCACGCAAGCGGCGGACTTTTGCCGCGGAGAACGCAACCGCCGGCACATAACCACAGATAAAGGACGACTGAAGTATGACAAAGCAAGGGCAGGCGGCGCTTTCCGCCAAAGAAAAACTCAAAAAAGTCAAGTGCTTTCTTTTGGATATGGACGGCACCGTTTACGTAGGCGATCACCTCATCGGCGATATGAAAAACACGCTGCAAGCCATTCGCGATTCCGGCAGAAGGATCGTCTTTTTGACCAACAATTCCAGCCGCAGCGCAAAAACCTATCGCGAAAAGTTGGAGCGGCTGGGGATTTACGGCGAAAACGACGGCATTTACACTTCCGGCATGGCGACGGCGCGCTATCTTTCCCTGCATAAACCGGGGGAAAAGGTGTATCTGGTGGGCACCGACGCGCTGAAAGAAGAATTTCTTTCGTCCGGCATCGCGCTTTCCGAAGAAGCGAACGTCGCCGTCCTCGGCTACGATACCACGCTGGATTATCCCAAAATCTGCAAGTTGAACGAATTACTCTGCCGCGGCGCCTATTTCGTCGCCACGCATCCCGATATGGTCTGTCCCGCGCCCGGCTGTTCGGTGCCGGACGTCGGTTCCTTTCTTGAAATGTTCCGCGCCTCGTCGGGGAGAAGACCGGACGAAATCTGCGGCAAGCCTTTCCCCGCCATGGGGGAAGCGGTAGCAGACTTTCTCGGACTAAAAAAAGAGGAAATTTTAATGGCGGGCGACAGGCTGAACACCGACGTGCAGTTCGGCATCAACAGCGGATTTTTCTCCCTCCTCGTCTACTCCGGGGAAGCCACGCGGGAAGCGTACGCCGCAAGCGGCTTGACCGTCGATCTCGCGCTGCCGTCGCTGAACGACGTCGTGCCTTATTTATAAGCGGCGGGCATTTATAAGCGGCGGGCGGAATTAAAAAACCGACTCGCGAAAAACCAAGCGCGTTTTGCGCGGTCGCGCGCAGAAGGCTTGTCCGTAAGCGGGGTGTTTTGCGCGGTTGCGCACGGAAGGCTTGTCCGTAACTGCTGGTTCGTGCGGAATCAAAAACCGCCACAAGAGGATTAAAAGCGGCAGACGCAAACAAAATGCCGCGCAAAAATAAAGACGATTCCGCACGGGGTAGACGCCGCGCGCGAATCAAAGCCGGCGCACGAAAAACAAAAAACAGGTATAAAATTCATCAGAAACGGAGAACCTTCTTTCCCGAAAAGGAAAGGAGGTTTTTTTATGTCCGGAAACGAAGGCGCGCGGCGCACGAAAAACGATTTCCGTTTTTTACGGCTGAAGACCGGGGCGGCGCTTTGCGTGCTGTTTTTATCCGCGGTCGTTTTTGCCGCGGGGTTCTTTTTCTGTGCAACCCAAAACGGACTGGAAAAACTGAAAGGCGCGGGCGCAAAATCGGTTTCTCTGTACAATTCCGGCGGGTTTTACGCCGAGGAAGGGGGCGGCAGCGCGAAATTCTGGGCGCTTGCCCGCGGAGCGGAAGGGGTGGCGCTGCGCTTTTCCGCAAGCGTTCTGCCGGCGGAAGAAGCCGTAAACCGCCTTTTTGCAACGGTCGTCTATACCGAAACCGTGGACGGCGGCGCCGTGCGGTACTGCTTAGCGCCCGGACTGCACAACGAAAAAACGCTGTTTTTCGGCAAGTGCAATCTGGTCGTGGCGGAAATCGACGGCAGAGTAACGGTGGGTTCCCCCGTGCTGTACTGCGGGTATTAAAGCGGTAAAACCGGGCGGCGCGTGCAAAAGTGTGTGCCGCGCGGCGCTGCGGGAACGCCGCGGCTACGGCAAGGCAAGCGGTGCGCACGCCGTTCGCGCGGGATTCAGAGAGTTATAGGCGCGGCTTTACGCCGGTTCCTTCGCCGTACGGCGGGGATCGCTACGGAGGCAAGGTTTTGGCAATTCGGGATAAAAATTTTTTTTGAAAGGCAAGTATAATTCCCGCAAGGCGGGGAAAAATAGCACCACAAAACCAAGGAGGTTTAACACAAAATTATGAAGAAAGAATCCAAAGAAAAGTTTGTCTACTTTATGAAGCGGAGAGGGTACTTAATCGTTCTTGCCGTCTGCTGCGTCGCGCTGGTCGTCACGACGGCGTTCGTTCTCGCCCGCCCCGTGGAAGAGGGGGAACGCCCCAGACCTTCGACGACTGTCAGCGTAGAACCTTCAAGATCGCCCGAACCGACCGTAAAACCTTCCACGGACAGCCCGGTCGTCAAAGTGCTGGTGTTTGAAAGTCCGGTCAAAAACGGCACGGTCGGCATGGCGTTTTCGGAAGACGAACTGTGCTTTTCCAAAACGCTCGGCTACTGGTACGGACATATGGGCATGGACTTTTTGGGCGAAGAAGGGCAGGACTGTCTGGCGGTTTGCGACGGCACGGTAGAAAGTGTGGAAAAGAGCGTTTCGCTGGGGACGGTGATCACCATCAAAGCCGGCGACGACGTGACCGTTTCTTACGGTTCGCTTGCGGACGAAGTGACGGTAAAGGCGGGCGATAAAGTGACCACCGGGCAAAAGATCGGCACCATTTCGGACGCGGCGTACGACGAGTTTAAGGAAGGACCGCACGTCCATCTGACCGTTACCGAAAAGGGCGCAAAGGTCAATCCCGCAAAATTTTTTAACACCGAGGAAAAATAAATAAATCGCGAAAGGCGATACGCTTTGCCCGGAAAAATAAACCGATCGTGAAAGGCGATAGCGTTTCCGCCCCGAGGTTGCCGGATACCCGGCAGCCTCCGGGCAATTTTTGTTGCAAGAGGCGCTATCTCCGTTTGGGCAGCCTCGGGCAATTTTTGTTGCAAGACGATAATTCTTCGGAAACAGTGAAAAATTGCGGATTTCGCGCTGAAAATCGTTGACTTTCGGCAAAAACAGGCGTATACTACTCTTAGTTTGCAAAGGCTAACTGAAACTGCCCGAGCGAATTTTTTTAAAGCACCTTGGTAAGCATATGCTAACTGAATGTAAAACGGCGCTTGCGTTCGCAGGGAAGCGCGGCGTTTGTGGCAGACGCAAAAACGGCGCTTCCGGGATAACGGAAGTGTCAACCACACATAAACGCGCGTTCTTTGATTAACGGCGCAGCGGCAGCCACCGCAGCGCAGCCTGCGCCGATCCCCGCAAAGCGCAGCGTTCCCGCGCGGGGGAAAGGTTCTGACCAAGACGAGCGGAAAGGTGCCGCACGGAAATAATCTGCAATAAAATTTTCCCGATATAAGGAGAAAAACATATGGAAATCGTAAACTTAAAAAACGTGAGCCGCGTGTACCGGAGCGGCGATCATGAATTAAAGGCGCTGGACGACGTGGATCTTTCGCTGGAGGCGGGGAAATTCGTCGTCATCTTAGGTCCGTCCGGCGCGGGCAAAAGTACGCTTTTAAACCTTTTGGGCGGGCTGGACAGTCCTACCTCCGGCACCGTGACGGTGAACGGCAAAGACATTTCCAAACTCAGCGAAAAGGAACTTGCTTCTTATCGTGCGGAAACGGTGGGGTTCGTCTTTCAGTTTTACAACCTGATCCCCACGCTGACCGTTTACGAAAACGTGGCGCTTGTAAAAGAGATCGCGAAAAACGCCCTTTCTCCCGGTAAAATGATCGAAGAAGTGGGGCTTGCCGACCACAAAAACAACTTCCCCGCGGAACTTTCGGGCGGGGAACAGCAGCGCGTTTCCATTGCGCGTGCGCTTGCCAAAAACCCCGAAATTCTGCTTTGCGACGAACCGACGGGCGCGCTGGATTCCAAAACCGGCGTTCTGGTACTAAAGTTGCTCCTTTCCATGGCGCGGAATTACAACAAAACTATTATTATCGTTACGCACAACCAAAATATCGCCAGAATGGCGGACGTCGTCGTTCGGGTCAAAAACGGCAAGATCCGTTCGGTAGAAGAACAGGCAAATCCCCTTTCGGCGGACGAAGTGGACTGGTAACCGGCGATCGGGCGAACCCAAAAGCGACCGGCAGCACGGGCAACCGACAAAGAAAACGGGCGCCCCGCAAAAAGCGCCGGGCGCCCGGTAAGGGGAAAAGGGCAAGCCCGCAAATAAAACGGGCAGCAAACAAAGCAAAATCAGTCCGTAAAGACAGCAGGAGCAAAAAATTATGTTACTTAAAAAATTATTCCGGACGGCATGGAAATATAAAGCGCAGTTCATTTCCATGATCGTCATGGTCGCGATCGGGATCGGTGTGTTTATCGGCTTCCATATGGAATGGTACAGCATCAAAAAAAACACTGATAACTTTTTCACAAAGACCGATTATTTCCAGTGGCGGCTGGTCAGCGAACGGGGATTTTCGGCAGAAGACGTGCAGAATATCCACGATATGGAATCCTACGGCGTGTTCGCGCACCGCGTGTTAAAGGTCAGCGTCGGCGTCAAAGACAGCAAAAACAGCCTTTCGCTGTGGTGCGAAGAGGGCGGCTTCGTCAAAGGATTTTACCTGACTTCCGGTCAGGAATACTGCGAAAACTTCCCCGGGTTCTGGCTGTGGGACAAGTACGCGGAAGAAAATAATATCAAAGTGGGCGACACGCTGGCGGTGGTCTATAACGGCTTGACCATAGAAGCGCCGGTCATGGGTCTTGGAAAAAGCGGCGAATACCTCGTCTGCACCTCGGGCGAAACGCAACTGATGCCGGACGCTTCCGCTTTCGGATTCGCGTTCGTTTCCCCCGTCACGATCGAAAACGCACTTTCCGCGTTCAACGAGGCGCACGGCACCAACCTCACCGTGCCGTATCCTTATATCTGTTTCCAGTCCGAACGGTCGAAAGAAAAACTGGAGGAAATGACCGAACGCGCGCTGGGTTTCAACGCGCTGCTGCTCGGGAAAGAAGAAACCGCTTCTTATTCCGCCGCGCAGAGCGAGATCGAGGAAGGCAAGTCCATGGGCGCCATTCTGCCCGTGATGTTCCTTTTAATCGCCGTTCTCACCATGGTCACCACCATGCACCGTATCGCCGCCAGCGAAAAAACGCAGATCGGCACGCTGAAAGCGCTGGGCTTCCAGAACGGCAAAATTCTGGCGCACTACTCCGGTTACGGCTTGTTTATCGGCGTCTTGGGTCTTCTTTTGGGGACGGGGATCGGTTATCTGATCGCCTACCTGGTGATGAACCCGCACGGCACCATGGGTACTTATTTCGATATGCCCGAATGGAAGTTGTACATGCCCGGCTTCTGTATTCCGGTAGGAATTTTAACCGTGCTGTTTATGACGGGGATCAGTTTCCTTTCGGTCAAGAAAATGATGAAAGGGTCGGCTGCGGACGCGCTCCGTCCGTATGCACCCAAAAAGATGCGCCCCATGCTCATCGAAAAGACCAAAGCGTTCAACAAAATGTCCTTCGGCACGCGATGGAACCTGCGCGACTGCATGCGGCACAAAGCGCGTTCGTTCATGACGCTGTTCGGCGTGATCGGCTGTATGATCCTGATCGTCGGCGGACTGGGAATGAAAGACACCATGGGCGGTTTTATGGACGTCATCGGGGACGAAGTCAACCATTACGAAACCAAAATCGTCCTTTCCGAAAAGGCGCAGAATGTGCAAGCCGCTTCCATGGCAACCGCCGTGGGCGGCGACTGGAACGCCTCCGTTTCCGGCAAGGCGGACGGCAAGACCGTCGTCCTCGAAGTCTGGCACGTGGAAAACGACATGGTGCGGTTTTTAAACAAGAAAAACGACCGTGTGACTTTATCGGACGAGGGCGCGTATATCTGCCTGCGGCTTGCCGACCGCTATAAAGTGGGGGACGTCATCGAGTTTTCGCCCTACGGTTCCGACCGGACCTACCGCCTGCCGGTCGTCGGCATTCTGCGTTCCACCATGGTGGAAAACATCGTTGTGACCGACAAATATGCGGATAGTTACGGCGAGGCGGGCATTCCGTACCAGATCGGCGCGGTCTATTCGCCGAAGAACGCGGAAGAAACGTCGGCGCTTCTCCCTGCGGGAAGCGCGGGTTTGGTTTCCGCCATGCAGGAAAAACAGCAGATTCTGGACACCTACGACAGTTTTATGGAGATCATGAACCTGATGGTGCTTCTTCTGATCGTGGCGGCGCTCGTCCTCGGCGTGGTGGTGCTGTATAACCTCGGCGTGATGAGTTATATCGAACGCTCGCGCGAGATGGCGACGTTGAAGGTCGTGGGCTTCGATAACCGCAAGATCGCGGGGCTACTCATCGGGCAGAACCTGTGGCTGAGCGTTCTGGGCGTCCTTTTGGGGCTTCCCTGCGGGGTGGGCGTGTTGCAGGTGCTGATCGTCACCTTGGCTTCGGAATACGAACTGAAACTGGTGCTGGGTCCGCTTACTTACTCGGTCAGCATTCTGCTGACGCTGGGCGTTTCTTTGATCGTCAGTTTCTTCGTCGCGCGCAAGAACCGCAAGATCAACATGGTCGAAGCGCTGAAGTTTGCGGAATAACCGAAAGGTTTGGCGTTGATAGAAAACGGCTTTGCGTTTAAAGCGCGGCACTTATAGAAAGTTGAAAATAAAAGGGCGCGCCCGCGGCAAGATTGCCGCGGGCGCGCCTGTCTTTTATATTGATATCTCATAATTTCGTCAGAAATGGCGAATGAAATCCCGATAATTCAATATTGCGGTTTTTATCTTTTTGTAGTATTTTATCGAAGGACCCCGTTTTTATATCTCGTTTTTATATTTCGTTACGATATCTCGTTTTTAAGACCGGCTCAAAACTTAGCGCGACCCGGCTTGCCCGGCAATATCCCTTAATTCAACCGGACTACCCGGCAGTTTATTCCTCGCTTTGCGGGGGCGCCGCGTCGTCTTGTGCGGTTGGGGCTTCCGGAAAAGAGGGCGGGAAAAGGGGCAGGGCAAAATAGTCGGGCGCGCTTTCCGACCGCGGCTTTGTTCGTTTTTCCGCCCGCTCGGCTGTTCCGGGCGCCGGGGCGGCTTGCATTGACGGTCGAAAAGTCCGGTTTGTTGCCGCGGCGGCGGGTATGGGCGATTGCGCGTACTCCGGCTTGCCGGCGGCGGTCGCGGTTTTGTTCGCTGCGGATAGCAGGGTTTTGTCCGCCGCGGGTTGCCGGGCGGTTGTCGCGGCTCTTTCGTCCGGATTCTGCACGCGGGCGGCGGTCAGAAGTCCGGCAGCCGCGGTTTGCAGCCTCTTCGCCTCGTTTGCGGGCGCCGGGACTTTTGCCGGCGGCTTGGGTTCGAGAATCGTCGTTTTCGGCGGTTCGCCCGCGGCTTGTCTTGCCCTCTCGTCGATTCTGCGGGAAATTTTGTCGTGACTCATAAAAAAGGCTTCCGCCTTGACGGTGAAGGGTTCCGCAGGGGAAAAGGGCGCAGTGCCGCCCGCGGGGTTTTGCTGCACGCCGCCGGCGGCTTTTCTGTCCGGATCCCCTTGCGAAGGGGGCGCGGAAGGGGAAGTATCCGCCATATTTTGTGCCGCCGCGTCCGTCTTTTCGTCGTTTGCCGGAGTAAACAGCCGTTTTAATTGCCCGAAAAGGGCGCCGAAGTCGGTGTTTTGCATTTTTTCCTCCGCAAAAATAAAAAAAATCCGTAAATTCTATTGCTAAATTTTGCGTTCTGTTATATAATAAGACAGTATATTGATTCTTATGCCCGTTTGGGGAAAAACAGAAGCGATTGTGTTTTTTTCTTCCGGGCGGGAGAAAAAGATAAGGAGTTTTTCATGGCAAAGAAAGTATTGACCGCGATCGCCGTTCTGACGATGGCAATGCTCGCGTTTGCGGGCTGCGCAAGCACCAAGTGGGGACCCGTTCCCGGCGCATCCAAAGACGATCCCGTTAAAAACAACGGCGGTTTTCTGGTAGAAAAAGGCAATTATATTTATTTCATCAACGGCGTTGCCGATTCGACGGTGGACAACACCTTCGGTACTCCCGTGCAGGGCGCAATCGTCGTTGCCGATAAAAACGATCTGAAGGCGGAAGCCAAAGTGGTCGTTCCCAAGGCTGTCGTCGCGGGGGACAAGACCGCGGGCATCTATATTTTCGGGGAATGGATCTACTACGCTACCCCCAACGCCAACAAGGATAAAAACGGCGAAGTGCAGTCTTCCTATCTCGACTTCTGCCGCACGAAACTGGACGGTACGGCGACCGAAACCGCGCTGTACACTTCTTCCAACGCGACGCCCTACCGCTATGCGGAAATTGACGGCACCGTGTATCTCGCGTACTACGAATCGAGCAGCAAAAACCTCGTTTCGTACAACTTCGATACCAAAAAATCCACCGTCATTGCAGAAGCCGTTTCGGGTTATACCTTCTCTACGGACGAAGGATACGACAGCGTGTACTACACCAAACTGGTCGATCTGGACAAGGACAACGACGTCACGGCAAGTTATAACAAAGCGTATAAACTGTCCTTTAAGGGCGGTGATCCCGTCGAAGTTTTAAGCGGCGTTCCCAAGACCGTGAACGGTGAAGCGGCGTCTTCTACCGGTCTGGTGTTCACCCTCAAATCGCACATGAAAGGCGCTTTGATTTACACCGCTTCTTACGTAGATAACACCACTTTCCGCGGCGGCTACGTCCTGAAAGATACCGACGTTACGGCGGACGCCGTGAAGAACGCCGAAGAAAAGGCGTTCAAACTGAGCGCGAAAGACGCCAACTTCTCGTCCTCGCTGTTCGCGGGATTTGACGACGCGGGTAAGCCCGTCGGCTACGTTTATTCCGACACCACTTACGGTCTGATGCTGCAGCAATACGGCGAGGATCTGCCCGTGCGCATCACCACCAGCACCACGACGACGCTGGTTTCGATCGAAGGCGGCTACGTTTACTTCTCCACGGGCGACGATTTTGTGCGCGCGGCTCTGACCGATCGCGACGTTGCGGCGAAAGACCTGAAAGTCATCACCGAAAACTACTACAATACCTCCTGGTATAAGCCCGAATTTGTCGGCAACGACATCTACTACGGCGACAGCACCTACGGTCTGCACTACATTTTCCGCGCCGATCTGACCGCGGAAGAGATCAAGGGCGAACTGGTCGGCAAGTACACCGAAGCCGATAAAAAGACCGCCGAAGAAAAGATCAAGGAAGAACAGGAAGCCGAAGAAAAGTAAGGTTTCTTGTATGACGGACGGGCGGAATCCGGCGCTTTTCGGCGGCGACGTCTTTTCCGGAGGCGCAGAAATTTTTGCTGCGCGGTTCGGCTTTGCGGAGTTTTTCGCTAGGGTATAGGATTTTGTCGCACGGTGCGGATTTTTCGGGGCGTACGGGTTTTTGCCGGATGTCCTCGGTCTTGCGAAACGTTTCGGACTTTTCGGACGGTCCGGTTCTTTAAAGCGTTTCCGGTTTTTAGCCGAGCGCTTTCACTGGCGAATTATTTTGATGAAAGTATCGCGTCCCGGGGCAGGAACTGCCCCGGGGCGCTTTTATATCTTTGCCGCTTTATGGAAGGAACGGTCTGTTTACGGAAATTTCAGCGGGCATTCGTTCTTTTCGTTTTTAATAGGTTCTTCCCGTTTTTAATCGGCGGGCACGGCAAGGAAAGCCCTCTTACATTACAGCAGATTTTCGATTTTAAAGCGATAGTTGTCGGGGACGGTGGCGGCGTAGTCGATTAAAACTTCCAGTTTGGCGCGCGCTTCTTTAAAATCGCGCCCGGCAAGATAGTAGACGCTTTCCGAAATCCAGAGATCCATTTCGCGGATATCGGCGTGCGGAATAAAAATGTGCAGCGCGCGTTTTTCTTTGTTCCACAGCGCCTGCAGCGCCATGCCGTCTTCTTCGGTGGCGGTCCGGTCAACGGTTTTGTCGTACAGGGCGGAAAGTTGGGTCTGGACGTCCGAAAAGGCGCGGTCGAGATAGATGCGTTCTGCGGCGCCCAGACCCGCTAAAACGGCGATTGCGGCAAGAAGAGAGATCAGGTTTTTTACCACGTTGCCTCCTTCACGTCCGCGTGGAACAGGCGGTACGGGCGGCGCTTTTCCTGCAGATAACAACTGCCGTTGCAGTCTACGGTCAGCGCAAGCACGTTTTTCAGTTTTATTCCCCCGTGGGAAGAAAGGATATCTTCCACGAACGCGCGGTTAAGGTGCAATAAATCGAGATTTTTATGGTTGAGTTTTCCGTCCGCAACCAAAAGCATGGAAAGGGCGGGTTCGCCGTTTTCCGGGGCGGAAACGCAGGTCTTTGCGGGCAGCGCGGAAAACTTTCCGCCCGCTTCCAAAATGGCGTAGGAAACGTCCGCAAGCGAAAAATATCCCAGACCGCGCAGCGATTCCATTACGTCGCTCACGTCCAGATCGTTTCTTTTCAACTCCTCGTAGTCGATGCCGTCTTTGCCGATGACGAGGGAGGGTTTTCCGCTGACGGCGCGCTTGAAAAAGTTGCCGAAGTTTTCCGCCAGAGAAATGATCTGGTGCAGAATGAACAGCGCGAGAATCGACACCACGCCGTAAAGCAGCGGCACGGAAATGTCCGACATGGGAATGCAGGCGAGTTCCGCGATCAGCAGGGTAATGACCAGTTCAAAAGGCTGCATTTCGCCGATCTGCCGCTTTCCCATCATTCTTAATACCACAAGCAGCACGATGAAAAGTATCGTCGCGCGGAGAAAAATGATCAGCATATCCGTAGTATTTTTCCAAAAGCGAAAAAGTATGTGAAATCCGCTTGCTTTTCTCGGTTGCAAGTGCTATACTTCCCCCGCAAGAGTAGTACGAAAAGCGTTAAGTGACACAGAACGGGATGTTGACTGTGTACGAAAAGGGCTTGTCCCTTGCGATTTTTCGGCGCATCCGAATGTAAAATGTTATAGCGTGCATAATGTTTTCTGTCCGGAACTCTGCTAATACCATTAGTAGGAGTTTTTTTATGCAGAAATTTACCACCAGACGGCTGGCGTACGACGCGGTGCTCGTCGCCATGTATTTCGTTCTCGCCGCGTTTTGTTCGATCAACGTGTCGAACGCGTTCCGCTTTACGCTGGACGCGCTGCCCATCGTTTTAGCCGCGCTTTGCTTCGGACCCGCGGACGGCGTGATCGTAGGGGGCTTGGGCGCGTTTTTCTATCAGGTATATTATTACGGCGTGGGGTACACCACGGCGCTTTGGATGGTTCCGGCGGTCGTCCGCGGCTTGTTTCTGGGACTGATTGCAAAGAAAAAGCGCTTCGATATGAAAAATACCGAAACGCTGGTTTACGTCATTATCAGTTCTTTAATCGTTACGGGACTGAACACGGTGATCACCTACCTCGACGGGCTGATCTGGCACTATTCGGTCGCGGTGCTTGCCATGCTGCCCTGGAGAGTGCTTTGCAGCGTGATCGTGGCGGTGCTGTACGGGGTTCTGGCGCCCGTGCTGGTAAAAGCGCTTTTCCGCGCGGGGTACGGCGCGCGAACGGCGGAAGAAGAGGACTCAGACGGCGGCGCGTTTCCGCTTGCCGAAGGCGGAGAGGCGGACGGTGCCGAACGCTGCGAGCAGCACGATCTGAAAGACGAAAGCCGCGGTGACTGCAAGGCTCATAGCGAGGAAACGGGGCAGGGCGGCAGATAAATTCCGGATACATCTACCGAAAAACAGCGTCGGCAGTAAAACGGCGACGTTTTGCAGGGCAAAGGGAAGCACGCGTCCCGCCGCCCTGCATTTTTTTTGCAGGAAGCAAAGAGAAAGCGCCGCACTGACCGAAAAACTGAGCGAAAACCCGACGAGGAGCGCTTCTGCGCCCAGCACGTTGGGCAAAAACCACACCGATAGCAGCATGCCGGCGCTTCCCGAAAGAAAGAACAGCAGGGTATGCTTTTCGTATCCCATGGAATTGAGGATTCCCGTCGTCATCATCGAAAGGCTCATAGGCAGGAGCAGCAGCGCAAATTTTTCGACGTAGGCGCCCGCCTCGCCGTTCCGGTACAGCAGCAGGCAAAGGTCGGCGCCGCCCACGAATACGGCGGGGATCATCAGGCAGGCAAGTAGCACAGCGGCTTTCAGCGAGGTTTCGGCAGTGGTGCGCAGCGCGCTTTTTTTGTTGCCGTAAAATTCGCCGGAAAGGCGCGGACCCATCACCAGCGAAACCGAACCGATGATGGTGGACGGCGCAAACAGAATGGGAACTGCCATCGCGCTTGCCGCGGCGTAGGTTTTTACCGCGTTTTCGGGGGAAAGTCCGGCGGCGATGAGCCGCAGGGGCAGCAGAACCGCGATAAAAGAGTTGAGAAACGACCCCGCGGTGCGCATTCCCGTAATGGGCAGCGCGGAGGAAAGCAGCGGTTTCAGCGTACCTTTGGGGGAAGTAAACCGCCTGCCCCGCCCGAGATACAGCGCCGTTGCCAATAAAAAGGAAGCGAAGTAGGAAACGGTCACCGCGACCGCTGCGGAAATTTCTCCCTTGCCGCGGCTGACGGTCAGGGATATGGCGACCGTTCCTACGGCGACCATGACGATTTCTTCCACGAGTTCGATGACGGCGTAAGCGGTAAAGCGCCCGTCCCCCCAGAACGCGCCGCGCAGCACCGCGTAGACCGAGTTGACGATCAGTCCCGGCAGCATGCAGATAAAAAGCAGCACGCAGCGTTCGTCCGTAAACAGGAAACCTAAGGAGTTCCGCAATAAAAATAATAGGATTGCCGCAGGAATGCTGTAGCAAAGCGCCACTAAAACGCCCGCCGTCACTACGCCGGACGCTTTTTTTTCGTTTCCTTCCGTCCGGAAGCGCACCATCAGCCGCGATACCGTTACCGGCACGCCAGAAGCCGCTACCGTTACGAAAACCGCAAAGACCGAAAGGGCAATGTAATACAGCCCCATGCCTTCCGCGCCCAACTTGCGGGAAAGCACCACGCGGTACAAAAAGCCGAAAAACCGTTCCGCAATGGAAAGAAGAGTGACGGTTGCAGCCGCCATCGCCGCGCTTTTGGCAAGCGTGGGGGTGGAGTTTTCGGGAGTCTTGGAGAACGTTGGGGCGGTTTTCGGGGGAACCTTGGAGAGTGCTGGGGCGGGTTTCGGGTGCGCCGCTGTCGTTTCTTTGGCGATTGCCGAAGCGGGGTTTTCGGACACTGCTTTCGCCACTTTTGTGAATGCCGAAGCGGGGTTTTCGGGCGGTGCCGACGTTTTTTCGACTGTCCGTGCAGAGGGGGCGGGCGCGGGTTTTACGGACGGCGCTCCAACCGCTTTTTTCGTTTGGTACGAGGCGGAGTTTTGCGGAGAATGCAAGGAGTCGTTTTGCGCGGAGTGCCGGAAACAATTCCGGGAATACCGGGCAAGGATCGGCGCCGGGCGTCCTTTTATAGAATTTTCGGTGGGCAAAATTTTTCGCGTTTTCATACCGAAATTCTATGCGGAAAAGGGACGGGTTAGCACATTTTCCGCCTGCGCGGCGCATATAAAAGAAAAGAAGTTTTCTGATGCGCCGTATATAAAAAAGTTTTTGCGGGCGGCGCGGTAACTTTTGCGGGCGGCGAAAGGAAGTTCGTGCAGAATACCTGCCGGTGAGCGTCGTTTTCGCGCTGGGAAATTTGCCTTAGGCGGTGCGTTTTGCGTAGAATATTTTACGCGTCTTTTTGCACCGGAGGGGTACGCCCTTCGGATAGGCTTTGAAAACGGGAGAGAGAGATGGAAAAAAATAACAGTTTTGGCACTTTGAATTTGCCGGGCAGCGGGCGGTTTTTGCTGTACCGTGCGGAAAAAACCGTTTCGGTGAGCGACCTTGCGCCGCTTTGCGGCACTTCTGCCCGGGAACTTTGTAAAAGACTGCGCAAGGGCTTTCTTTTGCGGGGAGAATGGGCGGCGCTGCCGGAGGGGAATCTCCGCTTTTGCCGCGTGGGGGCGGACGGAGATCCGTTTGTCGCGGCAAGGGAGTGGGGCGGAAAAATCTATTTGCCGCAAAGCGCCGCCGCGGGGAACCGATACGGCCGGACTGCGGGGCAGAACGACACGGCGCCTTTTTACGCCGGGCAGGCTTTTGCAGAGCAAACTTCTGCCGGGCAGGCTTTTATGGGGCAGAGTTGTCCCGCGCCGCTATCGGAAGCAATCCGGAAAGAAAACGCGCTGCCGTTTTTTTACGTCGGGTGCGCGGTGGCGATAACGTAAAAGGCGCGCCCGAGGGGATTTCCCTCGGGCGCGCCCGATTGTTACGGATTTTACAGGAAGAAATTTCCTTTCCGCCGGGGCGGGGTTTACGCGAAAGCGCCTACCCCTGCGCCCTGCAGGAAGGGGGAAAGATCATTCCCGATTATTCTTGTTTGTCACCGTTATCTTCCGGCTTTTCTTCGGAAGCGGGTGCTGCATCGTTTTCCGCGGGTGTTTCAGCGGTTTCTTCCGCGGGGGCTTCTGCCGGTTCTGTTTCCGCTTCGTCTGCGGTTTCGGTCGTTTCGGCTTCTGCCGGCGCTTCGGCGGGTTTCGCAGTTTCTGCATCGGCGGTTTCGTCTTTCACTTCTTCCGTCTTAGCGTCTTCCGCGGGAGCCGTATTCTGCTTTGCTTTGGCGTCGCGCAGTTTTTTGTGCAGTTCGTCGCGCTTCTTGGGGTCGTACTTGCCGGAGAGTTTGGTCTTTTCCTTTCTCTTCAGGCGGTTCTTAGCCGATCTCACGATGAGGACGATGAGAACGATGATCAGCGCGATCGCGAGGATCAGCGAGGACGCCCACAGGAGAATTGCGGAGTTGAAACTTGCCTTGCAGGAAGAACCGTTGTTATCGGTGCTGTCGTCGGTCGAATCTTCTTCCTTAATGTCGAGTTCGGTGTAATCCATGAAGGTCGCATAGTCGGTGGAGACGTATACGATCTCTTCGGTGGGATCTTCCGCGTCGCTTTTGCGTTTTTCGCGCAGGTAAGAAACGACGTTTTCACTTTCCTTGGTCAGGTTGTAGTGGTCAAGGTATTCGTCGCGGGTCAGTTTCATATTGTCGGCAGTGACGGTGGACTGGTCGAAATCCTGGAAGAACACGCAGCCCTTGGAATAGCCGGTTTCTTTGGAAGTCGCCATTCTTTCGCCGTTCCACACTTCCGCGCGGTAGGTGATCGCCGTGTCGCCCGTGGTCACGTAGAAACTCAGCAGCATCCAGCCGTCGCCGAGGTCGATCAGTTCGGGCGTGGTGTTCATGTGCATGCCCGTCGTGTTGCCGATGGAAAGCACAAACTTGCCGTCAAACTTTTCGTTGACCGTGCTGGCGGGAATTTCGATGTTCTTCACGCCGTACGGATCTTCCAGCTTGAGGTCGGAATTCGCGAGATAGAAGTACGCTTTGGCTTCGGCACCGATTACCTTCACGCGGACGCTGATCTGATAAGAGGTGTTCGCGGAAAGGGTCTTGGCTGCGGAAGCGTAACCGAACGAAGCGTAGTCGGTGTTGTAAATCATCAGCGGGTTGTCGCCAACGGTGCCGGCGTTGTACCAGTCGGCAAGGGTGACGCCCGAAAGACCGTACGCGTCGAAATAAGCGGAGTTGACGAGACCGGCGGTGACGTTTTCTTTCGAGAACGCCTTATCGCCGCCCACCGCTTTGCTTGCGCCGGAAATCGCCGTCCAGGACGAAGGAATCGCGGGTTGGGTCTTATAATCGACGGTGTCGTTCGCGTAGCGGGTATCGAAACCGCCCGCGTAGTCTACTTTATAACTGCCATAGTACAGATCCACTTTCTTGTTCGTGGAAGCAGAAGTGGAAGCGGAGGAGTACTGCGCCGCCGAGATGTCGGTGTCGAACACTTCGGTAAAGGCTGCCCAGCCGCGGGTCATGTCCAGCGAACCGAGGTTGCTGACGTCGGTGGGGCCTAAGGTAAAGCGCACCGCCACGGTCATATCGTAGCCGGTCGCGTTTTTAACGAAGAAGTTGTATTTCGTCCAGCCGTCGAGGAAGTAATTCTTTTCGCTGCTGTGATCGGTCTTCGACGTGTCGATGTTGGCAAAGGAATTGTAAACGTACTTCGCGGGGTCGGAAACGCCGTTTGCTCCCTTGGTGATGAGGGAGACGCCGGCGCCCGTGGAACCTACGATGGACGAGGTCTTGACGTAGACCGAGATCAGTTTGCAGCTGTTGGCGGGGACGGTTCTGTCCGCGGAAAGAGCCTGATAGCTGGTGGCGATCTTGTTTTCGATCATCAGAAGTTTGGAAGAACCGGCAAACGGGAAGTTTTCAAACGCGGAAGCGTCGACCGCTTTGGCTTCGTCCAGTGTCACGAGACCTTTCTTGCCTGCGGTATCTTCGGGAACTTCGGTCACGGCAGAGGGAATCTTGGAAACGGTCACGCCGCCAGAAAGAACTTCTTCTTTCGCGGCGGCTTTAAAGTTGACGGCGATGTTCTTTGCCGCAACTTCGTCCTTGGAAAGGTCGATAATTTCGTGTTCGCCGGAAAGGTGCTTCGAGGCAACGGTCGCGTTTTTTTCCGCGGCTAGGTAGTCGGCTTCACTCACGTATTCCACCAGCAGTTCGTCGAAGAAGGCGTAACCTTTAACGTATTCCGCGTAGTTGGAGGAGGTGCCTTTGCCAAGACCCAGCGCGAAATAAACCGAGTTGGATTCAAAATCCGAACCGGCGAGATAGACGGTGTACTGTTTCCATTCGCCGAAAGTGTTGATGTTGCGAATGGAAACGGGGTCGAACGTGTTGCTCGAACCGCTGACCGTAATATTGGCGCCGAACGCCGAACCCTGTTCCGCCGTCTTGCCTTCGTAGTTTTCGATATCCGTCGTGTAGACCCAGACGGAGACTTTCGCGTAAGTGTTTGCCGCGAGAGAGAACGAAGAAGAGGTGGTAAAGCGGAGCGCGGTCGGTTCGCCGTTATGAATCATCAGCGCGTGCGTGCCGAGGTCGTCCGTCTTGTCCTTCACGTCGGGGCAGTAGCCCGGATTTTTCGCGGTGGCAAGACCGATGTCGCTGTTATCGCCGAAATCTTTGGAAAGATCCACAACGCCGCTTTTGCCTTTGGAAGTCTTGTCGGGCGCCTTTCCGGAACTGGAAGAGAAGCCGTAGTCGTAAGACTTGGTGAAACTGGGTACCGACGTGACGGGGTACTTGGTTTCTTCGGCAGAGGTCGTGATTCTTTCAAAATCGCCGTTGAGGATGGTCAACCCTCTCGGATTGGTATCCACAGAAGCGGAAGCCGAAGCGCTCGGTTTAGCGTTGCCGTTGCCTTTACAGCCGGTAACGGCAAGGGAGAATGCAACCATCAATGCGATCACCACGCAAAGAAGGACTTGCAGTCTGGTTCTGTTTGCTTTGTTCGTCATACATTTCACCTATAAAAAGTAAATTTTGCTAAGCATTTTCTATTGTAATACAAAACGCTGCAAAAAGCAATAAAAATAAAGAAAAAACTTGACGTTTTGCGATTATTTTTTGAATTATTTCCAAACTATTTATATATGAGCGAAAATTCTGAGAGAAAAAAGCAAAAAAGGCGCGTGCGTTTTTTCGGTTCGCTGGTCGGGATCTGCAACGGGTTTTTCGGCGGAGGCGGCGGAATGGTTGCCGTGCCGCTGCTCGCTTCCGGGCTGAAAATGCCGCAGAAAACCGCGCACGCGACGGCGATTTTTTTGATTTTGCCCCTTTCCGCAGTCAGCGGGTTGATTTATGCTACGTTCGGCGCCTTTCCGGGAAAACTCGGCGCCTTTACGGCGGCGGGCGTGGTTTTGGGCGGATTTATGGGTGCGTTGCTGCTAAAAAAAGTACCGGAAAAGCTGGTTTTCTGGATCTTTACCGCAGCGATGGCGCTTTCCGGCGCGTATCTGCTGTTCGGCTGAAGCGATTTATCGTTTGGCGGAACCCGTGCGTTTGCCGTTCGGGGACTTGCGCGGCGGTTTTTCTGAAACCCGCACGGCAGTTTCGGGACAAAATCCGGGCGCGGGTTCGGGCGAAAAGCGGACAAGCCGTGTTCGGGCGAAAAGCGGGCGGAACGCAGGCGCAGAAGCGCTTTAAGGTAAAAATTTTTTCAACGAAGGAGGAGAGGAATGAAGACCTTTTTCTGTATTTTAGCCGGAATCGTCGGCGGCGCGTTCGGCGGTATGGGGATGGGCGGCGGCACGCTGTTGATTCCCGTTCTGACGCTTTTTCTGGGGTTCACGCAAAAGCAGGCGCAGGCGATCAATCTGGTCGCCTTTTTGCCCATGGCGGGGGCGGCGCTGTTCGTGCATACCAAAAACGGGCTGGTGGACTATAAAGGGGCGCTGCCGCTCGTGTTGCCGGGGGTTATTTTTTCGGCGCTCGGCGCGTTTTTTATGCGGAAAGTGACCGACCGGCTGCTACGGCGGTGTTTCGGCGGATTTTTGCTGCTGCTTGCGGCGTTCAACGCCGTAAGGAGATTGCGCGGAACGGACAAGCCCGCTTCCTTTTACGCGCCCAAAAGCCCGAAGGGCGGGAAAAAGGAAGAGTAAATTTCGGGTAAAACCGCGGCGGGAAGAGGGCGGTAGAGTAAGGGGAATCGGTAGCGGAGAGGTGCGACAGTGCAAGAGGAATCGGCGGTGCAAAGGTGCGGCGAAGCAAGAAAAGTCGGCGGCGGACGGGCGCGCTTAAAATTGTCCGCGTTCCCGAAAACGGGGGTACGTACCCGCAAAATCGGTGCAAAAACTGCGAAATTGTGACACTGTTTGCGACGGGCTTTGGACACAAGACGGCGAGTATCCCGCCGTAACAAACAGTCGAAAACAGAATTTCCGGCGCAAAAAGCAGAAAGCAGATGCAAAAAGCAGGAAAGCCGGCGCAAAGTAAAAAACGAAACGTCCGGAAAGCGGACGAAAAAGCACGGAAAAGTAAACGAAAAACGCGCAAAAATC